>CALNPU010000014.1 GCA_940588625.1 uncultured Caballeronia sp.
CGTACCATGCGGACTGCACGTTCCCGGACCTCGGCAGAAAACTGGTTCGACTTGTTCGCGGCTCCATTCTCTCAAGAGTCCGAGCCTCCACCAAACTCGGAACGGTTCAATGCGTTTCACGTTCCGCCGACATCTCGTGATCGAGAAAATCGTCCGGAAGGATTCCGCGATACGCCGACGCCCAACTTTGCGCGTGCATGCCCGCAATGAACTGCGCGTCGGCAGACGTCGCTGGCCGCAGTCTGAAGGGCCATGATGCGTCATGAAATGTAGGCTTATAGATAGACATATGCAATGAAATTCTAAGATGCTTTTACACGCACATACACAATGTTCCGAGTAGGCGAATTTCACTTTCCCACTGTAACATTGGCTTCGTGCATGGTTTTAGCGTGACTGTGTTAACGCGGTTATCCGGTGCGCGTTCGCATCATTTTGAGTATTTTTCGCCGGTTTGAGCACGGCGAAGCTTACACAGGCATCCGGTGCAGTGCTATCGGGTCGTCGTCAACATCTGGTCGATCCACGGCGCATCAGCAGCGGAATCCGGCCACCGTTTTTAGAGATAGTCATGTCCAGCCCGTCACATGCAACGCCCGCGAACGATTCGAAGGCGAAGTCCGTGTTCCGCGTTGTCAGCGGCAATTTCCTCGAAATGTACGACTTCATGGTCTATGGCTATTACGCCTCGGCCATTGCCAAGACCTACTTCCCGAGCGGCAACGAATTCGCGTCGCTGATGCTCGCGTTGTCCGTGTTTGGTGCTGGTTTCCTGATGCGGCCGATCAGTGCAATCGTGCTTGGCGCGTACATCGATCATCACGGCCGGCGCAAGGGCCTGATCTTCACGCTGACCATGATGGCCATCGGCACCTTGCTGGTTGCGGTGATTCCGGGCTACGCGACTATCGGCGTTCTTGCGCCGATCATCGTGTTGCTCGGGCCTCTGCTGCAAGGGTTTTCGGCCGGGGTAGAGCTCGGCGGCGTCTCGGTGTATCTCTCCGAGATCGCGACCAAGGGCAACAAGGGCTTCTACTGTTTCGTGGCAATCCGGTAGTCAGCAAGTGGCCGTGGTGTTTGTTGCATTGATCGGCGTTGGCATGAGCCGCATCCTGCCGCCTGACCAGATGACGTCGTGGGGATGGCGCGTGCCGTTCATCATCGGCTGCCTGATCGTGCCGTTCCTGTTCATCATTCGCCGTTCGCTGCAGGAAGCTGAAGAGTTTCTCACACGCAAGCACCATCCGAAGATGGGCGAGATCATGAAGTCGATGATTTTGAACTGGGGCGTCGTGCTCGCCGGCATGGTCATGGTCATCATGACCACCGTGTCGTTCTACATGATCATGGCTTACACGCCGGCCGACCTTCGGTAAAGAAGTGCTGAGCTTTCTTCCATCGACGCGCTGGTGGTGACGGTGTTCGTCGGCTTGTCGAATCTTGTCTGGCTGCCGTTCTCGGGTGCGTTGTCTGACCGCGTCGGACGCCGTCCGGTACTGCTATTCTTCACGGTCCTGACCATCCTCACGTCGTATGCGAGCGTGCAGTGGCTGGTTGCCGCTCCGTCGTTCCTGCGCTTGCTTGGTGTGGAACTGTGGCTTTCGTTCCTGTACGGCAGCTACAACGGTGCAATGGTTGTTGCGCTCACCGAAGTCATGCCGGTCGAAGTACGTACACAGGATTTTCGCTGGCGTATAGCCTGGCGACGACGATTGGCGGCTTCACGCCGGCTATCATCTCCACGTACCTGATTCGTGTGACCGGCAACAAGGCGGCGCCGGGCGCGTGGATGGCCATTGCCGCGGTCTGCGGGTTGATCGCAACACTCATTCTGTATCGATCCACGGAAGCGCACAGCTAGTACAAGACCGCCTGATCTTGCGGGCTTTGAAACTAAAAATCCCTCGCTATTCGCGAGGGATTTTTTCTTGTGCGTTCAATGTTTTTTGACGCTATTCCCGCTTTACGAAGCCCCTATTGCACTCGCCACGCGCCCAATCACGTCGTCCCATGCACCGGGTTTCGGTTGCCGGAATAAGAGGGCTTTCGGGTACCACGGGGTTGATGCGGTATCGATACCCCAGCGCCAGTCCGCGGCGAACGGCAGCATCAGCCATAACGGTTTTCCCAGCGCGCCAGTCAGGTGAGCGAGGGCGGTATCGACGGACACCACGCCCACGCCATCCAGCCGATCCACGATCACGGCTGTATCCGCGAAATTCTCAAGCTTGCCTTCGAGCCGCTGAATGAAGCGCGCATGCGGATGGGTATCGAGGAACGAGCACTCTGCCTCTGTCAGCGCGGGCTGCAGCACAATCCAGTCGATGCCTCCCAGCTTGAACAACGGTTCAAGCTGGCCAAGCGGCGCCGAGCGTGTTTCGCCCGGCTGAATGCGCCCGGACCATGCAATACCCAGCTTGCGTTTCGACTGACCGCCGAGCGAGCCGCGCCACTTCTTCCGGTACGCAGTCGGTACCACGAGATACGGCGTGCGTGCCGGCACTTCCTCGGCATTCGATACACCCAGCGCCAGCGGCAAGCTTAGCAACGGCGAGAACGCGTCTGCATCGACGGGCGTAGTTGCATTAGCCCGGCTCATCAGCAAGACGCCCGCCGTGTGCGCCACAGGCTCCAGCAGCGCGACGAGTTCCGGCTGCACTTCCAGCACGATCTGTCCGATGAGCTTGGCCGCGAACGGAATGAAACGGACGAACTGCAAGGTATCGCCGAAACCTTGTTCCGCGCGAATCCACAGCGTCCGGCGCGGGAGCGGCTTGCCTTTCCAGCTCGGCATTAAGGAGGGCAGCGTAATGCTGCCCGGGGTACGCAGGCGCCCATTCGTAGGCGGCGAGGCCAGGCGTGTAATTGCCCAGTGCCAGCAGCGTCAGCGCCCGGTTCAGATTTGCCGGGGCAAGGCCGGGATCGAGGCGCAAAGCCTGGTCGAAGGCACGCAGCGCAGGTTTGTGTGCACCGAGCGCCAAATGCGCATTACCAAGGCCAAGCCATGCAACGCCGTACTTCCGATCTAGCCTGACCGCGCGCTCGAATTGTGGCAACGCTGCCTCATGCGAGCCGATAGCGGCAAGCGCATGACCCAGGCCGAAATGTGCCGGCGCGAATTGCGGGTGCATGCGCAGCGCTTTTTCGAAGGCGTCGGCGGCGTCTTCATGGCGGCCCGCCGCCGCGTACGCATTGCCTAGGTTGTACTGCGCAAGCGAAAAATCGGGTTGCAGATGCAGCGCGTTGCGGAATCGCTCAATGGCGTCGTCGATCCGGCCCAGCGCTTTCAGCGCGTTGCCAAGGTTGAGCTGCAGACCGGCGTCGGCGGGGCGCAGGTCCACCGCGCGACGCACCAGTTCGGCTGCTTCCGCGTGCTGGCCTTGTTGATGGCGCAGCACGCCGAGCAGATGAAGTGCGTCAACGTGGGAGGGCTCTGCGGCAAGCGCGGCCTGATAGTCGCGTTCCGCTTCGGTGAGGCGGCCATCGCGATGTGCCGCGAAGCCACGCGCAAAAACTGTATCCATTGAGGAAAATCGAATGCAAACGCCGCATTTTTACACACGTTTGCCGCTGATCACGAATTTTGCATTGACGCGCTCGGATTCATTTCTGTAACATATTAACACTTTTTCATGTGTTGGCCGATCTATTTTGTCCCTTCCCTTTGTAGCAACCGATGAGCGGGTTGTTCCGCTCGCTGACCTGTTCCGCCTGCTGGGCGATCCCACGCGCTTGCGGATTGTGCTGACGTGCGTCGAGCGGCGCTGCGCGGTGGGGGTAATAGCGGAATCGCTGGGATTGTCGGCGTCGCTGGTCAGCCATCACCTGCGTTTATTGCGGGCCGCGGATCGTACGCGCCGAGCGTGAAGGCAAGCAGGTTTTCTATCTCGCCGCCGATAACCACATCAGCGGCATATTGGCCGAATTGCTCGAGCACGTCGCCGAGCCGCAGGCCGACTTCCGACCGGATAACGAATAAATGGAACCTCAATCGAAGCACCCGCACGAGCACGCGGATGGTCATGAGCACGAGGATGACCAGGACCACGCTCATGACCATGATGACCACAGCCACAAGCATGAGCAAGGTCACGCGCATAACCACGGCGCTGGCGGACACCATCACGCGCCCCAGGCAGGACAGGGCCGCGTGTTCGTGATCGCGGTCGGGCTGAACATGCTGATCATGGTGGTGCAAGCCGTTTACGGTTTCCTCGCTCATTCCACCGCGCTGCTCGCCGACGCGGGCCACAATCTCTCCGATGTCCTCGGCCTGCTGCTCGCCTGGGGCGCTGTCTGGCTCGGCACGCGCAAACCCTCGGAGCGCTACACCTTCGGACTAGGCAGCTCGTCAATACTTGCACCGCTCGCCAATGCCGCGCTGTTGCTGTTCGCGTGCGGCGCGATCATGCTCGAAGCCGTGCAGCGCCTGCTGAATCCTGCGCCTGTCGCGGGCCTGGATGTGTTTATCGTTGCAACGCTCGGCATGGTCGTGAACGGTTTCTCGGCATGGCTCTTCATGCGCGGCAGCAAGGAGGACCTGAACGTTCGCGGCGCCTTCCTGCACATGGCTGCCGACGCCGGTATCTCCGCGGCGGTTGCTATCAGCGGCCTCGTGATCCTGTTTATCGGCGCTAACTGGCTCGATCCGGTAATGAGCATTGTGGTGGTCGGCGTGATCGTGGTGGGCACGTGGGGTCTCGGCCGCGACGCCATGCGCCTCGCGATGAGCGCGGTTTCGCCGGGCGTGGACAAGCCGGGTATCGAACGGTATCTGGCGGATGTGCCGGGCGTCACCGATGTCCACGATCTCCACGTCTGGGCGCTGTCCACCACGGAGAACGCAATGACGGCGCATCTGGTGATGCCGGACGGCCATCCCGGCGATGGTTTCGTGGACGGCATCGTGGCGACCCTGCGCCGCGATCACGCGATGAACCACGCCACGCTGCAGGTGGAACGGGGCACGACGGAGCATCGTTGCGCGCTGCACGAACATTCGCCAGCGCAGCCTCGGGCCCACACGCATTGAGTAAGCGGTTGTTCGGACGAGGCGACCGGCGTACACTTGGCACTGTGCAGTTTGAGGGAGACGCGCATGCTCGCGCAGACGTCGAATCGACACAAAGCAAAGTCCTCGATGTGCCGCTGGTTCTGATCGCCGGCGCCAGTCCGACAGGCCTCGCCGCTGCGATGAGTTTGTCCCGTGCCGACATTCCGGTACGTCTCATCGACAAAGCCCCCGAACTCTCGCTATGGTCGCGCGCCATTGGCATCCAGGCACGCACGCTTGAACTCTTCGAGCAGCATCGGTTGGTTGAGCCGTTTCTCGAACTAGCGCATCGGGCGAGTGTCGCGAACCTCTATTCGAACGGTCAGCGCCTCGCGCGGCTCAACTTCGATTCCTTGCAAACGCGGTATCCGTATCTGCTGTTCCTCGATCAATCCGTCACCGAACGCCTGATGACGGAGCGCCTTGCGTCGTTCGGCGTACGCATTGAACGAGGCGTGGAATTGATGCGTTTCCGGCAAGGATCGGCGGGGCTGGAGGCGGCCCTGTGGTATCGGAACGGCGCTGAAGAATCCATTCGCCCGTCTTATATGATCGGCGTGGATGGTGCGCACAGCACGGTACGGCATGGTCTGGACATTGAGTTCATCGGTAAGACCTTCGAGCAAATTTTTCTGCTTGCCGATCTTCACGTCGACACTGAATGGCCCGACGACGAATTCCATATCTTCACGTCCGGTGAGGGAATTGGGACCTAGTTTCCGATGGGCGGCGGCCGCGCGCGCCTGATCGCGGACAAGCGCGCGACGTCCGGCGCGACTGCGAATGACGCCGCGAAGTTCGGAAGAAATTGCTGCGTCGCGCTCGACGATTGCAGCGCGATTATCGAGCGTCGCATTTATCATCGTGTGACGGCGACGAGCCTCCAGTGGTCGTCATGTTTTCATCTGAATAACCGGATGGTTGACCGGCTGTGTTCGGGCCGCATTTTTCTCGCCGGCGATGCCACGCATGTCCATAGTCCGGCCGGCGCGCAGGGCATGAACACGGGCATTCAGGAGGCATTTAACCTCGGTGGAAGATTGCGCGGATGCTGGCCGGGGTTGCGCCGGATCGTTTGCTGGATACGTACCACGACGAGCGTCATCCGATCGAGCGCAAAGTGCTGCGGCAATCCAGTTTCATGACGCAAATGGCCGCTGCGGAGCATGGGCCGATGAAGCTGATCCGCGATCACGTGATGCCTGCGTTATCGGCGATCAGCCCGTTGCGCGATGCTGCCACGGTCAGCGAGTTGTCGATCCAATACCGGCGCAGTCCGCTGACGCTGGATCGCTCGCTCGACGGTGGTCCGCGAGCGGGCGACCGTGCACCGGACGCGTGGGTGCATGTGTTGTATGGTCCGCTGGACGGGCGCCGGGTGTGGGCTGTCTGTTCGATCTCCACGATCCGGCGTGTTTCTCGTTGTTCCTGCTCGTGAGCCCGTCGCCGGAAGACGATATTGCGCTGGCGCTCGCGACGCTCACCATCGCGCATGCTGTACGCGATAAGGATTTGGATGAGCTCGCGGTGTTGGTGGAAGAAGTGTTGCCGAATACCGCGCGCGTGTGGCATATCACCGACAGCGACAGTGCGCCGTCGGATACGCAGGCGCTGCTGTGGCATTGCGAAACATGGTTCGGTTCGACGCAGCCGAGAGGGGAGGAGTGAGGTGAGGGGTTAGGCCACCATCGCCCCCGCCGGCGTCACCGCCGCCACTGTCGAATCACGCAACTGGAGAAACTCCAACTGCTGCGTATTGAAGCGCGAAGAATCCTTCTGCCATTGCGACGGCTGTTCCACCGGCATGACCTGCACGGCCGTCACTTTGTACTCGGGACAATTCGTGGCCCAATCGGAGGAGTCGGTTGTGATCACGTTCGCGCCGGATTTAGGGAAGTGGAACGTCGTGTACACTACGCTCGGCTGCATCCGCTCAGTGAACGCTCAGTGAATCTTCGCGCGCAGCACGGTCTGCCCGGCACGCGATTCAATCCCGACCCAGTTGTCCGCCTTGATACCGCGCTCTTCAGCATCATGCGGATGAATCCAGCCGGTCCTCTTCGTGCCAGCGTGAGTTCTCCGTAAGCCGCGTCTGCGCGCCCACGTTGTACTGCGACAGGATGCGGGCCCGTCGTCAGCAGCAGCGGATATTTGCGCGTGACCGTCTCCGGCGTCGCGATGAACTTCGTGATGACGAAGCGACCCTTGCCGCGCACGAATTCGTCGATGTGCATTGTCGGCGTGCCATCCGGCGCTTGCGCATTGCATGGCCACTGGATGCTGCCGAGCTCATCGAGGCGTTTGTACGACACGCCGGTGAACGTGGGCGTGAGGTGAGGCGCGCGATCTCGTCCATGATCTGCGATGGATGCGTGTAGTTCATTTCATAACCGAGCGCGCGGGCAAGCTTGATCGTGACTTCCCAGTCAGCCAGACCCGCCAGCGGCGGCATGACCTTGCGCACGCGCGAGATACGGCGTTCAGCGTTGGTGAAAGTGCCATCTTTTTCGAGGAACGATGAGCCTGGCAGGAATACGTGCGCGTACTTGGCGGTCTCGTTCAGGAAGATGTCCTGCACAACGATGCACTCCATTGACGACAAAGCCTTCGCCACGTGCTGCGTATTCAGATCGGATTGAACGATGTCCTCGCCCTGGCAGTAGAGGCCAAGGAAGCTGCCGTGAACGGCGGCATCGAACATGTTCGATACGCAGGCCCGGCTCCGATTGCAGCTTGACGCTCCACCATGCGTCTTCGAACAACGCGCGCAATGCCGCGTCGCTGATATGACGACAAACCCGGCAGCTCATGTGGGAACGAACCCATGTCGCACGAACCCTGCACGTTGTTCTGACCACGCAGCGGATTCATGCCGACGCCTTCACGGCCCACGTTGCCGGTGGCCATCGCGAGGTTCGCGATGGCCATGACCGTCGTTGAGCCTTGCGCGTGTTCCGTCACGCCCAGGCCGTAGTAGATCGCACCGATTGCGCCGGCACGCCGGTAACGGCTTCCATCGCTTCGGGCGAATTCTCTTCGAGGGCTATGAAGTCGCGCCATTGCTGGAACGCACGCGTGTCGCAGCGCTCCGCGACAAAATTCCTTCCCAGGCCTTCGTCATGAGTATGCGCGAGCGCGTTGACCATGGCGACGTTCGTGCCGGGCCGCAAAGCCAGATGATGTGACGCCTTCACGTGAGGCGTATTCACGATATAGATACGGCGAGGATCGACCACGATCAGTTGCGCGCCTTCACGCACACGCCGCTTCAGCCGCGATGCAAACACAGGGTGGGCCATCGGTCGGATTCGCTCCGATCACTACAATCACATCGGCTTTTTCGAAGGACGCGAAGGTCTGCGTTCCGGCGGATTCCCCCAGCGTGGTCTTCAGGCCATAACCGGTCGGCGAGTGACAAACACGGGCACAGTTATCGACATTGTTGTTGCCGAACGCCGCGCGCACGAGCTTCTGCACGAGGTGGGTTTCCTCGTTCGTGCATCTCGGCGATGTAATCCCGCCAATCGAATCCACGCCATGCTTGTCCTGGATGCGACGGAATTCGCTGGCCGTGTACGAGAGCGCTTCGTCCCAGCTTACTTCGCGTCACGGATCAGTAATCTTGGCGCGGATCATCGGCTTGGTGATGCGGTCCTTGTGCGTGGCATAGCCCCATGCAAAGCGGCCTTTGACGCATGCGTAACCATCGTTTGCCTGGCCGTTCTTGTTCGGCACCATGCGCACGACTTCGCTGCCCTTTATCTTGGCCTTTAGCGAACAGCCGACGCCGCAATACGCGCACGTTGTCACGACCGAATGCTCGGGCTGGCCGAGCATGATCACGGTTTTTTCCTGGAGCGTCGCGGGCGGGCAAGCGGCCACGCACGCACCGCACGACACGCATTCGGACTCCATGAACGGCTGGTTTTCACTCGCGGCCACGCGCGATTCGAAACCCCGTCACGCAATAGTCAGCGCGAACGCACGCAATAGTCAGCGCGAACGTACCTTGCGTTTCCTCGCACGCGCACACATCGATTGCAGACGATGCACTTCGACGCGTCGTAGGCGAAATACGGATTCGATTCGTCCTTCTTTTCCTTCAGGTGATTCGCACCTTCGTAGCCGTAGTGGACCTCGCGCAAGCCGACCACACCGGCCATGTCCTGCAACTCGCAGTCGCCGTTGGCGGGGCAGGTGAGACAGTCGAGCGTGTGATCGGAGATATACAACTCCATCACGTTCTTGCGCAGCGACTGCAGCTTGGTTGTCTGCGTGCGCACTTTCATCCCGGCTTCCACTGGCGTGGTACACGACGCCGGATACTCGCGCTTGCCTTCAATTTCAACCAGGCACAGACGGCACGAACCGAACGGCTCAAGCGAATCCGTCGCGCAGAGTTTCGGGACGTTCACGCCGGCTTCGATCACCGCGCGCATCACCGACGTTCCGGCCGGCACCGGCACCGAGGTACCGTCGATGTCGAGGCGTCACGTCGATATCCGCATGACGCAGCGGCGTGCCGTAGTCGGTATCGTCGAAGGGGTCGCGCAGTTTCGTCTTGCACGACGCGCAATTACCGGAACCGCAGGATGAGTTGGAAATGCTAAAGCTCCTTCTTTTAAGCCGCTTTCTGCGGCGGTTTTTTGGAAAGACCGAAGTCTTCAGGGAAATGGTCGAGTGCCGACAGCACCGGATACGGCGTCATGCCGCCCATTGCGCAGAGTGAGCCGGACATCATGGTGTCGCAGAGATCGCGCAGCAAGGTGACCTGTTTCGGCGAGGTATCGTCGGCACGGATCTTCGCGATGACTTCAACGCCGCGCGTGGAACCAATTCGGCACGGCGTATACTTGCCGCACGATTCGACGGCGCAAAAGTGCATTGCGTACTGGGTGAGATCGGCGAGATTCGACGTATCGTCATGAATCACGATACCGCCGTGTTCGACCACCGCGCCGACCGCCGCCATATTCATGGATCAGCTCACGCAAGGTCACGCCGAACGCCAGTTCCACGAGGCCGCCTTGCTTCAAATTGCCGGCAATCTGGAACGGCAGCGTACCGCGTGAGCGGCCCATGCCGAAGTCGCGATAAAATGCCGCGCCCTTGGCGAAAATGATGGGTACGGTCGCCAGGGTGATGACGTTATTGATCACGGTCGGCTGGCCGAACAAGCCGACGAGCGCAGGCACCGGCGGCTTCGCGCGGACCACACCGCGCTTGCCTTCCAGCGATTCCAGCAATGCGGTTTCTTCGCCGCAAACATACGAACCAGCGTCTGGCCACTTCCAGTTCGAAGACCTTGCCGCTGCCAAGCACGTTGGCGCCGAGCCAACCGGCGTCGCGGGCTTTATCGATAGCGCGATTCAGCGTGGCGATCGCATGCGGATATTCGCTGCGTACATAGATGTATCCTTTCGTCGCTCCGGCCACGATGCCCGCGATGATCATCCCTTCGATCAACATGTACGGATCGCTTTCCATGACCAGCTGGTTGGAGAACGTGCCGGAATCGCCTTCGTCGGCGTTGCAGACGATGTATTTCTGCGGCGCCAACGCGGCCCGCACCGTACGCCATTTGATACCGTCCGGGAACGCTGCGCCGCCGCGTCCGCGCAGGCCTGACTCGAGCAACTCTTCGCAGGCGGCGTCGCCGTCGGTTTCGAGTGCTTTGCGCAAACCTTCGAGGCCGCCGTGCTTCACGTCGTCATCGGGGAAAGCGGGTCCGTGATGCCGATACGCGCGAACGTCAGGCGCTGCTGTTTGGCGAGCCATGGCAAGGCGTCGACTACGCCAAGACGCTTTTCATGCGCGCCGCCATTGGTCAGGTCAGCGTCGAAGAGGGCGGCGACATCGTCTTCATCGACATTCGAATAGCCGATACGGCCTTCCGCCGTCTCCACTCCGACCAGCAGTTCGAGCCACAGCATGCTGCGCGAGCCGTTCCGCACGACTTCGACCTCACAACCGCGTTTTGGGGCTTCAGCCGCAACGGCCAGGGCGACGCGATCAGCGCCGAGCGCGAGTGCCGACGAATCGCAAGGGACGTAGATGCGCGTCATACCAGGTCCTCCGCGCTTGCGCGCGCCGCTTCATACAAGCGCTCGAACTTTTGCGGCGTGACGCGGGCATGCAGCATGCAGCTCGCCGTTGATGGTCATCGCCGGCGACAACGCGCATTGCCCGAGGCAATACACAGTCTCGAGCTCAGTATCGACTTGATAACCGGAATCGAACTTGCACCCGGTATGCCCTTCGATATGTGCCGTCAGCGCCTCCGTCCCCATGCTTCGGCAGGCCTCGGCGCGACACAACTGCACCGTCACGCGCGCAGGCGGCTCCGAGCGGAAATGGATGTGATCACGCCGTGCACTTCCGCGCGCGACAGCGACATGGCCTGAGCGAGCGGAGCGATGACATCGGCGGGAATGTAGCCGGCTTCGTCCTGAATGGCGTGCAGCACGGCGTGCAGCGACACACCTTTTTTCAGATGGCGCGCGACGCGCTCATCGGGCGTGACGGCCGGCTGATTCTAGTGGCGCTGGTTTTGGTGCTGCTGAGGCATTTGGGTCCTGTGGGGAGTCTCCATGGCTCGGTATATGTTTTATTGCTGCATATATCGGTCTTATAATCTGTTGCAACGAGCCCGTGATATGCAAGATGCAAGATACGAGGCTAACCAGTCGATGGTAACAGGAACTGAAGGTATATGATCGATGTCGAATGCCGTACGGAACTCGTCCTGCGCGACGCGGCGGGCCACGAAGCCAGTCTCAGCGCGGCCGTGCCGCTTTTGCTGCTGGTTTCGCAGACCGGCAGCATTGCGCAGGCCGCGTCGGCTAAGGGTTTGTCCTATCGGCACGCATGGAGTCTTTTGCGCGACATAGAGCCGCGGCTGGGCGGCGCGCTGATCACGAAGTCACGTGGGCGCGGGGTCGGTGCTGTCGGATCTCGGCGAGGCGGTGCTGCGGGCGCAGCGGCTGTCGAACGAGCGGCTCGACGGGCCGCTTCAGGTGTTGGCGAGCGAAGTGGCCGGCGAGCTGAACCGGCGGCTGTCGCGCTCGGTGAGCGAGATCCGGATTCACGCGTCGTACGGGTGGTCGCGGCGCTGGTGGGCGCTCTGGCCGGCCGGTTTCCATTTGCCGATCGGCGAATTCCGCGCGAGTTGCGCCGAGATATACCGCCCTTGGCTGGACGCGGGGCGGCATCGGCTGATTCACCTGACGCGGCGTACGCAGGGTTTGTTTCTGCCGAAGGGCCAATCCCAAAGGGATACGCGGTCTGCACGATCTCGCCCGCGACGACATCCGCTTCGTCAACCGTCAGCCCGGCTTGGGCACGCGCATGCTGCTGCTGGATCTGGCGCTGTGCAAGATTGGCGTGGATCCTGCGACAATCAACGGCTAAGCCACGGCGGGACTGACCCATTCGGCCATCGCTGCGTTCGTCGCGAGCGGCATGACTGATCTTGGTTTCGGTGTGCAGCCGGCCGCGCCGCAGCAGTTCGCGCTGGACTTTATCCCGGTGATCTATGAGCACTAGCTGTTCGCGTGCGACCGCGACAAGCTCAACGAACGCGGGGCTTGGCGGCGTGCTGGAAGTGCTGCGTAGCGGCGCGTTCCGTAACAGCGTGTCGCATCTGGAGGGATATGCCCCGATTTTTGCTGACAACTGGTGGAGCTCGAGGCGGCGCTCAGAGGGGCAACTGGAAACGCGTGGTAACCATTTAGACCGCGCCTGTCCGGTCGATCTGAAGCCTTACTTTTAGAATTACGTTAACCTGATGGTTAGCGGGGAATGCGGGTGGTGTTGAGCTGGAGGTTTTGTTGCCATTCAGCATGCCGCGGATGCCGTCGACCAAACGTTTAACCGCGTCCGTTTTACTCACCGTTACTGCTGCCATGAAATTGCTTTTGAGCGTTGCCGCGTTGATCGCGTTCGTTGTTAGCGCCGTTGCCTTTGTGTCCGTCGCTTTTGCCCAGAATTCCCCTGGCGTTCCGGGTGGTATCCTGCAGGACCAGTTTCGCTTGAAAGAACACCCTCAGTTGCAGTTTGCTGCTTCAGCGCCGACGGACAAGTATCAGAACGGCGTGTCGGCAAAGCGCAAGCGCGGCGGCGACTTGGGCGATCCGAACGGCTGTAACTTGCAGTGTCCGCCGGATCAATAAGGCAGCAGGTCTTCGACAACTTAGTCCAGACTTGCGCACGGCGGCTTGCGTCGAAGCCGCTGGTTTGCCGTGTGCCCGGCGCAAAACCATTACGCCAGTACAGCCCGAAATAGCCGTCTGACAATACGGCTTGTCTTTGGCTTAGTTCTGCCAAACAGCGTTAACCCTGCCTTTCAGCCTCAGCTTTCTGCCATGCCGGCGTCTTTTAAACGACTTCCCCGGCTCAACGTTTGTTACCCCTCATTACCGACCGAATGCTACTTGATGGCGGCGTGCAGGGGATGCGCGGGTATCTGTGCGTGCATTGAGCGGAGCTCGATGACAACGTATTCATAATTTCATTAAAAACAACCGACGTCCACGCCAGAGAGCTGTGGACGATGGGATGCGGATAAGCACTTATCCGCATGACGGCATGGCCGCAATGGGAGGGACATTCGGATCGCCGAGGGGAAGACAACAAATGAGAATTCTTCAGGTCATTCTTGCACCTCGATTGTCTGGTGCGGAAGTGCTTGCAAGGCGTGGCCATTGGGCATCAGCAGGGCGGTTACGATGTTTGCATCACTTCGCTGATGCCCGAGCACGACGATTTCCAGCACATAAGCGCCGAATTGCGCGCAAACAATGTCCTATGTTTTTTCCCGCAGCGCTCGCTTGGCAAAGTAGGACGGCTGCTGTTCCTGCATCGTGCCATTCGTCGGTTCAAACCCGACATCATCTTCCGGCCTTGTACGTGCGCGCGTTGCCTACGCGTGTGCTGATCGTCTGGGTCATGCATTCTGGCGCCAATGACTTCGCGAACAACGCGCTGCTATTTGCCGAGCGTTTGCTGTCGGGGCGAGCAAAGGCGGTGATCGGTGTCTCGCAGAAGAACATTGACGACTACGTGAAGGAAGTGGGTTCTCATCCCTCCATGATCGTGGTGCCGAACGACGTCGATATCTCGCGTTTCGAGCAGGCGAGCGAGCCGTTGCCATCGACCGGTTTCAGGCAGATCGTCCAGATTGGCCGGTATGTCCCCGAGAAGAATCAGCTGCAGACGGCGCAAGCGTTCGCACGGGTTGCCGCCGCCGAACCCGATGTGCGTTTGCTGTTGTGCGGCGTGATTGAAAACCTCGAGTATCACGCGGCCATCCTGAAACTCGTGGATGACCTGGCGCTGACGGATCGTGTGATGGTGGTCGGGCCGCAATCGAATGTCGCGGAGATCTTGCGTGGGTCGCACGCGTTCGCGATGCTGTCGAGTTCCGAGGCGCACAGCATCGGGTTCCTGGAGACGCTGGCGTCGGGAATTCCTGTGGTGGGCAATGCGATTCCCTCGTTTGCCTTCGCCAACGAATTCCCGGGAGTCGAACTACTCTATACCAGCGACGCCGATACCGGCCGCGCGTTGCTTGATGCGTTGTTGCAGCCTAGAACCACGCGTCCGCTAAACGGGCTGACGTTGCAGAGCACGGCTGACCGTTATCTGGCACTGGCAATAGCCTGCGATGTGCTCAACCCGCGGGTGGGGCTGAGTTGATTTAGTTGAACCGAATCGATGTGAAACGCGCGTCGCCGGATTTTCGGCGGCGCGTTTTTGTTTGGGGCATCCCATAACGACCAGCATGATGCGTTCAGAGAAGGGCTGAAATGCCAGCCCACAGGCGGGAACAAACGCCGGGCGAGTAGTTGTCGATCATTGCCTGAATAGGTGCGCGATGTCCATACGCTACCGTGGTCACGAGCAGGAGCCCGGCAGCAGCGGCAATTGGTCGGAACAGCTTCACTTTGGAGCGAGCCAATGGATGCAAGAAAAGCGCCGCGACCACAGCTCCGAGCAGCCAGCCAGCAATGACTTCGGGAACGGTGTGGGCATAGTCGAAGACGCGGGCAAAAGCCCGTCAGCACCCCGATCAGCAGCCCCGCCATGGCACCCACCCACGCGCTGCCTGCCGCCCACACTTCCCAGAGGAGGGCGATGGCGACCGTCCAAACGGCCGTCGACAAGGTCGTATGGCCGCTGATCACGCGAAACCCGATCACGGAAATTTCGACTCCGCACCCGGCATTACAGGATCTTGGTGATGCGCCGACTAACGCCATCCGGCCGCTAAAAGCGTTACCCAGCGCACGGCCAGTGTCTTATCTGAAAGCCTGAGCCAGATGGCGCATGTAAAGGCGACGGGTAGTGTCAACGCGGCATCGCCGACATTGTGGATTGCGGCCCACATGATGAATTCTGTCAGATCAAAAGAGAGCGCCGCAGTTTAGCGCATCGCAAGAGAAGAAAGCTCGCGCGCGTGCTGACGCACGAGTCTGGCAATAAAAAACCCCGCGAAGCCTTGCGGCCTGCGGGATTTCAAATAATCCGGCACAAGTCCGGATGCGGTATTGGTGGAGGCGGCGGGAATCGAACCCGCGTCCAGTAGCGCTCTACGGCCAGTTCTACATACTTAGTTCTATCATTTGATTTAACTTGGCGACGCAGATGAACACGCTTCGCTTCGGCGATTCACTAAATTTTCGACCTTGGCGTCGTGACGCCGACAAGGCTTATCTGACGTATATGACCTCTCGCGGTATTGCTACCGGTCTTGCGACTCTAGTCCATCAGTAAAACTAGGGAGAGGCAGGCGGCCCTTAGGCTGCCAGTGCGAACGTTTCGTCGTTTGCAGTTACGTTTTTCCCATTGATTTACGAGGTGACGGGTCCTCGGTATGCCCTAGCCGCTTCGCAACCCCTGTCGAAACCAGGTCGCCCCCGAATCAGCGATCATTATCTCACAGTTTCGTTCGCGTTTTCGCCGGAGAGCCTGACCGGATGGTCGCGTCCGCCACTGCGCCTCTGATGCAAGCTACTGCATGTCGCGTAGCAGATGTTGCAATTCAATTGTCGTTTCCACCACATGATCTGCATGCCACCGCGTGGGCGGCAAATCCGTCCCGCAGTACCCGTAGGCGGCTCCGTGACCATGCCGGCCGCGAAACCCGCCTGGACGTCGCGCAGGTCGTCACCCACAACACCACGCGCTCAGGCGCCTCTTCCATCGGCTCCGCAACATGCAGCAACGGCGCCGGGTGTGGCTTGGAGTGTGGCGTGGTATCGCCACAAACTAGACAGGCCGCGCGCTCAGCCAGTCCGAGCAACGCTAACAGCGGTTCAGCCAGCCGCGTCACCTTGTTGGTCACAATACCCCAGCGCACGCCGCGTGCATCGAGCTGATCGAGCAATTCGTCGATACCCGGAAACAGCGTCGTCTCGATGCACAAATCCGCCTCATAGTTGGCGAGAAACTCCTCGCGCATGGACGCGTAATCGGGATGTTCTGGCCCGATCTCGAATGCACCGGCAAGCAAACCACGCGCACCCGCGGACGCCAACGACCGCAAGGTCTCGAGCGGTCGCATCCAACCCGCGGTCATGCCGCATCTTGTTGACCGTGGCGACCAGGTCGGGCGCGGTATCTGCGACGGTACCGTCGAGGTCGAACAAAACCGCGTGGCAGAGCTTGAGCCGCCTCTTGTCGATCTGACGCTGGGGCAGGAGCGTCGGGTCGTCGCTCATGAAAGTCCGTGACGCTCGGAGGCGTGGGGTCGGCGTTACTTGGGTGTTCGTTCATGTCTGTTCCCGTCAGGCCACGCGACGGCAAGCCATCAGATAGTTGATGCTGGAGTCGTCGGAGATACCGAAGCGCTTGCTGAGCGGCCGGTACGTAATCCCCTTGATCTCGACGATATCAAGTTGCGCAGAACGCACGTATTGCGCAAGTTCCGACGGCTTGATGAAACGCGCGTAATCGTGGGTGCCGCACGGCAGCATCCGGGCAATGTATTCCGCGCCGATCACCAAGAACAAATACGCCTTGGCATTGCGGTTGAGCGTGGAGAAAAACACCCAGCCGCCGGGTTTGACGAGTGTTGCACACGCTTGAACGATCCCCGCCGGATCCGGCACATGCTCGAGCATTTCCATGCAGGTCACCACGTTATAGCTACCGGGTTCCCGCGCCGCCAGCGCTTCGGCCGCGATCTCTTCGTATTCGACCTCAACGCCGCTCTCCAGGCTATGCAGTTCGGCCACGCCCAGGGCGCTCGACGACAGATCCACGCCTTTCACCTTCGCGCCGCGCACGGCCATCGATTCAGACAGGATGCCGCCACCGCAACCAATATCCAGCGCGCGTTTGCCAGGCAGATGAGCAAGAGCGTCGATCCAGTCCAGCCGCACGGGGTTGAGTTCGTGCAGCGGCTTGAATTCCGCATTCGGGTCCCACCAGCGATGAGCCAGCTCGCTGAATTTTTGAAGCTCGTGGGGATCGGCATTGATCATGTGCGTGGATAGCCTTGAAACATAAGGTCAGGAACGGTCAAGCACCAAGTAGTATATAGGCGGTGGCGAGAGCCAGTAAAACGCGGCTAGGGTGCAGCCCGGCCGGGCAGGGCGCGCCCGTCATCCAGCGAGAACGCCCGGCACATAAAAAAGCCCCGCCGAAACGGGGCTTTGATCCTGTGGCAATCTGTCGCGTATTACTGCGGCTGACGCGAGGTTCCAACAACTTCGACCTCCACGCGACGATCCGGTACGAGGCAGGCGATAAGTTGTTTGCGGTTCTTCTGGTTGCAACCCGTGCTAACCGGGTTGCGCTTGCCCTTGCCTTCCGTATAGATACGGTTGGCTTCGATGCCCTTGCTGACTAGGTATGCCTTGACAGCTTGTGCACGACGCAGGGACAGGCGATCATTGTACTTGTCCGAACCGATACGGTCCGTGTAACCCGTTGCGACCACGATTTCCAGGTTCAGGTCGCCAATCTTCGATGCGAGGTCGTCAAGCTTTTCCTTGCCGCCTGGCTTCAGGATAGCCTTGTCGAAGTCGAACAGAGCGTCGGCTTGGTACGTAACCTTCTGGCTTTGAATCGGAGCCGGTGCCGGTGCGACCGGCGGCTGCGGTGCCTGGGCTGCCAGCGCGCCATCGCACTTTGCGTTGGCCGTTGCCGGGGTCCAGAACGCGTCACGCCAGCAAAGCTCGTTCGTGCCGTTCATCCACACGTATTCGCCTGTGCCGTTCACCCAGTTGTCATTCACTGCCTGACGCGAAGCCGGGATCGATTGCGCCATAGCCGATGCAGCCATAACTGCGGTAGCTGCAATGAACGCGAGCTTTGAAAGTTTATTATTCATATTTCTCCTCTCGAAATTGAGATTACCGCAGGTTTACTGCGAGCCTTGTTGACAAATACAAGTCATACATTGCTCAAAGTATAACATTACCGTGGAACAAAACGATGTGTGTAGACTTCGAGCAGTGTCTAACTTTGTGTGTTTGCATTTTGCCATATCGTTCCCTTGCAACGAAAAAAATATCCCTGGCTCCCGCTTCCCGCAACCTTATGTGGTGCATGTGCAACAAGATGGGGCATGGGAATCGCAGAGTTTGATACGTGCGGAGCCTGGCACAATGCGTGCCACCCCGGAACTTTTCCCCAAAACCTCAATACATTTTTTTCAACGGTTTTTCGCTCGTTAATTGGCGGCGTCAAAACCCGTGAGGGCGAATGATAGCGGGTTAATCTGACGTTTTCACTTTGTTCTGTGTGGGAATTTGTAAGCTTTCGCTACTGATAGCTTCGGTGGCCGCTCCATGCTGGTCATCGCCCGGCCTCCTGATCGCCATGTTTTGTCCCCCAATTTCCCGATCCGCATCCTGCCTGCTCTATGTAGATACGCGGTAGCCTCGGGCGCGGATGTCGCGCATGTTAGAATTACGTGATGGCGTTTGCGTTGGCGTTCGCAATGCCGATGCTAAACGACGGTGAATCCGGGCAAAACGCCGCAAAAGAGGGCTTTTGTTCCGTTCCGCGCCGGCGCCGCACAGTTCAAGACACGGATAAATGGATCAATTCGCTAAAGAGACCCCGCCAATCTCCCTTGAGGAGGAAATGCGCCGCTCATATCTCAGTTACGCGATGAGCGTGATCGTGGGTCGAGCGCTCCCGGATGTCCGCGACGGCCTCAAGCCAGTCCACCGTCGTGCGCTGTATTCCATGCACGAACTGAACAACGACTGGAATCGCGCCTACAAGAAGTCGGCGCGTATTGTGGGCGACGTCATCGGTAAATATCACCCGCACGGTGACCAGTCCGTCTACGACACCATCGTGCGGATGGCGCAGCACTTCTCGTTGCGCTACATGCTGGTCGACGGGCAGGGGAATTTCGGTTCGGTCGACGGCGACAACGCTGCCGCCATGCGCTACACCGAAATTCGCATGGCGAAGATTGGTCATGAACTGTTGGCGGACATCGACAAGGAAACTGTCGACTTCGGCCCGAATTACGACGGCAGCGAAAACGAGCCGCTGGTTCTGCCGGCACGGATTCCAAATCTTCTGATCAATGGCTCGGCCGGCATCGCCGTGGGCATGGCGACGAACGTTCCGCCGCACAACCTGCGCGAAATCGTTGACGCCTGCATGCACCTGCTGAACAACCCCGACACGACTATCGACGAACTGATGGAAATCGTTTCGGGACCGGATTTTCCGACGTGCGGCGTGATTTACGGCGTCTCGGGCGTAAGGGACGGCTATCGAACGGGTCGCGGACGTGTGGTGATGCGCGCGACCACACACTTCGAAGAGATCGACCGCGGTCAGCGGATGGCGATCATCGTCGACGAAATCCCGTATCAGGTGAACAAGCGCACGTTGCTCGAGCGCATTGCCGAGCTGGTGAACGAGAAGAAGATCGAAGGCATCTCGGACATCCGCGACGAATCCGACAAGAGCGGCATGCGCGTGGTGATCGAGCTGACGCGCAGCGAAGTGCCGGAAGTGGTGCTGAACAATCTGTACAAGCTGACGCAGCTCCAGGACACTTTCGGCATCAACATGGTTGCACTGGTCGACGGCCAGCCGCGCCTCCTGAACCTGAAGCAGATGCTGGAGTGTTTCCTGTCGCATCGGCGGGAAGTGCTGACGCGGCGCACTGTATACGAACTGCGCAAGGCACGGGATCGTGGCCACGTGCTGGAAGGCCTGGCGGTGGCGCTAGCGAATATCGACGAATTCATCCGCATCATCAAGGCTGCGCCGACTCCGCCTATCGCGAAGCAGGACTTGATGAACAACGCCTGGGACTCGGAAATCGTGCGCGAAATGTTGTCGCGCGCCGAAACTGAGGAATCGGGTAGCCGTCAGGCATACCGGCCGGAAGGGCTGAATCCGGCGTACGGCATGCAGGCCGACGGTTTGTACAAGCTGTCCGACGTCCAGGCGCAGGAAATTTTGCAAATGCGCCTGCAACGCCTGACCGGGCTCGAGCAGGACAAGATTGTTGGCGAGTACAAGGAAGTGATGGCGCAAATCGCCGACTTGCTCGACATCCTCGCAAAACCGGCGCGGATTCGCGCGATCATCGTCGAAGAACTGGCGTCCATTCGCGCCGAATTCGGCGACGACCGCCGTTCGCGTATCGAACTGAATGCGACCGAACTGAACACCGAAGACCTGATCACGCCGCAGGAAATGGTCGTGACCATGTCGCACACCGGCTATGTGAAGTCACAGCCGCTGTCCGAGTATCGTGCGCAAAAGCGTGGCGGCCGCGGCAAGCAGGCCACGCAGATGAAGGAAGACGACTGGATCGACACGCTCTTCATCGCGAATACGCACGACCACATGCTGTGTTTCTCGAACCGTGGCCGTGTTTACTGGATCAAGGTCTACGAAGTACCGCAGGGCTCGCGGAATTCGCGCGGCCGGCCGATCGTGAACATGTTCCCGCTGCAGGACGGCGAGAAGATCAACGTCGTGTTGCCGATCAAGGAATTCTCAGCTGATAAATACGTCTTCATGGCGACCTCGCTGGGTACGGTCAAGAAGACGCCGCTGGAAGCCTTCAGCCGGCCACTGCGCAAGGGCATCATTGCAGTCGGCCTGGACGACGGTGATTTCCTGATCGGCGCGGCGATTACCGACGGCGAGCATGATGTGATGCTGTTCTCGGATTCCGGCAAGGCGGTGCGTTTCGACGAGAACGACGTGCGTGCAATGGGCCGTGAAGCCCGTGGCGTGCGCGGCATGCAACTCGAAGAAGGGCAGCAGGTCATTGCGTTGCTCGTCGCAGGCGGCGAGAACCAGTCGGTGCTGACGGCGACCGAAAACGGCTTCGGCAAGCGCACACCGATCGAGGAATACACCCGTCACGGCCGTGGCACGAAGGGAATGATCGCTATCCAGACGTCGGAACGTAACGGCAAGGTGGTCGCCGCGACGCTCGTCGAACCGGAAAGCGAGATCATGCTGATCACCAATACCGGCGTGCTGATCCGCACGCGGGTGTCGGAGATCCGTGAAATGGGCCGTGCGACCCAAGGTGTTACACTCATTAGTCTTGACGACGGCACCAAGACCAAGCTGTCCGGCTTGCAGCATATCGCTGAGGCGGGAGTGGCAGTCGAACTCGACGCCGATCTGGAAGGTGACGCAGGCGAACCATCGGCCAGCGCCGCAGGTGACGCTGACGCAGGCGACACGTCGGAAGGTGATGAGGACAGCACGTCCTGACCCAATGTTCGCGACCACGCCTGTTCTAACGCCTGTTCTATTTCTGAAAGCTTGAATGGATAAGCTGCGCGACTTGAGCAAATGCTGAGTCGCGCTGCGACGGAAACAAAATTTTTAAGGGAGTAGTGATGCAAAAACAGTTTAAACAATGGATGTTGCTGGCTGCTTTGGTACCGGCTTTCGCATCGGCTCAATCGCTCCAGAGCCAAGCGACGACGCCGGCTGCAGACGCAGCTACAGCGGCACCGGATCCGGCGAAGCAAGCTGCGATCAAGGACCTGCTGGACGCAATCGACGCGCAAAAGCTCGTCGGCGCCATTGGTAACAGCGCGCAAATGCAATCGAAGCAACTGGTTCCGGCCATCCTGTCGGACGCTTTGAGCGAAAACAAGACGCTGAACGACAAGCAGAAGCAAGCTGCTGTTCCTCAGCTCCAGAAGGACACGGTACCGAAGCTGGTTGATTCGGCAGGTCAGGTTTTCGCGACCGACTCGTTCCGTCAGGACGCCATGCAGGCTCAATACGACGCGTATGCGAAGTACTACACGACGACCGAAATCAAGGACCTGACGACCTTCTACAAGAGCCCGACGGGTCGCAAGTTCATCCAGGTTCAGGACCAGGTCGGTCGTGACGTGGTGAACGGTCTGATGCAGAAATACATGCCGCAATCGATCAAGGCCACCCGCGTGCAAGCGGACAAGGAAGTGGCTGCTGTCAAGCCGGTCAAGTAAGACAGGCTGCCAAAACCCGCCGCCGCCCACGCGGCTGTAGTTTGGCGGGTTTTCGAGACGGTGCGATAATGGCAGTTTGCGTTCAGACGCAAACTGCCATTTCTTTTTCGTGGCGTGGTTCAGACGTTATTCAGCTGTTTGTCGCTGGCGTTTGCCTCGTGCTGGCGTTCTCTTTATTGCGTCCGGTTTTTCGGGGTGTTTATCAGATGCGCGTCTTCAATTTCTCCGCTGGTCCTGCAGCAATGCCCGAGGAAGTACTCCGTCAAGCCGCCGACGAAATGCTCGATTGGTACGGTAGCGGCATGAGCGTGATGGAAATGAGCCATCGCGGCGCCGAGTTCATGTCGATCCATGAGGCCGCGCTCACCGATCTCCGCGATCTGCTGAAAGTGCCCGCGTCGCACAGGATCCTGTTCCTGCAAGGCGGCGGCATCGGCGAAAACGCGATCGTCCCGCTGAACATGCTCGGAGCGCGTAAAACCGCGGACTTTGTTGTGACCGGCTCGTGGTCGCAGAAATCGTTCAAGGAAGCGCAGAAGTACGGCATGCCGCACATTGCAGCAAACGGCAAGACGGAGCAGGGTTTCACGCACGTGCCGAAGATCGCCGAATGGCATCTTTCCGACGACCCGGTCTACGTCCATATCTGCACGAACGAAACTATCGACGGTGTCGAAACCTTTGAGATTCCCGATCTCGGTTCGGTCCCGCTGGTCGCGGACGCATCGTCGCACATTCTTTCCCGTCCCATGGACATCGCGAAATACGGTGTGCTGTTTGGCGGCGCGCAGAAGAACATTGGCATGGCCGGCGTGACGGTCGTGATAGTGCGCGAGGATTTGCTCGACCACGCGTTGGCTATCTGCCCGTCGGCGTTCGAATGGAAGACCGTCGCCGCGAACAATTCCATGTACAACACGCCGCCCACCTACGCCATCTATATTGCCGGCCTGGTGTTTCAGTGGCTCAAAAAGCAGGGCGGCCTGGAAGCCATGGAAGCACGCAGCATCGAAAAATCGACGCTGCTGTACGACACTATCGACGCCAGCAGTTTCTATCTGAACAAAGTCGAGCGTCAGTCGCGCTCGAGGATGAACGTACCGTTCTTTCTCGCCGACGAATCCCGTAACGAAGCATTCCTGGCCGGCGCAAAAGCGCGCGGCCTGCTGCAGCTGAAAGGCCACAAGTCGGTCGGCGGCATGCGCGCGTCCATCTATAACGCGGTGCCGCTCGAAGCGGTGAAAACGCTCGTCGAGTATATGAAGGAATTCGAGCAGGCTGGTGCCTGAAACAAGGACCGGCCTTCCATCCGATACTTGGCGCGTCAAGCCGCCGGATCGACTCATCTCATACAACGCATGGACGACGACCTTAATTCACGACTCATACCGCTGCGCGAACGCATCGATGCGCTCGACGGGCAGCTCATCGCGCTCCTGAACCAGCGCGCCGCCGTGGCGCTTGAAGTGGGCGAGGTGAAGAAGCATTTTAACGCACGGGTGTTCCGCCCCGAGCGCGAGATGCAGGTGATCGCTCGGCTCCAGGAAATGAGCGAAGGGCCACTTGCTGACGATCACATCAGCTCGATCTGGCGCGAGATCATGGCCGCGAGCCGCGCGCTCGAAAAGACGCTGCGCGCCGCGTATCTCGGTCCGGTCGGGACCTACAGCGAGCAGGCAATGTTCGAGTATTTCGGACATTCCATTGAAGGTGTGCCGTGTTCTTCCATCGACGAAGTGTTTCGCTCGGTTGAAGCCGGCGCGGCAGAGTTCGGCGTGGTGCCGGTTGAGAACTCCGCGGAAGGTGCGGTCTCGCGCACGCTCGATCTGTTGCTGCAAACGTCACTGGTGATCAGCGGCGAACTGGCTTTGCAGATTCACCACAACCTGTTGACGGTGTCCAGCACGCTGAATGGCGTCACGCGCGTGTTCGCGCATCCGCAAGCGCTCGCGCAATGCCAGCACTGGCTCACGGCGAACGCACCCACGCTTGCGCGTCAGGCGGTATCGAGCAATGCGGAAGCGGCCCGGCTGGCGGTGGGCGATCCGACCATTGCGGCTATTGCGGGCGATCGGGCGGCCACGCATTACGGGCTCGGCGTGGTCAGCGCGATGATCCAGGACGATCCGCACAACCGCACGCGCTTCGTGACGATTGGCAAGGAACGCACGGGCGTGAGCGGGTACGACCAGACGTCGCTGATCGTGTCCGTGGCGAACAAGCCGGGCGCGTTGCTGAAATTGCTGGAACCTCTGGCGCGTCATGGCGTGTCCATGACCCGTTTCGAGTCGCGTCCTGCGCGTGTAGGCACGTGGGAATACTACTTTTATATCGACGTGGAAGGACATCGCGACGACGCGCCGGTTGCCGCCGTGCTCCACGAACTGGGCGAAAAGGCCGAGTTCCTGAAGATCCTCGGCTCGTACCCGCGCGCTCGTTAAGCCTCTTAAAAAAACCGCTGGAGAAAACATGACATTGCAATTAGGCCCTTCCTACGTGCGCGTGCGATCACGCCTTATATTGCTGGCAAACCGATCTCGGAAGTAGAGCGTGAATTCGGACTGAACGAAGCGGATATCGTGAAGCGCGCGTCGAATGAAAACCCGCTCGGCATGCCCGAGTCGGCGAAGCTCGCCATGGCGCAAGTGATCGAGGAACTCAGCCGTTATCCGGACTCGAACGGTTTCGACCTGAAGGCCGCGTTGAGCGAACACTATGGCGTGCCGCCGGAATGGATCACGCTCGGCAACGGCAGTAACGACATCCTCGAAATCGCCGCGCATGCGTTTGTCGAGAAGGGGCAGTCGATTGTCGATTGTCTATTCGCAGCACTCGTTCGTGGTCTATGCGCTTGCTACGCAGGGTCTGGGCGCGCGTGCGATCATCATGCCGGCCGTGAAGTACGGTCATGATCTCGAGGTAATGCTCGCCGCCATCGCCGACGACACGCGTCTCATGTTCGTCGCGAATCCAAACAATCCGACCGGTACGTTTATCGACGGCCGGACGCTCGAAGTGTTCATTGCACGTGTGCCGCGTCACGTGGCAATCGTGCTGGACGAGGCGTACACGGAATACCTGTCGAAGGACAAGTGTTACGATTCCATCGAATGGGTGCGTTGTTATCCGAATCTGCTCGTGTCGCGGACGTTTTCAAAGGCGTTCGGACGGGCTGGATTGCGCGTAGGTTTCACCATCGCGCAACCGGAGCAGACTGACCTGCTGAATCGCCTGCGCCAGCCGTTCAACGTGAATTCGATGGCGCGAGCCGCCGTGATCGCTGCGTTGAAGGACACCGCGTTCCTGGCGAAGAGCGCTGAGATCAACGCGGCGGGTTATCGCCGGCTGACGGAAGCCTTCGACAGACTCGGCCTGGAATACGTACTGTTCGACGGCAACTTCGTGATGGTGCGCGTGGATAATGACACCGCCGAACAGCGTGTGAATCACGCCTTGCTCAAGCAGGACGTGATCGTGCGGCCGGTCGCCAACTACGGTTTGCTGCCGTGGCTGCGTGTCGTGATCGGCTTGCCGGAAGAGAACGAAGCGTTTATCGCGGCGCTTGAAAAATCGCTCGCGGCAACTGCCTGATTGTTTGTCCGTGCTTTTTTGACAAAGCACGGGTTTGTTCGATTGTTCACCCCTCGCGCCGAAAGGCGCGTTTTTATCGATGTCTCGTGGCAGCGTTCTCTTTCAATAAACTCGTGATTTTCGGCGTCGGCCTGATCGGCGGATCCCTCGCGCGCGCTTTGCGCGAACGCGCGGGCGCAGGCGCAACGGGCGAAGTGGTAGGTGTCGGCCGATCCATAAAGTCCGTCGAGCATGCGCTGGAACTCGGCCTGATCGATTCGGCTGTGTTTCTCGACGACGACCGCGCGCTCGAACTCGCGCTGCGTGACGCCGACTTCGTGCTGGTCGCCGCGCCGGTTGCGCAAACCGAGCCGCTGCTGCGGCGGATTGTGCCGTTCCTGGACGCGCGCACCATCCTGACCGATGTCGGCAGCACAAAAAATGATGTGGTTGCGGCGGCACGTGCGGCCCTGGGCGACCGCGACCGCGTTGGGCAATTCGTGCCGGGCCATCCGATCACCGGTCGGGAATCAAGTGGTCCTGATGCCGCCATTCCCGATCTCTACATCGACCGCAATGTCGTGCTGTGCCCGTTGCCGGAGAACCCGCCGGAGGTCGTGGAGCGTGTTGCTGCGATGTGGCTCGCGACCGGCGCGAGCATGCATCGAATGACTGCCGAGCAGCACGACAGCGTGCTCGCGTCGGTGAGCCATTTGCCGCACGTGTTGTCGTTCGCGCTGGTCGAGATGATTCTGCAAGCGCCCGATGCCGCGCTCAAGTTTTCGTTTGCCGCCGGTGGGTTCCGCGATTTCACGCGGATCGCGGCGTCGAGTCCGGAAATGTGGCGCGACGCGTGCATCGCGAACCGGGCGGCGCTGCTGACCGAAATCGATGCCTATATCAACGTGCTGGCGCGTTTTCGCCAGGCCATCGAGACCTCCGACGGCGCCGCGCTCGAGGCGGCGTTCGAGCGCTCGCGCACGGCGCGAACCGAATGGCAACATGGCGGCGCGATCAAAGCCGCCGCCGAATCCGCACAATAGCTAGCTGGACCTGACTAACTGGACTTAATCATGGAACACCTCGATCTCGGACCTTTTTCGCGTGCGTCCGGCACGGTCCGGCTGCCCGGATCGAAGAGCATTTCTAACCGTGTCCTGCTGCTCGCCGCGCTGGCTGAGGGCGAAACGGTGATCACGAACCTGCTCGATTCCGACGACACCCGCGTGATGCTCGCGGCGCTCAATACGTTGGGCGTTGAGGTCAAGAATGATGGCGAGCACTGTGGTGTCGTGAAAGGCACCGGCGGCCGTTTTCCGGTGAAATCGGCTGAGCTTTTTCTCGGCAATGCGGGCACCGCGGTGCGTCCGCTTACGGTCGCGCTGGCGCTGAACGGCGGTGAATATCGCGTGCATGGCGTGCCGCGCATGCACGAACGGCCGATAGGCGATCTCGTCGACGGCTTGCGGCAGATTGGCGCGAAGATCGATTACGAAGCGAACGACGGTTTCCCACCGCTGCGGATTCATCCGGCCGACATTGCCGTAGACCAGCCGATCCGCGTGCGTGGTGACGTCTCCAGCCAGTTCCTGACTGCATTGCTGATGAGCTTACCGCTAGCGCAGAACACGCGCGGTCCGATTGTCGTGGAAGTGGATGGCGAGCTGATTTCGAAGCCGTATATCGACATCACGATCAAGCTGATGGAGCGCTTCGGCATGACTGTCGAGCGCAATGGCTGGAAGAGTTTTACGCTGCCGGCCGGCGCGCGCTACGCGTCGCCGGGCACAATCGCGGTGGAAGGCGATGCGTCGTCGGCGTCGTATTTCCTCGCGGCCGGTGCGCTGGGTGGCGGTTCGCTGCGCGTGGAAGGCGTGGGCCGCACAAGTATCCAGGGTGACGTGAATTTCGCCGATGCGCTGATTCGCATGGGCGCGAACGTCATGCTGGGCGATGACTGGATCGAAGTGCGCGGCGTGGAATCGGACGACGGTAAGCTGATGGCCATTGACATGGATTTCAACCTGATCCCCGACGCCGCCATGACCATTGCCGTGGCCGCGCTGTTCGCCACCGGCACGACCACGCTGCGCAATATCGCGAGCTGGCGCGTGAAGGAGACGGACCGGATTGCCGCAATGGCCACCGAGCTGCGCAAGGTCGGCGCGACGGTCGAGGAGGGCGCGGATTACCTCGTAGTGACGCCGCCGGCGGCATTGACGCTGAGTGCGGCTATCGACACCTACGACGACCACCGCATGGCGATGTGTTTTTCGCTCGTGAGCCTGGGGGGGGTGGTACGCATCAACGACCCGAAATGCGTCGGCAAGACCTTCCCGGATTACTTCGATCAATTCGCCAAGCTCGCGAAGGCTTGATGACCACGACAATATGATGAATACAGCAATGCCAGCCGTGCCAGCCGCGACCTCGCGCGCGACCGCTCGCCGATCCGGACGTCTCCGATGAAACCCACTTGTCCGTTTCACCAGACCCCGGTCATCACGATCGACGGCCCGACGGCTTCGGGCAAAGGCACGGTCGCCTCGCTGGTCGCCGCCACGCTCGGCTTCCATTTACTCGATAGCGGCGCGTTGTACCGGCTCACCGCGCTCGCGAGCGCGCGCTACAACATCGAGCCCGAGGACGGCGACGCGCTCGCCGAACTCGTCGCAGACCTCCACATCACGTTCCGCGAAGGCTGTGCACAGCTCGACGGCGTGGATGTCTCGACGGAAATTCGTGCCGAGGAAATCGGCAACCGCGCCTCGGCGATCGCCGTCCACGGCCAGGTTAGGACGGCGCTGATTGCGCGCCAGCGGGCGTTTCGCAAGCCTCCGGGGCTGGTTGCCGACGGCCGCGACATGGGCACCGTTATTTTCCCCGATGCAACGCTCAAGGTGTTTCTCACGGCCAGCGTTAAAGCGCGGGCTGCGCGGCGGCATAAGCAATTGATACAAAAAGACTTTTCTGCTAAAATACTAGACTTGCTACGAGATTTGCGCGAGCGAGACGCACGGGACAGTAACCGTGTAGCCGCGCCGCTCAAGCCCGCAGTGGACGCGAAGACGCTGGACACCTCCGGGTTATCCATCGACCAGGCGGTCGATCAGATTATCGGTTGGTTTCATTTGGTTTAGCGCGATTCACGTGTAGTTCGCTGATTGTTGGAGGCCACCATTTGGCGGCTTTACTTTGGAGCTCCATGAGAAACAGAAACATGGAGCGTGTTTTAACCCCTCAACCCCGTGTGGCGCTCGTCTTTTTGTCATCGGCCCGAACAGTTTGGGCAGGCATTGCGAAGCAGCTGCGCGACTATAGATTTTTATGTCCGACCTACAAATATCTACCCCGAATACCGAATCTTTTGCGGCTCTGTTCGAAGAGTCACTGACCAAACAGGACATGCGTGCGGGTGAAGTCATTTCTGCCGAAGTCGTGCGCGTCGACCACAATTTCGTGGTCGTCAACGCTGGACTCAAGTCCGAAGCCTACATTCCGCTCGAAGAATTCCTGAACGACGCGGGCGAGGTAGAAGTGCAGGCGGGCGACTTTGTTTCCGTGGCTATCGACGCCCTGGAAAATGGTTATGGCGACACCATCCTGTCGCGTGACAAGGCGAAGCGTCTGGCTTCGTGGCTGTCGCTGGAAAAAGCGCTGGACAACAACGAACTCGTGACCGGCACGATCACGGGCAAGGTCAAGGGCGGCATGACCGTCATGGTCAACGGCATCCGCGCGTTCCTGCCGGGTTCGCTGGTTGACACGCGTCCGGTCAAGGACACGACCCCGTACGAAGGCAAGACCCTCGAATTCCGCGTGATCAAGCTCGACCGCAAGCGTAACAACGTCGTGTTGTCGCGCCGCGCTGTGATCGAAGCCACGCAAGGCGAAGAGCGCGCAAAGCTGCTCGAAACGCTGAAGGAAGGCGCGATCGTGGAAGGCGTGGTCAAGAACATCACGGACTACGGCGCATTCGTGGACCTCGGCGGTATCGACGGCCTGCTGCACATCACGGACATCGCATGGCGTCGTGTGCGTCACCCGAGCGAAGTTCTGTCGGTTAGCCAGGAAGTCACCGCGAAGATCCTCAAGTTCGACCAAGAGAAGAACCGCGTTTCGCTGGGTATCAAGCAACTCGGCGACGATCCGTGGGAAGGCATTTCCCGCCGTTACCCGTCAGGCACCCGCCTGTTCGGGAAGGTCACCAACATCACCGACTACGGCGCATTCGTCGAAGTGGAATCGGGCATCGAAGGCCTGGTTCACGTGTCGGAAATGGACTGGACGAACAAGAACGTTGCACCGTCGAAGGTTGTGCAACTGGGCAACGAAGTCGAAGTCATGGTTCTCGAAATCGACGAAGACCGCCGCCGTATAAGCCTCGGCATGAAGCAGTGTAAGCCGAACCCGTGGGATGACTTCAGCCGCAACTTCAAGAAGGGCGACAAGCTGGAAGGCGCGATCAAGTCGATCACCGACTTTGGCGTGTTCATCGGTTTGCCGGGCGGTATCGACGGTCTGGTTCACCTTTCGGACCTGTCGTGGAGCGAAACGGGCGAAGAAGCGGTTCGCAAGTACAAGAAGGGCGACGAAGTCCAGGCTATCGTTCTGGGCATCGATGTCGAGAAGGAACGCATCTCGCTGGGTATCAAGCAACTCGAAGGCGATCCGTTCAGCAACTTCATAGCAATGAACGACAAGGGCGCGACGGTTGACGGCGTGGTCAAGTCGGTGGACGCAAAGGGCGCAGTGGTGACGTTGACGGCAGACGTGGAAGGTTATCTCCGCGCGTCGGAAATCGCTCAGGACCGCGTGGAAGATGCTCGCAACGTGCTGAAGGAAGGCGGCAAAGTCAATGCGATGATTATCAACATCGATCGCAAATCGCGTGGCATCAACCTGTCGATCAAGGCTAAGGATTCGGCTGAGCAACAGGAAGCAATCCGGGGTCTGGCTTCGTCGGCTGAATTGAGCACGGCTGCTACCGGCACGACGAACCTTGGCGCGCTGTTGAAAGCCAAGCTCGACGGCCAGAACGGCTAAGCCGCAAGGTATTGCGGCAGTATGACCAAATCGGAATTGGTCGCCCAACTGGCGCTGCGATTTCCGCAACTTGTTCTTAAAGATGCGGAAATCGCGGTGAAGACGATGCTCGATGCGATGTCGGGTGCTTTGGCCAATGGCCATCGCATCGAAATCCGCGGCTTTGGCAGTTTCGGCCTCAATCGTCGTTCATCGCGCGTTGGACGCAATCCCAAGTCGGGGGAGAAGGTGTTGGTACCGGAGAAATTCGTGCCGCACTTCAAGCCGGGCAAGGAGTTGCGCGAACGAGTAGATGGCCGCGCGGGCGAGCCGCTGAAACAGTCGAACGAAGCAGACAGTGACGAAGACGACGATGTTTGACCGGCGTCCGAGTTCATCCTGCATCAAACCGCTGTCAGCCAAAGACAAATGACCGGAAAAAGCACCCGCAAGGGTACTTTTTTTATGCCTTGACCGAACACATGCCAACGGCGCTGCCGTTCCGCACGCTCGTTCGCTACTGCCATTTTTCGCGTCACCGTAAGGCGGTAAACTCCTGCGGGCGTCCTGCTAATCGGCCTATCGTCCAAGCCGTTGCGCATTGCCTCATACGCTTCAATTATAATACCGGACGCCAACAATCAAGGGCAGCATGGCCCGAGCTTTGCGTCCCTTGTGAATATCGGTGTTGTATACGCCGCCCGGGTTGCTCACTCTGTCGTTCCGCTATTGTCGTCAAAGAGACCCCTTATGAAATTTTTTGTCTGGCTGATCCGTGTACTGGTTTTCGTGTTCCTGCTCATGCTGGCATTGGCCAACACACAAAGTGCGACGCTCAATTTTCTCGCCGGCTACTTCTGGCAAGCACCGCTGATCCTGATCGGCCTGGCGTTTTTTGTCGTCGGCTTGGTTGCAGGACTGCTCTCGTCGCTGCCGTCGCTGTTTCGCCTGCGGATGAAAAATGCCCGGCTCAAGCGTGAATTGCGTGTGGCGCGCGACGTACCCGTCGTGCCAATAGAACCGCCTATGCCGCCACTGATCTGACGGGGTCGCGCTGTCTCGCCCCGCGCCGGCCCTTAACCCTTTCCAAGAATTCGCATGGATCTAGACTTCTGGTGGCTGCTTGTCATTCCGGTCGCGTTTGCTCTCGGCTGGATCGCATCCCGCTATGACCTGAAAACGCTGCTGTATGAAAACGCGAATCTGCCGCGCTCGTATTTTCGCGGCCTCAATTTCCTGCTGAACGAGCAACACGACAAGGCTATCGACGCCTTTATCGAAGTTGCGAAGCTTGACCCTGAAACCATCGAATTGCACTTTGCGCTCGGTAACCTGTTTCGCCGTCGCGGTGAGACAGACCGGGCCATTCGCGTGCATCAGAACCTGCTGAGTCGCCCCGATCTGCCCGTCGCCGAACGCGATCACGCGTTGTTCGAACTTGGCCAGGATTTCCTGAAGGCGGGTCTGCTGGATCGCGGCGAGGAAACCTTCCGCTCGCTTGAAGCCGGTGAATATGCGCTCGGCGCGCAGCAGGCGTTGCTGACCATCTACGAGATCGAGAAGGACTGGAAGAAGTCGATTGCAATCGCGGGCCGGATCGAAGAAATGGGTGCGGCGACGCTCGAGAAGGAAGTCGCCCAGTTTCATTGCGAGCTCGCGCAGGAAGCGCTGCAGCGCAAGAACCCGGCAGACGCTCGCGCGGAACTGAAGCTCGCGCTCGCTGCAAATCCCGACAATGTGCGGGCGACGATCCTGGTTGGCGACGTGGATGCCGCCGGCGGTGATCTGGAGGCGGCAATTGCGTGCTGGCGGTGCGTGGAAGAGCAGAATGCAGCTTATTTGCCGCTGGTGGCCGAAAAGCTGATGCAAGCTTACGAACAACTCGGCCGTACGGCTGAGGGGGTCGATTTGTTGGTCGATTATGTGAATCGATATCCGTCCAACGACCTGCTCGACGTGGCGTTCAAGCACGTGTCGCAATTGCGTGGAATGGAAGCGGCCCATGCGCTCGCCCGGCACCAGATGCAGACGTCGCCGAATGTAGCGGGCATGACGCGGCTGCTGGAGGCGCAAGTGGCCAAGGCCGAGGAACCGCGTCGCAGCGAACTCGAACTGATGCGCATGCTCGTCAAGCAGCGGACCAAGAACCTGCCGCGCTACACGTGCCGGAACTGCGGTTTCCGCGCGCGTCTTTTTTACTGGCAATGTCCTGGCTGCAGCGGCTGGGAAACCTATGCGCCGCGCCGCGGCGAGCCGATCACCGCATCCGCCTGAGCGCGGTTTCAACGTTTGAAACGATCGGACTCTGCGGCCATTTTGGCCTGATCCTTCGACAATCACCGGTCTCTCCGGAGTGCTTATGAAAATATCCATCATCGGGACGGGCTACGTCGGACTAGTCACCGGCGCGTGCCTCGCTGAAATTGGCAACGACGTGCTGTGCCTGGACGTCGATGCGCGCAAGATCGACATCCTCAATAACGGCGGCGTGCCGATCCACGAACCGGGCTTGCACGAGATACTGAAATGTACGCGTGCTGCCGGCCGCATCCGCTTTTCCACTGATATCAAGGAAAGCGTCGAGCACGGCGAGATCCAGTTCATCGCGGTGGGAACGCCGCCGGACGAGGACGGTTCTGCAGACTTGCAGTATGTGCTCGAGGCAGCGCGCAACATCGGGCGTTATGCAAACGGCTTCAAGGTGATCGTCGATAAATCGACGGTGCCGGTCGGCACAGCCCAGCACGTGCGCAATGTGGTCGTAGAGGAATTGACGGCACGTGGGATTGAACCGACCGGGAAGAACGCCTTTTCGGTTTTACCGAATCCGGAGTTCCTGAAGGAGGGCGCGGCTGTCGACGACTTCATGCGTCCTGATCGCATCGTGCTCGGCGTGGACGACGACGAAGCCGGCCAGATCGCGCGCGAGAAGATCAAGCGCCTCTATGCTCCGTTCAACCGCAATCATGATCGCACGCTCTATATGGATGTGCGTTCGGCGGAGTTCACGAAGTACGCGGCGAACGCCATGCTCGCCACGCGTATCTCGTTCATGAACGATCTGTCGAACCTCGCCGATGCCGTGGGTGCGGATATCGAAGCGGTGCGTCGTGGCATTGGTTCGGACCCGCGTATCGGCTATCACTTCCTGTATGCGGGCTGCGGTTACGGCGGTTCGTGTTTCCCGAAGGACGTGCAGGCGCTGGCGCAGACGGCACGTGAAAATGGGCATCGGTTGCGGATTCTCGAAGCCGTGAAAGAAGTGAACGATCTGCAAAAGGAAGTGCTCGTCGGCAAGATCACGAAGCGCATGGGCGAAGACTTGCGCGACCGCACATTCGCCGTATGGGGCCTCGCGTTCAAGCCGAATACCGACGACATGCGCGAGGCGTCGAGCCGCCGCCTGATTGGCGCGCTGCTCGAGCGCGGTGCGACGGTTCGCGCTTATGATCCGGTTGCGCTGGCGGAAAGCCGCCGCGTATTCGCGCTCGATCTCGCTAATAAACCGCAGCAACTCGAACGCCTGCATTTCGTCGAATCACAAAAAGACGCGTTGCCCGGCGCGGATGCTCTTGTGATCGTGACCGAGTGGAAGGAGTTCAAGAGCCAGGACTTCGCGCATCTGAAGAGCGAGCTCAAAATGCCGGTCATCTTCGATGGCCGCAACCTGTACGAACCAGAAGCGATGGCGGAACTCGGCATCGACTATTTTGCAATAGGACGTCCCCATCTCGAACTCCCTGCCGCCTGATGCAGCGGTGCCCGCTGTCGCTTTGACCGCTCCCGTCCCGTCGGTTCCGCGGGCACGCATCGCGGCGGCGCGCGTGCTGGTCGTGGGTGACGTGATGCTCGACCGCTATTGGTTCGGCGATGTGAACCGGATATCCCCGGAAGCGCCTGTGCCGGTCGTGCATGTACAACGCAAGGAAGACCGGCTTGGCGGTGCGGCGAACGTGGCGCGCAACGCGGCTGCGCTGGGCGCGCAGGCCGGCTTGTTGTGCGTGGTCGGGCATGATGAGCCGGGCGAACGCATTGTGGAATTGCTGGGCGAGAGCCGGGTTACTGCGTTCCTAGAACGCGACCCCGAATTGCTCACGACCATCAAGCTGCGCGTGTTGTCGAGGCAGCAACAACTTCTGCGGGTCGACTTCGAAAATTCGCCGACGCACGAAGTCCTCAGCACGTGTCTCGCCCGGTTCGAGACGCTCTTGCCGCAACACGATGTGATCTTGATGTCGGATTACGCGAAGGGCGGCCTGACGCATGTGACGCAAATGATCGCGGACGCGAAGCGGGCCGGCAAACCGGTGCTGGTCGACCCGAAGGGTGATGACTGGAACCGTTATCGCGGCGCCACGCTGATCACGCCGAACCGCGCGGAATTGCGCGAAGTGGTCGGGCGTTGGAGCTCGGAAGAAGATTTGCTCGCACGCGTCACGGCGCTGCGTGAATCGCTGGATCTCAGCGCGTTGCTGCTGACGAGATCAGAGGAGGGCATGACGCTCTTTACTGCTGGCCGGGTGGTCCACACGCAGGCCGATGCACGCGAAGTGTATGATGTTTCGGGTGCCGGCGACACGGGCATTGCAACCGTCGCAACCATGCTGGGCGCGGGTGTGCCGCTGGTGGACTCGATCACTTACGCCAACCGCGCAGCGGGAATCGTCGTCGGCAAACTGGGTACGGCGACCGTCGACTACAATGAACTTTTTGGCTGATATAGTGGCTAAAACCACCATGACAATCATTGTTACCGGCGCGGCCGGGTTTATCGGCAGCAACATCGTCAAGGCGCTCAACGAGCGAGGCGAGCAGCGTGTGACCGCGGTCGACAACCTCACGCGCGCCGACAAATTCAAGAACCTGGTCGATTGCGAAGTCGACGATTATTTCGACAAGACCGAATTCGTCGCGCGTTTCAAGCGCGGTGATTTCGGCAAGGTCAGGGCCATTTTCCATGAGGGCGCGTGTTCCGACACGATGGAAACCGACGGCCGCTACATGATGGACAACAACTTCCGCTATAGCCGCGATGTGCTGGATACCTGCCTGGAGCAGGGGGTGCAGTTCCTGTACGCATCGTCGGCAGCGGTGTATGGCGGCTCGAGTGAGTTCGTCGAGCGTCGCGACGTCGAAAAGCCGTTGAACGTGTACGGCTATTCGAAATTTCTCTTCGATCAGATCGTGCGCCAGATCTTGCCGAAAGCGCGTACCCAGATTGCCGGTTTCCGCTATTTCAACGTGTACGGGCAGCGCGAGAATCACAAGGGGCGCATGGCGTCCGTAGCGTTCCATAACTTCAATCAGTTCCGCGCCGAGGGCAATGTCAAGCTGTTTGGCGAATACAACGGGTATGGCGCGGGTGAGCAGACACGCGATTTCGTGTCGGTGGAAGACGTGACGAAGGTCAATCTGCACTTCTTCGATCATCCGGAGACGTCGGGTATTTTCAACATTGGCACAGGGCGCGCGCAGCCGTTCAACGACATTGCGTCCACGGTGGTGAACTCGCTGCGGGCAATTGATGGCGAGGCGCAGTTGTCGCTGGCGGAGCTGGTGCAGCGTGGCTTGATTGAGTACATTCCATTCCCCGATGCGTTGCGCGGCAAGTACCAATGCTTCACGCAGGCCAATCAGTCGAAGCTGCGCGCGGCCGGGTATGATGCACCGTTGCTGACGGTTCAGGAAGGTGTCGACAGGTACGTGCGTTGGCTGTTCGGTCAGCTATAAAAAGCCTTCGCTATCTTCATACACTGGGTCTCCCGGTCAGCGATCATCGCGGACCGGTTTTCAAGGGAGACTCACATGATCAAGAAACTTCTCGCGGCGTTCACACTGGCTGTATCTATTGGTTCAGCGTTCGCTGCCGTGGATATCAACAACGCCAATTCCGACGCGTTACGCGGCATCAAGGGCATTGGGCCGGCCAAGGCGAAAGCCATTCTCGATGAACGCGAAGCGCATGGTCCGTTCAAGGACGCGGCCGAGTTGAGCAAACGCGTCAAGGGCATGGGCGGCAAGACGGTCGAGCGCTTGAAGGCCGAAGGGCTGACCATTGGACCGGCCGGGGCGCCAGTGGCGGCTGCCGGTGCCGCTGGCAAACCGCCTGCTGCTGCGGTTACGGTCAAAAAGCGCGGTGTGGCGCATCGGTCGGCGCGCCGGTCGACCTGATGCGCCTTCGTTCGCCGGCAGCCTGCAGACGCGTCCAACGCGCCAGGAAATTAGCTCCTCCGTCCAATAAGGCCGCCCGGCACCCGAAAACCCCCTGGGCTACAATTAATAGCTTATCGACTAATAACTTATCGACTGCAGCAACCCCACGACCGCTATGGCTTACAAGACTATTGAAGACACCATTGGCAATACGCCGCTGGTGCAACTGGTCCGCATCCCGGACGACGAAATCCGCAGCCGCAATAACGTGATCCTCGGCAAGCTCGAGGGCAACAACCCCGCGGGTTCGGTGAAGGACCGCCCGGCACTGTCGATGATCAAGAAGGCGGAAGAGCGCGGCCGCATCAAGCCCGGCGACACGCTGATCGAATCGACAAGCGGCAACACCGGTATCGCGCTCGCCATAGCCGCAGCCATTCGCGGCTACAAAATGGTGCTCCTCATGCCGGAGGACCTGTCAATCGAACGTCGCCAAAGCATGGCGGCTTACGGCGCGCAAATCGTACTCACGCCGGTTACCGGCGGCATGGAATACGCTCGCGATCTCGCCGAGCAAATGCAGCGCGACGGCAAGGGCATCATCCTCGACCAGTTCGCGAATCCGGATAACCCGCTCGCCCACTACGAGACCACTGGCCCGGAACTCTGGCGTGACACCGAAGGCCTTATCACGCATTTTGTGTCCGCCATGGGTACGACCGGCACCATCATGGGTGTGTCGCAATACCTGAAAGAAAAGAACGAGAACATCAAGATCATCGGGACGCAGCCGGAAGAAGGCTCGCGCATCTCCGGCATCCGCAAGTGGCCCGAAGCGTATCTGCCGAAAATTTTTGATCGCAGCCGCGTGGACCGCACGGAAAACGTCAGTCAGGCCGCATCCGAGGCAATGGCGCGACGGCTGGCATCGGTGGAAGGCATTTTTTGCGGGATTTCAGCTGCCGGCGCGTGCGAAGTGGCGTTGCGCGTGGCCCGTCAGGTCGAGAACGCGACCATCGTGTTCGTCGTTTGCGACCGCGGTGACCGTTATTTGTCGACGGGTGTGTTCCCGGCCTGACATCGGCTTGGTCATTCGCGAAAGCGAATGCGCAAAAAAGCCCGGTATCGACCGGGCTTTTTTGCATAGTGCGGGAGTCAAAGACCCTCGACGGCTACGTCATTGTGATGCTGAACCGCCTGCATTTCCCGCCGGCCATCTGCGCCTTCACCGCTTCGCCGAGCTGATATACGGCGAGTGCATAGAAGAAGCTGCAGTTGTAGCGCATGAGCACGTAGAAATTCTTCAGGCCAAGCGTGTATTCGGTCGCGCGGCCCGGCGTCGGCAAGTCGACGACCGTCACCGGCGTACCCGCTTCCGCCTCGGTGTTGAGCCCCGGTTCGCTTGTCAACAGGCCAGCTTTCGTGAGCTGCGCGAGCGACCTGTGCGGCTCGGGCTGACCATCGGCGGCTGCTTGCGCAATGCCTTGGCTGCCCGCGTCGCCCGCTATCTTCCAGACCACCGGCCGTTCCGATTCCCAACCGTGCTGCTTCAGATAGTTCGCGACGCTGCCGATGGCATCCGCGGGACTGGTCCGCAAATCGATGTGTCCATTGCCATCGAAATCTACCGCGTACTGCACGATGCTGCTTGGCAGGAATTGCGCAATGCCGATCGCGCCTGTGTACGAACCAAGCACGGTAGTCGGGTCGATCTGCTGATCGTGCGTCCAGACCAGCAAATCCTCGAGATTCTTGCGGAACGTTGCTTGACGTTCGGCGCGGTTCGGCGTGTTCGGGTAGTCGAAGGTCAGCGTGGTGAGTGCATCGAGCGCGCGGAAGTTGCCCATGTACTGGCCATAGATGGTTTCTACGCCGATGATCCCAACAATCGCTTCAGGCGGCACGCCGTATTGATCCGACGCGCGCTGCAGCGCAGCCTGGTTCGCGCGCCAGAATTTCACGCCGGCCGCAATGCGTACCGGCTCCACAAAACGTGCTTGATACGCGCGCCAGTTCTTGCTGGCGAGAGTGGGCGAGGGCAGCACCAGCTTCACGACGGTCGCCGAATAGCTCACGTGATTGAACAGGTCGTGCAGGGCGGCGGAATCGAAGTCGTAGCGTGCGACGAAATCGTTGATGAACGCGTCCACATTGGGATTGTTCGCGTAACGCTGCGGCACGATCTCCTCTACTTGCCCTTGCGGTGTGGCGGGTTGAGGCTGCGATTGCGCGACTGCCTGACCTATACCGAGTGTGCCAAGTGCGCAAACGAGGCTGGCGACTGAGGCGAGGCGCGCGGTTTGCGCCGAAAGAGGCAAGACGGTCGAAGCAAACTTGAAATTCATAGTGTGCGTAATTGTGGCGATGTAACGCAAGGCGCGCCGGGAATGCGCGCAGGTCATACGAGAGTCGGATCAGTATAACCGACGCGTTTTCGGGACCATCCCGAAAACTTTTTGAGCGTGCGCGGACGCTGCAAAAGCGGCACTGTACAGCCGTGTCATTTCCAGTGTGGTAACTTAACGAGAATCCGCACGGTGCGTCGTTCGTTCCAGGTTGTGTCAAGAAACGGTTTTTTTAAAGCGGCTAGAATTTCTCCTCCGATAGCGGAGGAGGAGCGATATGAAGCGGTTCGTTCAAGGCGATGATCGTACGCAAAGCATTCTCCTTCCCGAAGCGCTTGATGGCTACGTGGCGGACTCGAATCCCGTA
>CALNPU010000015.1 GCA_940588625.1 uncultured Caballeronia sp.
TCCGTGCTTCAAGTTCGGCTCCGATGGTCGTGGGTCATGGCCTGTGAAATGCGTAGGGACGCCAACATCACGGAAGACCCGACGGCGAAGTGGCCCCAGGCGTACGAAGCCCGAACGCACGCATTTGCAGCAGTGGCAATGCTCTGGCACAGGTGCGGCGGTGCCTTCGCGGGTAATGCGTTCCCAGATAGCGAGCTTCTCGGCATCGCTGAGAAACACCCGGTTGGAGACTTCTCCGGCCATGCGGCCGCAGCCTTTGCAGGCGTCGTCAAAGAGGCTCGAGCAGACGCCGATGCACGGGCTGTCGAGCAAATCATGAAGGTTCGATGCCATAAAACGCCTGTAGTCCGGCGCAGCATGCAGTGAATCGCAGCGCCCGTGCAAAAGATCTAAGTTTAACGCGCGATGCTGTAGCCGATCCGCGCGATCCAGTGGTTACGCTGGTTGTAATCGTGAATGTCTTCACCGTAGCTGTTGAAATACTCCACCCACAGATAACCGCCCCACGCGCTGCCGATCAGCTTGGCGAGCGGGTAAGTGAATTGGGCGTCCACGCGCCGTATCCCGCTTTGGTGCCCTTGCGCAGCGTGGTAGCGAGTTGCTAGCCGTCGGGGCTGCCGTACTTCACCAGCAGGTCGACGTAACCACGATAGTTCTGGATGTCCTCGTTACCGCTCTTCGTGATGTAGTAGTAGATTTTCGGCGAGATCGTCAGGTGGTTCGAATTGATATCGGATATCGCCGAAATCCCAGGTCGGGCGCACGAAAGCGATGTTGATGCCGCGCGAATCCGCGCCGGCCTTACCGTTCGACTCATGCCTAATACCAGCCGTGATGCCCATGTGCGAAAACAGTGAGCTTTTCCAACCCGTGTTCTCCAGGTAATAGAACAATTGCGGTTCGTAGCTAGTGTCGCGGAAGGGCGCGGATTCAGCCGACAGGTCCCAGATCGATGTTTGCGTGTAGGCGAAATACAGGTTGTCGAGGAAGCTGCGCGAGCAGGGATCGTCGGGCAACAACAGCAGGCGGTATTTGAAGCTGCACTGGAATTTCGCGAGGTTATCGCCGTTCTGCCCATCGGCGAAATACATGGGTTCGAAGGTCGACAACCGGCCGCTCAACATCCGGTCGCTGGTAGTCGTGGGCACTGCGATGTATTCGCCGCGGCCTCGGCGCTTGCCAGTTGCTGCGGTGTCCGGGCCTTCGTCTCGGCGGTTTCCGCCATCACTTGCGCCTGCGATTTGCTGCGATTGAGCGTTACCAGCATGGGCGACGGATCGAAACTTACCGGATCGACCTTCATTACGCCGCGGGCCGACTTGGGCCAAGGGGGGCATAGCGAACCTTTCGATATTGGCCGGGGCGCAGCGACAGCGTGCCGGGGACACCGGGTTTGCAGCGTTAGCGGTTGCGGTGGCAGGTCGCCATTGGTCAGCGTGACGTTAAGCGTTTTTGGCACATCAATGGTGAGCGGCTGCTTGTCGTCGTCGCTATAAAACAAAGCAGTGTCAGTTCGAGCGGCTGTTCAGAGGCGGCTTCACGCAAGGGCATGAGGGATAGGGTAGGGAGCAGCAAAGAGCCTCGGGCCATTAAACGATCATCCTTGTTGCGTTGAGTAGCGTCGGGCGAGGCGGCGGGAAGCAGTATCCCTGGTCGTCTCAATTGCGCTGTGCGCGACCCGCTTGTTCACCTCACCGGCTGACCTCCGAACCGCCCCCCCGGGCGACATTCACGAAAGGGTGAATTGTAAGCTTGGGAGGAAACGTCTGTAACATTGGAACAGAATGGACAGCTTTAGCAAAAATCGATCCCGATTTGTATCGATACCACTCGTTTGTTGATGAGCCTGAAGCCGGGATAGTGCGAAGCAGCTGGAAAAAAGACGTAAGCGGTGCAACACGAGTGCTAGCCTTAATGGAGCAAGGACGGGACAAAGCTTGCGCATCGCCCGAGTCGCTGAGTGGTTTAATGAAGCCCTTGAGCAATGACGGTTCCGCTGAAGAATGTGCGTTGGATGCTCGCGATAAATTCAGGCTGAGCGATGTCCGGCGCGGACGTGGTCATGTAGCTCCAGCCAAACGTGCTGCTTGTACTTCACGCGACAAAATTCGCCAATTGTTTTTTGCGATGTAACCTTTTGATGATAGTTTTCGTTTTTTTGGAGCGTCTCGACTGAGCAGGGGAGAAAGGGCAGTTTGAGACATGGGAATCAACGGTCGCCAAGTCGAATGGACGGAGAAACTGAAATGACAGAAAAAATGGCGGACCGGTTGTCGAAGCGTTCGGGTGTATCGGGCGCGATTGCACGGGTGCCGGCGTGCACTCTCTATCACCATAGCTTTGGCTGGAGCGGCGGCGCTAACAGCACCGATGGCGGCATCGGCGAAAGACACTCAGCTCAACGTGTACAACTGGTTGGACTACATCGCAAAAGACACGATTCCGAACTTCGAGAAGCAGACTGGCATCAAGGTCAAGTACGACAGCGACGACACGCTGCAAGCCAAGCTGCTCACCGGCAATTCGAGTTACGACATCGTGGTGCCCACCAGCAACTACATCGGCAAGCAGATCACCGCAGGAATCTTCGCCCCGCTCGACAAATCCAAACTCCCGAATCTCAAATACCTCGACCCCGACCTGATGAAGCTGATCGCGGGCGCGGATCCGGGTAACCAGTACACGGGAGCATACGGCACAACGGGCCTTGGCTACAACGTCACGAAGGTCCAGCAGATCCTCGGCAAGAACGTGCTGCTGGATAACTGGGACATCCTGTTCAAGCTGGGGAAAACATCTCAAAGCTCAAGGCCTGCGGCGTCTCGGTACTCGACGCGCCCGACCAGATGTTCGCCACCGCGCATTACATTGGCAAGGACCCGATGAGCACGAACTCGGCCGACTACCGCGCCGCGCTGGCAATGCTCAAGAAGATCCGTCCGTACATCACCCAGTTCAACTCGTCTGGTTATATCAACGCGGCGGCGACGTCTGCTTCGCCTATGGCTGGGGTCGAGCGATGTGGGTGATCGCCAAGCATCGTGCGGAAGAGGCGAAGAAGGCTTACAAGGTCGAGTACTACAACATCCCGAAGGGTGGCGCGCCGGTCTGGTTTGACGTGATGGCGATTCCGAAGGAGGCGAAGAACAAGGAAGCGGCGCTAGAGTGGATCAACTATATCGAGACCCCGCAAGTCCACGCCGCGATCACGAACGAGGTGTATTATCCGAGTGCGAACACGGAAGCGCGTAGCGCAGGAGCCGGGCAGCAGATCATGAGTTACCAGCAGTCGAGTGCAGTGTCCACCGGACCGGGCAATCAAAGCGGCCAGTCTGGCCAGTCCGCCTCTATCGGCCGCAGGCCGGAGCCGGGCTTGCGGGACCCGGAATGGGCGGCGGACAACTTCGTGCGGATTGTGGATATCGTCAAGAAATTCGACAAAACCATTGTAGTGAAAGGGGTGAACCTGTCGGTGAAGAAGGGCGAGCTGTTTGCGCTACTCGGCAGTTCCGGCTGCGGCAAGTCCACCCATGCTGCGCATGTTCGCGGGGCTGGAGTCGGTCACCTCAGGCCAGATCGTGATCGACGGCGAGGATCTTGCGAGCATGCCGCCGTATTGCAGACCGGTGAATATGATGTTCCAGTCATATGCGCTGTTCCGCATATGACGGTGGAGTCGAATGTGGCGTTCGGACTCAAGCAGGAGGGCGTGCGCGGCGCCGAGCTCAAGGAACGCGTCCACACGACGCTCGAGCTTGTGCAGATGGCCAAATACGCGCAGCGCAAGCCGCACCAGTTGTCGGACGGCCAGCAACAGCGCGTGGCGCTGGCCCGCAGCCTGGTCAGGCGTCCGAAGCTGCTGTTGCTTGACGAGCCCATGTCCGCGCTGGACAAGCAGATTCGTCAGCGCACGCAGATTGAGCTGGTGAATATTCTCGATAAGGTCGGCGTGACCTGCATCATGGTCACGCACGATCAGGAGGAAGTGATGACCGGCCGGTCGGATCGCGGTCATGAGCGAGGGCGAGATCGTGCAGATCGGCACGCCGCACGAGGTCTACGAATATCCGAACAGCCGGTTCACCGCCGAATTCATCGGCTCGACAAACTTGTTCGACGGCATCGTGGTGGAAGACGAACCGGATCACGTGTTTGTTGAATGTACCGAGTTGCCGTCACAGCTGTATGTGAACCACGGCATCACGGGCCTGCTCGGCATGCCGGTCACCCTTCGTACGGCCAGAGCGCATTGCGTTGACACGCAAGCCGCCCGACGGTTCATACAACTGCTGGGGCCACGGCACCGTGGCGAACATTGCATATATGGGCGGCTACACGCTGTATGTATCACGTGAAGCTGGACAGCGGGCAAAGTGGTCGTGGCGCATTTGTCGAGCCTCGCGCTTGGCCAGATCGATTCGCCCACCTGGGGCGACGAAGTTTTCGTGCGCTGGACAGCGTCTGCAGGCCGTGGGGCTCACAGCATGAAAACACTGCATTTAATCAAGCAACGTTTCGGCCTGACCGGCAGGACGGCGTTCATCTTCGGGCCATATCTGTGGCTCGTGCTGCTGTTCCTCGGCCGTTCCTGCTGGTCGTCAAAATCAGTTACTCCGATTAGCGTCTCGGCATTCCGCCCTATACGGAATTGACGGCGATGAAAGACGGCGTGTGCTGAGTATCGCGCTCGATTTTTCGCACTACGCGTTTCGTTTCTCGTGACGGACAGCCTGTACTTCGCGACCTACATGAACTCGCTGCTGGTCGCGGGGGTATCGACGCTGCTATGCCTGTTGATCGGTTATCCGATGGCGTATTACATCGCGCGTTCGAATCCTGCGACCCGCAATCTGCTGATGATGGCCGTGATGCTGCCGTTCTGGACGTCGTTCCTGATTCGCGTGTATGCATGGATCGGGATCCTGAAGAACAACGGTTTGCTGAACAACTTCCTGATGTGGATGGGGATTATTCATTCGCCTATCGAGCTGTATCACACGAATATCGCGGTTTATATCGGCAGAAATACACCATGCCGATATGGTGTATTTCGTATCTGCGGTTTCTTGTGATGCCGCTTTACGCCCATCTCGTGAAGATGGATCTCACCTTGCTTGAAGCCGCTTACGATCTCGGCGCGAAACCGTGGAAAGCGTTTTTGCAGATCACACTGCCGTTGTCGAAGAACGGAATTATCGCGGGCTGCCTGCTAGTGTTTATTCCGGCGGTGGGCGAATACGTGATCCCGGAATTGCTGGGCGGTGCGGATACGCTGATGATCGGCCGCGTGATGTGGAATGAGTTCTTCGATAACGCCGACTGGCCGATGGCTTCCGCTGTCACCTGCGGTCATGGTGTTGCTGTTGCTAGTCCCCATGGCGCTGTTCCAGCATTATCAGGCTAAGCAACTGGAGGACCAAGCGATGATTGAACCCAGTCGCTCGCTCCGGTTCACGTTTCTCGGTTTCGGATTCCTGTTTCTCTATATTCCGATCATGAGCCTGGTGGTGTATTCGTTCAACGAGTCGCAGCTTGTGACCGTGTGGACGCAATTCTCGCTGAAATGGTATGCGGCGTTATTGCACGACGATGAACTGATCAATACCGCGTGGCTATCGATTCGAATCGCGGTATTCGCAGCGTGCGCGTCGGCGGTGATCGGGACATGGGCAGGATATGTGCTCACGCGCATGGGGCGGTTTCGCGGTTTCACGCTCTATGCCGGCATGATCAACGCGCCGCTCGTGATGCCCGAAGTGATCCAGGGGATTTCGCTGCTGTTGCTGTTTGTGGAAATGGCGAAAGTATTCGGCTGGCCGGCCGGGCGAGGGTTATTCACGATCTGGATCGGTCACGTGATGCTGTGTATTTCCTATGTCGCAATCATCGTGGAATCGCGGGTCAGGGAATTGAATCCCTCGATTGAAGAAGCCGCGCTCGATTTGGGCGCGACGCCATTGCGAGTGTTTTTCTCGATCACGCTGCCGCTGATACCGCAAGCGCTGGTGGCGGGGTGGCTGCTGTCGTTCACGCTGTCGATAGACGACCTCGTGTTATCCGCGTGTTCTTGTCGGGACCGGGATCGACGACCTTGCCGCTCGTCGTGTTTTCGCGCGTGCGGCTCGGCTTGAATCCGGAGATGAACGCGCTCGCCACGCTGTTCATTGCGTTTGTAACCATTGGCGTGATTGCCGCGAACTACTTCATGCAGCGGAGCGAGCGCAAGCGGTTGACGAATGTGTTGTAGCCGCGGTGTTGTACCGGCGGTGGGTAGGTGCGCGACGGGTTCAGTCGTCTGCCGCCATCACGAGATGTTTGCCGAGCGTGGCCGAGTCGGTGTTCGTGCCGCACAGCAGTACGCCCAAGCGCTTGCCCTGCAAGGTTTCGCGTAACGGCCCGAGCAATGCGGCAGTGGCGGCCGCGCATGCCGGTTCGACCGCCAGCTTCAGCTCATTGAACAAATGCAGCATGGCGTGGCGCAACTCAGTATCCGACACGGTCACCAGGCGGTCGATATGCCGCCGGTACAATTCGTAGCTGTAGTCCTCGGTGTGCGGCGCCATCAACGAATCCGCAATGCTGTGCATCGCGCCCATCTTCACGGTGGTGTGATTCGCGGCGAAACTCTGGCCCATGGCGCGGCGCCCTTGGTTCCACGCCAACACGTGGATAGAGGGATTCGCGAGCCGGAATGCCAGCGATACGCCCGCTGCCAATCCACCGCCAATTGGCAGGATCACCGTGTCCAGATCGGGCGCCTGCGAAGTCCATTCGTATTCGAGCGTTGCTGTACCCACGACCGTCCGGTAGCTGTTGAACGGATACACGAAGTAGCGGCCTTCCTAAGCTTCTATGCGGCGCACGATCTCGAACGCTTCAGCGCCGTTTTCCGCCATGACCACCTCCGCACCAAAACGGCGGCAGAGCGCCAGCCGCGGCGGACTGGCGGTCTTGAGCATCACGACCTTTGCGCTGATCCCGAGCCGCATCGCGGCATACGCTACCGCTACCGCGTAGTTGCCCGCCGATACGCAGGTCACACCCGCGTCGTGTTCGCTTTCGGTGAGTGCGAGCAAATGCGAAAAGGCGCCGCGCGTCTTGAACGTGCCGCCGATCTGCAGCAGCTCGAACTCGAAGTTGATCGGCGTGCCTTCCAGTGTGAGGAAATCGTGACGCTCGAAGGTCGGCGTCCGCGCGACCCACGGCGAGAGCGTCATGTGCTGGCCGGCGATATCGTCGAGTGTGGGGATCGACGTGCCGTCGATGGTGTTATCGAAGTGATGGGCGGTGGACATGGGGCGTGATTGACGGCGTAACGATTAATGAGGCGGAGCAACAAATTGGGTTCTTACGCAACTGACGGCGCGCGAGCCATCGCTCATACCGGTGCCGCTTCGGCTAATACGCGCTCTCGAAACCGGGATGGTAGATTGCCCGGTGTCAGCAAATCAACCGCCACGCCAAGCATGTCTTCCAGTTCCATCTGCAATCCGCCCAAGTCGAATAGCGTTGCGCCGGGCAGCGCGTTAACCAGCAAGTCGGTCACTGCCATCCTGATCGGTGCCATGCAAAACCGATCCGAACACGCGTGGGTTCGCCGCGCGGAAGCGCCCTACGGTTTCGCGGATCGTGTCACGTTTGAGAGCGAGAGCGGCTGAAGGTTTCATCGAAGCAACGCACTTGCGCCTCGACCGACATGCTGTGAATGAACTTGCCTCGGCACGCCCGCAAGTTGGAATAATCCCGCTTCCGTCCCATAAGCCACCTTGCGCTTTTCCTGATTCGCGGTCAGCGCGCGCACAAGTTGCGTGATCGCCGCTTGCTCGGACGCATCAAGCCCCGGCGCTGCAGCAATCTTCGAGAACTTGATTGCCGCGTTCGCGTGTTCCTTCTGCATCTTCGGCAATAACTTTTCCCGCGCGTATTTCTCGATGCGCTGGTAAATTGGCTCTGGATCAAGCGTCGGCAAATTGCGGAATTCGAACGCGAAATTGCATTCGGCCGGCACCGTATTGATCGCGTTGCCGCCATTGATCGTGCTGGTTTGCGCTGTCGTGAAGGGCACGTCATACTGTTCGTCGAACAGGCCTTGCGCGCGGAATTCATCGGCGACGTCGCGGATGAAACAGATCAGCCGCGCTACATATTCGATCACGTTCAAGCCCTGCGGCGTCAGCGACGAATGCGCGGCGAACCCGCGCACGCAGCAGTTGTAAGCGTTGATGCCCTTATGCGCGATGATCGGCCGCATGCTGGTCGGCTCGTCCACAATGCAGCCATCCGGCCGCAACCCGCGCTTTTGCAGGTCGGTGATCATCAGCGGCGCGCCGGCGCAGCCGATTTCTTCGTCAAAGGAGAGGGCGAAGTGGATCGGCCGCGCGAGTTTCGTGACCTGCATCTTCGGCAACAAGCTCAGCGATGCGCCGATAACCCCCTTCATGTCGCACGTGCCGCGGCCGTACAACAGGCCATCGCGGATCTCCGGCTTGAACGGATCACTGTCCCATTTCTGGCCGTCGACCGGCACCACGTCCGTATGTCCCGAGAGCACGATTCCGCCGTTTGTTGCGCCGTCGTGCGCGGGCACGGTCGCGAACAGGTTAGCCCATTTGCCGGACGGGTCGGTGGTGAGCGTGCTGTCGATACCGGCTGCGCGCAATTCGTCCCGCACGGTCTCGATCAGGCCCATGTTCGGGTTGCGGCTGACGGTGTCGAAGGAGACAAGCTTCTTGATCCACGGCAACGACGCTGGCTCGGAAGATGGTGTTTGCGCGACGGAAGCCGTCGATTCAGCGATCTGTGACATGAATCTCTCCTTGGAATTTTTCACTTTCGATAATATCGAAAAAACCGACCGTGCACCGCCGGACAAGGCAGTGCGCGGGTTACATATCTATTAACGCGAAGGCACGGGCGCGACAGCAGGTTTCTGCTGCCGCAACGGTGCGCCAAGCGCACGCAGCGTGTCCTTGACCGTCGAAATCCGCACGGCGAGATCCGGACTGCGCACTTCTATGCGCAGCTTGTCCTGCCCTGCGAGCTTGATGTGCTTGTTTTTCTGCAACATCTCGATGATCTTCATGGCATCGACAGGCGGATTCGGAATGAACTGCAATGCAATCACATGCTCGGCCGCGTCGATCTTCATGATGCCCAGCGGCTTGGCCGCGATGCGCAGCTTATGCGTTTCGACCAGCGCGCTCGCCTGGGGCGGCAGCTTGCCGAAACGGTCGATCAACTCTTCCAGAATGCTGTCGATGGCATCGCTCGTTTCGCAGTTCGCCATGCGCTTATACAGCGACAAACGTTCCTGCACGTCGCCGCAATAATCGGCAGGAAGGATGGCCGGCGCGTGCAGATTGATCTCGGTGGTGGCGGCAAGCGGCGCGTTCAGATCGGGCTCGCGGCCTTCCTTCAGCGCCCTCACGGCGTCGTTGAGCATGTCGGTGTACAGCTGAAAGCCGATCTCGTGGATTTCGCCCGATTGTTTTTCGCCGAGTACTTCGCCCGTGCCGCGAATTTCCAGATCGTGCATCGCGAGATAGAAGCCAGAGCCGAGCTCTTCCATCTGCTGGATCGCTTCCAGCCGCCGCTGCGCTTGCTTCGTGAGTGCAGCCGGATCGTGAACCAGCAAATACGCGTAGGCCTGATGGTGCGAACGCCCGACACGTCCACGCAACTGATGCAATTGCGCGAGGCCGAATTTATCGGAGCGATGAATGAGGATCGTGTTTGCGCTCGGCACGTCGATCCCCGTTTCAATAATCGTCGTGCACAGCAGCACATTCGCGCGCTGGCCGACGAAATCGCGCATCACACGTTCGAGTTCACGCTCGTGCATTTGCCCGTGCGCGACCGCAATGCGCGCTTCGGGCACCAGCGCTTCGAGCATTGCGTGCCGGTTGTCGATCGTCTCGACTTCATTGTGCAGGAAATAAACTTGTCCGCCACGTTTCAGTTCCCGCAGCATCGCCTCACGGATCACGCCGTCTTCTTCGCGTCGAACGAAGGTCTTGATCGCGAGGCGCTTTTGCGGCGCGGTGGCGATGATCGAGAAGTCACGCAACCCTTCCAGCGCCATGCCGAGCGTGCGTGGGATTGGCGTAGCGGTGAGCGTCAGCACATCGACTTCCGCGCGCAGCGCCTTCAACGCTTCCTTCTGACGCACACCGAAACGATGCTCCTCGTCGAGGATCACCAGTCCGAGCCGCTTGAACACGGCGTCGGTGGAGAGCAACTTGTGCGTGCCGATGACAATATCGATCGTGCCTTCATTGATCGCCGCAATCGATGCCGCCACTTCCTTCGTGCTCTTGAAGCGCGACAATTCAGCGATCTTCACTGGCCAGTTGGCGAAACGGTCGGTGAACGTGTTCGTATGCTGTTCGGCGAGCAGGGTGGTCGGCGAAAGAATCGCAACTTGTTTGCCACCCAGCACCGCGATAAACGCCGCCCGCAACGCCACTTCTGTCTTGCCGAAACCCACGTCGCCGCAGACCAGCCGGTCCATTGGCTTGCCGCTGGTCATGTCGCCGATGATAGCGGCAATTGCCGCAGTCTGGTCGGGCGTTTCCTCGAAGCCGAAGTTTCCCACAAACTTCGCGTAGTCGCGCGGTTCGAGCGGGAATGCATGGCCCTGGCGCAGTGCGCGGCGTGCGTAAAGATTCAGCAATTCAGCTGCGGTATCGCGGATTTGCTGCGCAGCCTTGCGCTTCGCTTTATCCCACTGGCCGGAGCCCAGCGCGTGCAACGGCGCGCTTTCCGGGTCCGCGCCGCTGTAGCGCAAGATCACGTGCAACTGGGCGACCGGTACGTACAGCTTGCTTTCGTTCTGGTATTCGAGATGCAGGAACTCGGTTTCGCCTTCGTCCAGATCCATCGATACCAGGCCCATATAGCGCCCGATCCCATGTTGCGTATGCACGACCGGATCGCCAATCTTCAGTTCGGAGAGGTCGCGAACCATCGAATCGACGTTGCTCGCCTGCTCTTGGCGACGCCGTCCGGCGCGACGCGTGAGCTGTCCGTACAGCTCAGTCTCCGTGATGATCGAGATGCCTTCGCCGGGCAGCGCAAAGCCGTTCGTGAGCGGTGCTACGCCGAGCGAGAATTTGGCGTCGCCGGTGAGCCATTGCTGGAAGGTATCGTCCAACGACGCGTGTAGGCCGTTATCGGAGAGCAGTTGCTGGATCGTCTCGCGACGGCCGGCGGATTCGGTTGCGAACAGCACGCGATTCGGCGTCTGCTCCAGGTAGTGGTGCAACGCGCGCAACGGCTCTTCGGCATGGCGATCGATGGCAAGACCCGGCAATGGCACTGCCCAGCCGCCCTCGGGCGCAGCCGGGAACTTGATTTGCGCGAACGGTTTGGCGAACGAGAAAAAGTCGTCGTCGCTGAGAAACAGGCGTTGTGGTTCGAGCAGTGGCCGCTCGCGGTAATGCGACAAGAGGTTGTAGCGCTGCCGCGTGTCGTTCGTGAAGCGCTTGATGGCCACGTCCATGTCGCCGACGAACGCCAGTTGCGCGTCTTTCGGCAAGTAATGGAACAACGTGGCGGTTTCGTCAAAGAACAGCGGCAGGTAATACTCGATACCCGCTGCCGGCACGCCATTGCCGATGTCCTTGTAAATTGACGAGCGGCTTGGATCGCCCTCGAACACCTCGCGCCAGCGGCTGCGGAAAGCGGTGCGCGCGGGTTTATCGAGGGGAAATTCGCGGCCGGGCAGCAGGTGCACGTCGCGGACCGGGTAGAGGCTGCGCTGCGTGTCGGGATCGAAGGCGCGGATGGAGTCGACCTGGTCGTCGAACAAATCGATCCGGTAAGGCAGCGGCGAACCCATCGGGTACAGGTCGAAGAGCGAACCGCGTACCCAATATTCGCCGGGGTGCACAACCTGGCTGACGTGCTCGTAGCCCGCGAGTGTCAACTGGCTCTTCAGTTTCGCCTCGTCCAACCGCTCGCCCTGCGTGAATGAAAACGTATACGCAGCGAGAAACGATGCCGGCGGCATTCGATACAGCGCGGTGGTCGCGGGCACGAGCAGGATGTCGCAGCGGCCTTCGCCCAGGTCGTGCAACGTCGCCAGCCGCGCGGAAACCAGGTCCTGGTGCGGAGAAAACGTGTCGTAGGGTAGCGTTTCCCAGTCGGGCAGGAGCCTCACGCGGGCGTCCGGCGCGAAAAACGGAATTTCGACCGCGAGGCGTTGCGAATCGACAGCGCTCGCGCACATCACGACCAATAACGGGACTTTTTCGCGAAAGGCCAGGTGGTAGCGTGCCAGGGCGAGGGCGTCGGAGGAACCGGTGGCACCGTCGAAGGCAAAGTGCTGACCGGCTTTGACAAGTGCGATAGGGGACGTTGATTGTAAACTGACGGTTTTTGAAGGCATAAAGTGTGCGGAGAACCGTTCGAGTGCGAAAGTGCATGCGGGACCGGCATGGTCGCGATGGACCTATTATAAAATCCGGGCTTTACTTTGACTTGGGCGTTTTCAACTCGTGACTTCCCGCCTGTTTGCCCTCATCCCGTGCGCCGGTTCCGGCAGCCGTTCCGGCGCACCCATGCCGAAGCAATACCAGACTATCGGCGGCCATCCGATGCTGCGTTATTCGCTCGCCGCTTTTGACGCCTGTTCCGAGTTCGCCCAGACGCTGGTCGTGCTGGCGCCGAGCGATCATCATTTCGATGACCGCCGTTTCGCTGGCCTGCGCTTCGCCGTGCAACGCTGCGGCGGCACGACGCGGCAAGCGTCGGTGTTTAATGGCCTTGCCGTGCTGACCGGTTTCGGTGCGCGCGACGACGACTGGGTGCTCGTGCACGACGCGGCGCGCTCCGGGCTCACGCCTGAGATGATCCGCCGGCTGGTGGCTGAGTTGGAGAACGATCCGGTGGGGGGCATCCTGGCGCTGCCGGTGGCTGACACGCTTAAGCGCATCGAGGCTGAAGGCATGGCGCATGTGGAAGGGCGCATTGCCCGCACGGAGTCGCGTAACGGCTTGTGGCAGGCGCAGACGCCGCAGATGTTCCGGTTAGGCATGTTGCGTGACGCGATCACGCGGGCGCAACAGGACGGTCACGATCTCACCGACGAAGCCAGCGCTATCGAGTGGTTGGGCCATGCACCGCGGCTGATTCAGGGTAGTCTGCGCAATTTCAAGGTCACCTATCCGGAAGATTTCGCACTTGCGTCGGCTATGCTCGGTGGTGTTTGACGCGGTCAATCACTCGCTTACTCGCTCACTAATCTAGGATTATCGATGGATTTCAGAATCGGACAAGGCTACGACGTTCACCAACTGGTCGAAGGCCGGCCGCTGATTATTGGCGGGGTGAACATTCCCTACGAGCGCGGGCTGCTTGGACATTCGGATGCCGACGTGTTGCTGCACGCGATTACGGATGCGCTGTTCGGCGCCGCGGCGATGGGCGATATCGGCCGGCATTTCCCGGATACCGATGCGGACTTCGCCGGGGCGGATAGCCGGGTACTGTTGCGCGAGGCTTTTTCAAGAGTCTCGGAAGAAGGCTTCGTGATCGTGAATGTCGATTCGACGGTAATTGCGCAGGCGCCGAAGCTTGCGCTGTTCATTGAAGCAATCCGGGCGAATATTGCCGAGGATCTCGAGTTGCCGCTAACTCGCGTGAATGTGAAAGCCAAGACGAATGAGAAGCTGGGGTATCTGGGACGTAAAGAGGGTATCGAGGCGCAGGCTGCCGTGCTGCTTGCGTACGGGTATCGACGCCTGAACGCACGCATAAAGATGCAAATAAGGAGGCAAATAAAAACGCCACGGTTAAAACGTGGCGTTTTTTGCAAGCTTGAACCTGAACCGGCTTAGTTTTCCTCAGCGGTAATCGCCAGTTGAGCGGCGTTGATCACTGCGGCAATTCGTCCCACATCCCGCAATTGCGTCGTGCTCATTCCCTTGCCAACGAGGTTCTCATAGTGCGACTTCACGCAAAAGTGGCACTTTCCAACAATCGATGCGGCCAGCGCATACCTCGAAGCGCTGCTTGTCGACCCCGCCGTGCGTTGCATCCGCATTCATCCGCAACGCAGCGGGCTGCGTCTTCAGGTTCGCGTTATCAGCCATTTCCAGGTACGGATACCAGAGAGGTTGTTCATGCCCATTAACGCGGCATCGGTCAACGCGCCATTCGTTTCCTCGGCTAACAAAACGCCCGCCGCGCGGATCAGCGTGACAATCTTCGTAGCCTTCTTCGCCGCGGTAGGCGGCAGCCAGTGCAGCGCCCACCGCGTTGTTGCCTTCCAGCGATGAACGCGCAATCGTGCCGCCCACGTTCAGGCGAATGTCTTTTGCGTAATCGGGAATGAGTTCTTTAATCGATACGATGAATTCAATAAATTTCTCCTATCTGATCGGCGATAAAAAAGCCCGCCGGCTCGAGCTTGACTTGGAAAGCTGACGGGCTGAGGCGCAAGCCACGAAGGCTTCGCCGATATGACTTACAGCGTCGAACCGCCGACAGCACGATTGCACGGGCACAGTTCGTCCGTTTGCAGGCCGTCGAGAATACGCAGGATTTCTTCCGGATTGCGGCCCACGTTCAGGTTGTTCACCGAGACGTGCTGAATCACATTGTCCGGGTCGATAACAAACGTTGCGCGTAGCGCCACGCCCGCTTCCTTGTCACGGATGCCGAGCTGGTCGATCAGCTCGCCCTTCACGTCACCGAACGAATAATGGTTCAGCTTGCTCAGGTCCTTGTGTTCCCGGCGCCATGCCAGCTTCACGAATTCGTTGTCCACGCTGCCGCCTAGCAACACGGCGTCGCGATCAGCGAAATCGCTGTTCAGCTTGGCGAATTCGACGATTTCCGTCGGGCAAACGAACGTGAAATCCTTCGGGTAGAAGTACAGGATCTTCCACTTGCCAGGGAACGACTGTTCGGTGATGTCTTCAAACGCCGACACACTATTTTCTTCGTGATGGTTGAAACTCGGCTTTGCAGCAGTAACGGTAAACGCTTCAACTTTATCGCCCACGGTCTTCATATGAATACTCCTGTGTTCTTTGGAAGAGAAAATCGACTAGCTAATCACTGTAACATTCACATGACGCAACATCAAACTCACGTAAGAAGCCTGATGCTTGCGCTGGACCGCTGGACGATCCTTACTATAACTCTATTAATTAGAAAATTCAATATATTTTGACTAACAGTCCAGATAGCTTTTAACGAATGGACCGATAGCATCTTTTTGAAATGATCGGCTTAGCGGAAGGTGCACTTTTCCATCGCCGGGAAGTCGATAGTCACCTCAAACCCCATGTGCGGATGACGGTTACGCAGACGCAGCGTGCCGCGCTGTCGGGTGACAAGCCGTTGCACGATCGCCATGCCGAGCCCGGTGCCGTTGGCCTGCGTGCGCGCTGTATCCACGCGGTAAAACGGCCGCGTAATCAGCGCGACCTGATCTTCCGGAATACCGCCTCCTTCGTCCATCACCGACAACTCCACGCGCCCATGACTGACCCGCGTTTGCAGCGTGATGCGGGCGATAATCGCGCTGCGCCCATATTTGCGCGCGTTCTCCAGCAGGTTGCCGATCACCCGCCGAACGTCGGTCGGATCGCCTTCAATGATCGCACCCTGCGCCAGGTCGGTTTTCATCAGCACGCCGTCTTCCGCGTAGAAACGCGAGGCCATCTCGCCGCCGATCAGCGAGAGATCGACGGCTTCGGCCATCCGTTGCATCGGCCGGGCGTAGTCGAGGAAGCGCCCGATGATCATGTCCATCTGTTCGATGTCATCGACCATCGCATGTTTCGTCGCTTCGTCGGAAGGGCTCATTTCGGTTTCGAGCCGCAAACGCGCGAGCGGCGTGCGCAAGTCGTGCGAGATGCCCGCCAGCATCAACGCCCGGTCGGCGTCGAGCTGTTCGAGGTCCTGTACCATCTGGTTGAAACTGCGATTGGTTTCGGCGGCTACGCCCATGCCGCGCTCGGGCAACGGTTCGGGCGATTGTCCCGATCCAACCCTGCGGGCCGCCAGCGCGAGCCGCGCGAACGGCCGGTTCACGAGGCTAGTGATGAACGCCGCGCCGAATAGTGACAGCGCGAGCGCAAAGACGCCCCAGCCGGCCCATTGGAGGCCCGTGACGTTATCAAGTTGATCGTGATCGAGCGCCACCCAGTAATCGTCGTCGTCAATCTTGAAGCTGATCCATACGCCCGGGATATCGTTGACCGATTGCGCAATCATCGTGTCGTTGCCAAGCCGGCCCCGCACGTTGCGCTCAATCAGCCGGTTTAGCGACTCGTCCGGCTGCAGGCGATATTTATCGGTGGTTTCGCGCGGGTACACGCGCACCCCTTCATTGCTCTCCAGGTCCTGCAGTAGAGCGCGGCGAAGATCCGGATCGGAATAAAGGAGGGCGGTACGCGTGAGCTTGACGACCGCGACGAGCTGCAGCGCCACGCGCTGTGCGCGCGGTTCGTGTTCGATCACCCGGAAGCTCTGAAACCACGCGGCGATGCTGACCGCAATCAGCAACGCGATCAAGGCGAAGGTCCGCCAGAACAGGCCGCCGAACGCGAGCGTCAGTAGCCGCCTGTCAATCCGCATGGTTCGTTGATGCTCTTCTCTTGTGGCGCGCATGGGGCGCGCTTGCCAGCACTCGATCAGGACTCAATCAGGCTGCGCCGTCGGGAATGAAGACGTAACCCAGACCCCACACCGTCTGGATGAAGCGCGGGCTGCTTGGGTCGGGCTCGATCAGCTTGCGCAATCTTGAGATCTGCACATCGAGACTGCGGTCGAAGACTTCGTATTCACGGCCGCGCGCCAGTTCCATCAGCTTTTCACGCGACAGCGGTGCACGCGGATGTCGCGCGAATACTTTCAGCACCGAGAATTCGCCTGTGGTCAGCGGAATTTCCTGGCCGTTCTTGGTGAGTGTGCGTGTGGCGAGATTCAGCGCGAATTCGCCGAATTCGAAGACTTCGGTGGTTTCAGACGGTGCGCCCGGCAGTTCGGACGGTGACTGGCGACGCAGCACCGCATGAATCCGCGCGACGAGTTCGCGCGGGTTGAACGGCTTCGGCAAATAGTCGTCCGCGCCCATTTCCAGGCCCACGATACGGTCGACGTCCTCGCCTTTCGCGGTGAGCATGATGATGGGCGTACGGTCATTGCCACCACGCAGACGGCGGCAGATCGACAGTCCGTCTTCTCCCGGCAACATCAGGTCGAGCACGAGCAGGTCGAAACGTTCTCGAACCCAGAGCTTGTTCATCGACGGCGCATTTTCAGCGACATAGACGTTGAAGCCCTGTTCGCCGAGATAACGTCGCAAAAGATCGCGCAAACGGAGGTCGTCGTCGACTACGAGTATTTTTGAGGGATTTGGGGTTTCCATGACGGCATCTTAGCGCGATTAGAAAGACATGCGAGTTTGACTAATTTCTAAGGTAACAGATAGTTACAAAATTTACGACGAGTGTGGCACGACATAAAGATTCTATGCGTACACTCCTTTACCTAAGCCCGTCATTCGGTGGATAGTCCATTAGTAGAACGATTGCGCGTCAGTGTCATGGCGGCATTAACCGCCAATTTGGGCATGACACGCAAGCACGCCAAAGAGCCTGAGACTGTCCGGTTGTCGAGCAACGAAGGGAACAACATGAAGGGAGCGCGGCGGCGCATACCTGTGCGCACCAAGCGCATCATCCGACTAACGCTGATCGCTAGCGCGTTTTATGCCGTGTTTGCCGCGCGCACCGCTCTTGCGCAACCATCAGAATCTTCCAATCGCAGTTCGTCAGCGTTTGATCGTCCTGATTCGTCGTTGTCTTCATCTTCGTCTTCATCCTCTGCGTCCCGGTATTCCAGTCCAGAGGGCGACAGTTCCGATTTCAACTCAGAACGGCCCAAGAAGCACTTCGATGGTCGCTTCATGCGCGCTCAGCATCGCATGCAAAAGCCGCTCAACGGTAATCGCGACCCGCAGCAAGCCATGCCGGCCATGCCAGCACCGGCAAAGCGATCCGCAACCGCCCGAGCGGTCTCCACGGCACGGTGTGATGACTGCGGATGAGCGGCGACTGTTGCACCAGCATATCGAGGAAGCGGTCAGGGACCTTTATAAGCGCTGAGGTTTGGCGTAAGCGCATCGCCTGTATGCGGCCAAACTTCCGGCCAGGGCCTAGCGGCCTTCCGGCGCTAACCCGATGTCGAAGTGGTAACGGCGGTCAACGGGCCGGGTAGCGCGCCGTTGAATGACATAGCGTGGCCACCGGATTCGCTCCTCAATGCAACCCTCCAGGTTTCCTGATTTTCACGTTGCTCTCAGTTCGCTTGATCGGCGCCAGCGCGGTGTGAGTATTGCCACGTTGTTCATTGCGTTATGTTTGATGCTAACCGGCGCGTTCACGGCTCAGGCAGCGCAAAACAACACCCCGCGCCGGATGCGCAACGTGCATCGGACGGAAGCGGCGGCGGTCGATGCCGATCCGCTCGATGCTACCGACGCCCGCTTCCTGCTAACCCGCACAGGCTTCGAAGCAAACGCGAGCGAGGTCGCCCCGTACATTTGAATGACCCGCGAGCAGGCTGTTGATGCATTGCTTGCCGGCGCCCGAACCGAAGCCGCAACCCCGCCTCCCGCGTGGGTCCCGGAGCCGATCTCATCAGTTGAAGTGCGCCGTGCGTGGATGCAGGACGAGCGCCGTGACGACCAGCGCGAACAAAGCCGTCGCTACGAAGAGTTGCGCGGCTGGTGGATACTGGAAATGGTGACCACGCGCTCGCCGCTCACCGAGCGCATGAGGCTCTTCTGGCACGATCATTTTCAGTCCGGCGAAGACAAGACTCACTATCCGCAGCTCATGTTCCGGCAGAACGCGCTGCTGCGCCGCGATGCGCTCGGCAATTTCGGCGACTTGCTCCACGTGGTTTCGAAAGATCCGGCCATGCGCAATACCTCGATGGCGCCGGCAGCCGCAAAGGCTGGCCGAACGAGAACTTCGCACGCGAGGTCATGGAGCTTTTCACACTAGGCGAGGGCCATTACTCGCAGCATGACGTAACCGAAGCCGCACGGGCCACACCGGTTGGACGCTGGATCCAGATACGCTGGCTTATCAATTCAATCCGAAGATCGACGATGACTGTGACAAGACAGTCCTGGGCAGGATGGGCAATTTTGATGGCGACCAGGTTCTGGACATCCTCCTGGCTCAACCGGAAACGGCGACCTTCATCACGACCGAACTATGGCGCGAGTTCACCTCCGATGCGCCGGACCGGGCTCAGATAGCTCCGATCGCCGAGCGTTTTCGCGAGTCGCATTACGACATCAAGACAGCGTTGCGGGGCCTGTTTTTATCGGAGGCGTTCTGGGATGAGCGCAACCGTGGCGTGCTGGTCAAGTCACCTGCGGAATTCGTAGTCGGTGCTGTGCGCGGATTCGATCTTGGTTATGGCGATCAGGACACAACAGCGTTCGCCGCCCAGGTGCGCAATTTCGGCGAAAATCTCTTTTATCCCCCGAACGTGAAGGGCTGGCCGGGCGGTGAAAACTGGATCAACAGCACCACGCTGCTCGCGCGCAAGCAGTTCATCGAACAGTTGTTCCGCGCGACCGAAGCGCATGGCATGCGCCCCGCCGCGACAGCCAATGCGAAGACGAGCGCGATGTCAGGCTCGATGTCAAGCGCAATGCCGAACATGATGACAAACGCCACCATGAAACCTGCAGCGATGCTGCGGCCGCATGCGGGCTTGCGCTTCGATCTCGATGCATGGCCAATACAACACGACGCTGAACGCCCGTCCCAACCTGTCGCTGCAATTGCAATTGCAGCGTGCGGTGCTGGCGGTTTCTCCCGCAGACGCCATCGAACCCGACGTCACCAGCAGCGCCTATCTGCGCGCCTTGCTGATGGACCCTGCTTACCAGTTGAAATAGGTGGCCCCATGAACCGACGCGACTTCCTTTCGATGACCGGTGCAGCCGGTGCCTTCGCGCTTGCACCCTCGGCATTTGCCGCAGCAAGCCCGCACCCCGTCGAGGTGCGTTCGAGCGGGTACGGCAACGTCCTGATTCTGCTCGAACTGAAGGGCGGCAACGACGGCCTGAACACGGTGATTCCGTTCTTCGACCCCGCGTACGCCGTACTGTGCCCAGGGATCGGTATCAAGCGCGAACAGGTCATCCAGCTCGACCAGCTTACGGGTCTTCATCCCGCCGCAGCCACTAATGCCACTCTGGGAAGACCGGCAACTCGCGATCGTGCAGGGTGCCAGTTATCCGCAACCCAATCTCTCGCATTTCCGGTCCATCGAGATTTGGGATACCGGCTCGCGCTCGGATCAATATCTATATCTGCACGAAGGCTGGCTCACGCGCACGTTCCGCGCGCCACCCGTGCCGGCAGGATGCGCTGCCGATGCCGTAGTGATCGGTAGCGCTGAAATGGGACCGCTTGCGAACGGCGCACACGCCGTCGCACTCGTGAATCCCGCGCAGTTCGAGAAACAGGCGTGGCTTGCGACGCCGATATCGCTGAAGGAACGCAACCCCGCGCTTGCGCATATCCTGGATGTGGAAAACGAGATCGTGAAGGCGGCCGACCGGCTGCGTCCGCGTACCGGCCAGTTCGCGCTCAAGACGCAATTTCCCGGCGGTGCATTCGGCACCTCGATCAAGACAGCCATGCAAGTGCTCGCAGCGACCGATACCCTTGCCGGCGTGCCGCAGACGAGGCAGGGCGTCGCGGTGATCCGCCTGACGCTCAATGGTTTCGATACCCATCAGAACCAGCCGGGTCAGCAGGCGGCGTTGCTCAAGCAGTTATCCGGAGGGAATGGTTGCGATGCGCTCGGCGCTGGTCGAACTGGGCCGATGGAACGAGACGCTCATCATGACCTATGCCGAGTTTGGCCTGCGGCCCCGCGAGAACCAGAGTAACGGCCCGGTCGCGCCGCATTTCGTGATGGGCGGCCGTGTGAATGGCGGTCTTCATGGTGTGGCACCGGAATTGGCAGGGCTGGATGGGAACGGCAATTTGCCGGTGGGTGTGGACTTCAGGCAGATTTACGCGACCGTGCTTGGGTCCTGGTGGGGAATGAATTCCACCGCGGTCCTCGGGCAGAAGTTCGAGACGCTGCCTTTTCGGCGGACTTAGGCACGGCGCGTCAAAAAGCGGAGCGACCCAACCGGACTTATCGAACGCACCAACTGATCCACAGTTTGCGGATAGGTGTCAGCGCAATCCGCTGATGAAGCGCCTGGAAGTTTTCGCGTTCTATTTCGTCGAGCAAGGCCAGCAATAAAGCCGCTTGCGTACGCAGCACACGCTGAGTCGCGCGCTCGTCCGCAGGAATCGCAGCCAGTGACTGCTTGAGCGCTTCACGTGCGCGGCCGGTCTGGAAGCGCATGAGGTCAGTGAACGCGTCACTGTATTTGCGGTTGATGAGATCGGCCGCAGTGACATTGAAGCGCTGCATTTCATGGATAGGAATATAAATGCGGCCGTGGCGCGCGTCGTCGCCGACTTCCGCTATACGCTCCGCCAGCATCAACGTCGTGCCAAGCGAATTGGCCCAGCCTGGTGCATCATCCGGACGGCGTGCACTCGCGCGGGCGACGATCAGGGCAAACGTGCCACCGACGTTGTCCAGATAACGCCGCAAACCCGTCCAGTCAAGATAACGTGCTCGATCAAGGTCCATGCCGAAGCCGTCGACCAAGTTTTCGATCAACGCCCGCCCTTGGTCGTCGAGAACGGGGGTGTTCGCCCGATGCGCGGCGATCGCCTTCGTCACAGGATGGGCGGGTTCGCCGCCGAACAGGCTGGCCAGTTCCTTTTGCCACCAGGCGTGTTTGGTGCGGCCAATGGAAGGGTCACTGGTTTCCTTGACGGTGTCTTCCAGCTCCCGGCGCAACGCGTAGAACGCTGTCAGAAGCGGCTGTCTGGCCGAGGGCGCACGGCGCAGGGCGTAGTACATGCTGGAGCCATCGGGCACGGCTTTTTGCTGGCAATAGTCGTCGAAGTTCACGGCAATGGAAGGTGATGACGGCGTAAGCCGATCAGTCCAGGCCAGAAAAAAGCCATTGAAACTCAATGGCTCGCACGTGTTCTGGAGACTGGACAGGTAAGGGAGGATGCAGCATTTTCTTTTCGGTGCAGCACGAATCTGACTCACTGCGCTGATTCACTACACGCGATGTTCAGGCTGAATTATCCCCCGGATGGGAATGTGCTGCAAAGCGGGGTGGAACAGGTGCCGCCACGCGGTGGTACGGACCTGCTCCGCGTGGCATAATTTCAGTTAGACATCCGAAGTAAAAATGCTTGTTACTGTGCCTCGCAAACTACATCGAATTTGAGCAGCTTGGTGGAACCGAACGTATTGCTGATTGCGACGTCGGCGGCATCGTGGCCTCGCGCCATCAACACGCGGCCCATTCGCGGGACGTTGTTGCGCGCGTCGAAGGTCTGCCAGGTTCCGCCGATAAAAGCCTCGAACCACGCCGCGAAATCCATCGCGGTATAAGGCGGCATACTGGCGTTGCTGATATACCCCGTGCAGTAGCGCGCCGGAATGTTCATCGCGCGGCACAACGTGACAGCCAGATGCGCGAGGTCTCGGCATATGCCCTGACGCTCCTTCGTTATAGGCTTCCCACGCGGTCTTGGTCGGCCGCGCGTGCGCATAGTTGAACACAATGTGGTTATGCACGAAGTCACAGATAGCCTATACTCGCGGGCGTCCCAGCGGCGTATTGCCGAACGTTTTCCACGCGAAGTCTGACAGCAAGTCCGTTTCGCAATATCGGCTGCCAAGCAAAAACACCAGGCATTCGTTAGGCAGGTTTTCGACCGGATGCTGTTCGCCATCCGGCCCGGGCTTTTCAATTCCGCCGGCACCTCGAGCAACGCCGACGTCGATAGCGCTATCTGGCCCTCGGGCGCGACAATCTGGCTGCACAGGTTGCCGAAGCCATCGCGATACTGCGAGATCGGCACCGGTGGATTGACCACCAGCAGATCGGCGAGCAGGACCTGGGGCGCGAACGAGAAATGCGTGTTCAGCATGAGAAGCATGGGTGTCGGCTGCAGACACTCGTAGACCAGCTCGTAACCAACGCGGAGTTTCATGGGAGTGGCCTTTCTATGGAAGAGGACATCAGCGGTTTTCGGTTACGCTGACCTCGACATCGAGGCTGCGGAACGAGCTGGGCTCGCCGTTCCAGGTTCTCCATAGCGGGAAGGCCTGATGGTGGTCCCACGCCACCGCGACGCGGATGAGATGACGGTTGCCAATTAGGCTGTTAGTCGGGTCGAAATCGACCCAGCCAGCGCCGGCAAGATAGATTTGCAGCCACGCGTGCGTGGCGCCGCCGCGCGTGGTATCCAGCGGGGTGTCAAATTCAGGCACGAAGATGTAGCCGCTGGCGCAACGCGCGGCCAGGCCCAGCGAGCACACCACATCCATCATGAACACGGCGAAGTCCCGGCAACTGCCGGTGCACAGGCGCAACGTGTCGGCGGGACGATTCAAGCCTTTTTCCGTGCGGCGGACGTACTTGAAGTCGTCGTTGATCGCCTGGTTGATTTTGCGCAGCAGCGCCATCGTGCCCATGGGTTTGTCGGGCGTGACGAAGCGGTTTGCCCAGGCATCGACGTCGCCATCCGGCTCCGGCCGGTTGCGCGCGTTGACCAGGTCCGACGCTTCCTCACATTCAGTTCAGTATACGCAAACGGGAACGTGGTGGCGTAGCGCTCGAGCGCGTAGTTCGAGTGCGGCGCTTCGAAATGCTCGAGTGTGACTTCGCTTTCGAACGCCAACTCCGTCGCCTGGCTATCGAACATGCCGACGACCACCGAGTTGTCGAAGATATCGTGCAGCCAGCGCAGGCGCGCCGGTTCCGGTGCGATCTTCAGCTGCATGGTCACGAGGTGCAGGTCGTGGCTGGACCTCGGCCGAAACATCATTCGATGCTCGCCGAAATCCACCGGTTCCGAATACCGGTAGACGCTTGTGTGCCGGACGGTAAAACATTGTGGCTCGTTCACCTGAAGCCACCGCTTAAGCGAAGACCAACAGGCAGGAGGCCGCTTAACCTGCTCCGCGACCTTACCGCGACTGCCGCGGCCTGATGGTTGAAAGCCATTGTGGATCCTTGATCGAGGTAGTTGGACTCTCCAGGCCCAGTTTTCAGGATACACGAGACGGTTCGAGCGAAAGAATTCGTTTACATACAGCTTGGCCGGCGGCCCGTGCAGGTGTTTCCCGCCGCTGGACCGCGGCGTCTGCACGAAGGCGTCAGGCGAGCACGAGGGGGGAATGCGCGCTCGCCGGTGATGGTCGAGTGCAAGTCGATGCGGCCCATCCGCAGCCGCGCGATCAATGCGTGTGTCAGCAGGGTCGCTTGCTGCTCGGCGATTGCCGCCGCGGCTACCGGAGCGACTGGAGCAAACTCCGACGCCGTGGCAAGCGTCAACGCGCCCAGCGCGCTGACATCCTAGCGCGCGATGGCATCGAGTAATGGCTCGATTGCGTCCTCGCGATGGGCCGTATGCGCTGCGTCCTTGTTTTTCCGATCGTCACACCAACCGGTCTTTTGAGCGATGCACCATTTGTCGGCAATGCGCGACGCTCCGGTTAAGGAACTTCGCGATGCTCGCATAGTCCGCCTCGAACGCTTCGCGTAGCAGGAACGCCGCCCGTTCCTCCGCCGACAGCCGGTTGAGCACGCGGCGCATTCCGTACGATAAATCCGATGCCTGTTCTGCAAGCGTCTGGGCCGATGGGGCGTGATCGATGGAATTGAATCCGTCGAAATTGTCGATACCCCCGGGCAACGGTGCTTCATGTTTCAGACGCCGTAAACGGTCTATAGCGGTACGTTTTGCGACGGTTGCAAGCCATACACTGCGGGCGCGTCCAGCGCATTGTCTCCCGCGATATCTGCTGTGCGCTGATGCAGGTGCCACTTCACGAACGTGTCCTGCACGACGTCCTCGGCGTCCGCGCACACACCGAGGATCCGGTAAGCCAGCGAAAACAGCCGTGCGCGCGACGCCTCGAAGAGGGCGAGTTGCGCCGTGTCGTGATCGATATCCTCGTGCGTCATATCGGCTGAGGCATGCATCTTCGCCTCTATCCTCAAGCGATATCGGCAAAAACAAAGGAACCGCAGCGAAATTGAGTCCCCACACGAATCCCCCAACCTCGGCCTGGTGCCAACCGTCATTGAACGCTCTGGATGCGGCGAGCGCGCCTAAGACGTCTATTCGCGGCTGCTGCGCGAACGCATCATCTCCTGGTGGGACCGGTGACGGACCAGACGGCGAGCCTGGTTGTCGCGCAACTGCTATTTCCGAAGCCGACAACCCCGAGAAGGACATTGCGCTGTACATCCGCTGTACATCAATTCGCCGGGCGGTTTGGTCTACGACGGCATGGCGATCTTCGACACCATGCAGTTCATCCGGCCGGACGTGTCCACGCTGTGCACCGGATTTGCCGCGAGCATGGGGACGTTCCTGCTGACCGCGGGCGCGAAGGGCAAGCGGTTTGCGCTACCCAACGCGCGCATCATGATCCACCAGCCTTCGGGAGGCTCGCAGGGTACGGCTGCCGATATTGCCATCCAGGCGGAAGAGATCTGTATTCGCGCCGGCGCCTGAACGGGATCATGGCAGAGCGAACGGGGAAGAGCGTGGAGCAGATTGCTGCGGACATCGACCGCGATAATTTCATGTCGGCGGATCAGGCGCGGGAGTATGGGTTGATAGATGAAGTGCTGACGCAGCGAGCTGCTTGAACCGTGTGGCAGCATCGATTGGCCGAAAACCAGTCGCGCAAATGACGAAACCTCGCTGTTTTCAGCTTGGTGCGTGAGGTCGGACTCGAACCGACACGACATTGCTGCCGTCAGGACCTAAACCTGGTGCGTCTACCAATTTCGCCACTCACGCGCGTTTATGCGGCTAGTTTAAAGCGGGTTCGGGAGCGAGGGGAAACATGCAATCCGTGCCCAACCACCTCGTACCACCTACCGCGCTTGATATACCTCGGGAAAGCGGATTTCCCGGCGACGTAGGGGCGTGCATCGCGCTAGCCCTGGCATTCTAACCGAATCGATGCCCAATGTCTCCATGCGCAATATGCACGTGGACGGGCTCACCGGGAGGGCTGGCAGAACTCGCCGGATGCGGAGACGAAGCCAAAACATCGAACATCCGCCGTCGATCCGTCGATCTAACCTGAAACTTGCGTCTGATACCCCGAACCGCATTGCGTGGCACGAACGACGTGCTTACAATCGCCTCGTTGCATGGCTTGGCATGGTAGCCATGTGGCTGGCTATTGTCACGCCGGTGATTAGCCAGATGCTGGCGTCGCGTCAGCAGGGTGTCGATCCGCAGGCGGCGATCTGTTCCACCGATGCCCTCGCGCAGATCGTTCCATCCGCGCTTTCTTTCATGCCGCATGCGGCGGTGAAGCCACGAACAAGCAGGCCATCACATGGCCGGCGCCGATTCGTTCGACGCCTGTTTGTTCGTATTGCGGCTTGCTTGCGCACAACGTGCCGCTGGTATCGGCGCCGCCTGCCGCGCTGCTGCGAGTCGAACGCGTCACGCGCTTGGCCGCCGCGCTAGTTGCGCAAGTCGTTCAACGCCGCGTCTCCGCGCGCGCCGCCGTGCGTTCGCGCGCGTTCATATTTCATCGCTATGCCTGCTTGCCGCTTTCCCTGATGGCGCCGGCCTTTGTGCTTGCCGCACCCGCCGCTGCAACATCGGAAAGCCCGCCCAAAAGTACGCTCGATCATCGCGACGCCGATGCCGTCAGCTCGCTCCGGTTGTTGTCACCAGCACAGCGAGTCCATTGGCGCCGTTCCCCGCTCGATCCGAACCTTCCGGCCACGACCGCGACTGTCACCCTGATCAGGCGCAATACTGGAACGTGGTCACACCCGAAGATGTGCTGAAGTACGTGCCGTACGTGCCAAACATGGCGGTGCGCAAACGGTTATATCGGCGATGTGAATTCGCCGATTGCCGTGCGTAGCACGAGCAATTCGCAAACGGCGCGCGGGCTGGTTTACGCCGATGGCCTGCTGCTCAGCAATTTCCTCGGCAATACGTTCACGTTCGCGCCACGCTGGTCGATGGTTTTCGCCGACGACATCGAGCGCACCGACGTGATCTACGGTCCGTATTCGGCGCTGTATCCCGGCAACTCGATCGGCGCGACCGTGGCCATCACCACGCGTATGCCGGAGAAGTTCGAAGTCGATGCCCACGTGTAGGCGTTCAGCCAGCACTTCAATCTGTTCGGCGTGAATCGTAGTTTCAACGGCACGAATTCGTCGGCGACCATCGGCGATAAAAATGGCAACCTGTCCTGGCTGATCGGTGTCGATCATCTGGAAAACAAGGGCCAACCGCTGCAATTTGCGACGCTGGCGGCGTCGGCAATACCGGCGAAGGCGACTGATCGGCCGGTGACCGGCGCGTATTTCTACAACGACCAGAACAACAACCGCACTGCCGTGCTGGGCGTTACATCGGAAGGCATTGTACCTTCCAGGACCAGTTCAAGCTGAAGCTCGCGTATGACCTCACGCCTACTTTGCAAGCCGGTTTCACGCTCGGTTACTGGCATCAGAAGTACAACAGCGACACCCAGTCATTTCTCCGCGATGCCGTCGGCAACCCGGTCTATAGCGGCCTCGTGAATATTGGTGGCTACGAATACAACGTGCCTGTCGCCACGTTTGCGCCGAGCCAGAGGGGTAAGCGAAAACTTCCTGTATGGACTGTCGCTGAAAACGCGCAACGCATCCGGCTGGAATGCCGAAGCCATTGCGTCGTATTTCTTTCTATCACGCAGAACATTGCACGCACTGCGAATTCGGGGGCACCGGGCAATGGCGCGGGAACGATCACATTCGGCGACGGCACCGGCTGGAAAACACTTGACCTGCGCACGACCTGGACACCGGCCACGCCCGCCGCCGGCCTGGGTGCGCACTGGCTGTCGTTCGGCTATCACTACGACAACTATTTCCTCGACAACGAAACCTACAACACGCCCGCCTGGCGCGACGGCGGCGGGACAACATTTGCTAATGCATTCGGCGGACGTACCCAGACGCAAGCCGTGTACGCACAAGACGCGTGGCGGTTCCTGCCGCGTTGGGAATTCACCTACGGCGCGCTACGAGAACTGGAACGCGTATGACGGCACGCGGGCAGTGGGATCTACCTACCTAGCTGAACTACGCTGAAGTCAGCCAGAGCCACTGGTCACCGAAAGCCTCGCTGTCCTTTGACGTCACGCAAGACCTGTTGCTGCGCGCATCGATAGGACGGGCGTACCGCTTCCCGACTGTCGGAGAATTGTTTCAAGGGCAGATCACGGATCTGTTGATCGTCAATAACAAACAACCCGAACCTGAAGCCGGAAGACGATCTCTCGAAAGAACTCACAGCCGAGTGGCAACACGGTAACGGCGTATATCGATTCACGCTGTTTCAGGACGATGTGAAAAACACGTTGTTCAGCCAGACGAACACCACCGTGATTCCGAACATCACGAACTTCCAGAACATCGACAAGGTACGTTCGCGCGGCATCGAGACAAGCTACGAAGGGCAGGACGTGCTGATTCGCGGCCTGGACCTCACAGCGGGGCTGGCCTATACGCAGTCGAAGATCATGGCGAACAGCGGCAACCCGGCGTCGGTGGGCAAGTACTTCTATCGCATCCCGTTGTGGCGCGCGAACGTGGCTGCCACCTGGCGCGCGACGAGCCAGAGCGCCGTCATGATCGCCGCGCGTTATTCGGGCCGCAAATACAACACGCTCACCAATACCGATACCAATCCGAACACCTACGGCGGCACGAGCACGTACACGGTCATCGACGTCAAATTCACCTTCCGTCCCACGAAGCGAACCGAGCTCGACATCGGCGTGGATAACCTCTTCGACCATCGTTATTACGTGTTCCATCCGTAGGAACACGTAACGCGGGACGGACGGTTTATGTCGAAGGCCGGATTGGAATCTGACGCTCGTTTCGGGGCTCTTGGGTCTCCCGGGTCTGCAGTCAACCTTATAGAAAGAAGGACACCTCACATGCAATCCGCATCTCTTTCCGACGCCCGCCTGGCTGTGCGGCATCGGCTGTTATGGAACTGGCATTTATTTCTATGCCGGCTTGTTTGTCATGCCGCTGCTGCTGGTCCTCGCGATTACCGGCACGCTGTACTGTTTCCAGCCGCAGATCGAACCGCTGCTGTATCACGGACCGCATGATGGTCGATGTCCGCACCGAGCCGCGTCTGAGCCGCCAGCAAGTCCTGCTGGCGAAAGCGACCGCCGCTGAACCGCACGACGCCGTGGCGACCACGGCGGTCATCAACACTAATCCGCGCCGCAGCGCCGAATTCGTGTTCCGCCTGTGAAGCCCGGATCGAGTGAAAGCGTCTATCTCAATCCCTACACCGGTGAGGTACTGGGCAGGCTGAGTGTCGAGAACCGGTTGATGAAGCAGATTCGCAATTTGCATCGCGGCTTGATGCTGGGCAAAACCGGCAAGATCCTGATGGAACTGGCGGGCTGCTGGACGCTGGTGATGATCGGAACAGGCATTGCATTGTGGTGGCCGAAGGCGCGTCAGAAGTGGAGCCCGGCTCGTACCACGGTTGGCGTCGTCGAAAGGCCGTGTTTGGTGGCGAGAATTGCACGCGGTCGGCGGTGCGTGGCTCGCGCTTGGCGCATTGTTTTTTTGTGTTGAGCGGGCTGCCATGGTCGAGCACATGGGGCAAGTAATTCAAAGCGTTGGCGACGTCCGCGCAGCTTGGCTATCCGCAAGGCGCGTGGGGCAAGGCGCATGTGTATTCCGCGAAGCCCGCGATGAACATGGCGGATCCGTCGATGGCCGGCATGAAGATGGACAATCTGCCGTTACCGCAGACACCGTGGGCAGTGGGTGCTACGCAGGTTCCGCATAGCACCGCGGCTAGCGCCGACGCCACGCCACTATTGCCCTCGACAAGGTCGCCGCGCTGGCGGCGCAGGCGGGCGTCCGGGACGGTTGGTTATGACATCGCGTTGCCGACAACTACCGAGGGCGTGTACACGGTGTCCTATTTTCCCGCGGATCCTCAAGCCGAGCGTACGTTGCACATCGATAGATACAGTGGCCAGATTCTCTCTGACATCGCGTATCCGGATTACGGGCACGTCGCTCAATGGATTTCGTATGGCACGTCGTTGCACATGGGGCGCTATTTCGGCGTGGCGAACCAAATTCTCGCGTCGCTGATCTCGCTCGGACTTGCGGCGATGTCGGTCAGTGGTTTTGTGATGTGGCGCAAACGCAAGCCGGGCAGGGTGATCGGCGCGCCGTCGAGACCGGTTCTTGATCCACCGATGCGCACGTGGGTCGGCGGTCTGACTATGCTAGGCATCGTTTTCTCGATGATGGGTTTGACAATGCTGATTGTGTGGATATCGGACCGCTTGTTTTTCAGGCCCGGCAAAGTTGCCAGTACGGATGAGCGAGCCGGCGGCCAGCATGTCGCCGGCCGTCTGATCAATGCATCGCAAAATTGAACCGAACTTCAACCGTGCAAGCTGTTCGGCTTCGTTCGTCAGCAGCGTTGCGGCGTCGCGAATGGCGATTTCCAGCGTGATCGACCCGGGTGCGGGAGAAAAACATCCGCTGAAATGCTCGGACAAACGCGGCAGCGCAGCCGGGTCGATGGCGCAGCGTCTGCACGTCCGAGTGTCCTTCACCTGTGATCAGCCAGTTCGCGCCGTCGAGCGCAGCATCGAGCTCCACTTCACGCGCGACCACCTCTGCGCCGGCCTCGAAACGCGCGCCCAGCATATGCAGCGCAAAACCCAGTCCGCCCGGCGCGTTGCAGCGCCGGTTCGAGCAGATCGGCGAAATGGCCGAGCGCTGCATCGATCATCGCAATATGGTCGGGTGTCACGTCTTTTTGCGGTCCGAAGATAGCCGTTGCGCCGTGCTCGCCGGTGAGCGGATTGTTCACATCGGACATACCCGTGAATTCGGCGTCGCGCACGCGCGGATCAAGCCCCGTCGCGTCAATGCGGGCGATCCGCGCAAGTTGCGAAGGGACGGGGTCGAGCGCCTTGCCGTCTGCATCGAAGAGTTTCAGGCCCAGGCCCACCAGAAGCCCTGCACCGCCGTCATTTGTGCTGCTGCCGCCCAGCACCACATAGAATTTGCGCACGCCGAGATCGAGCAGCGTGCGAATCGCTTCGCCCATGCCGAGCGTGCTGCGCTCGGCGACCGGCACGGCCATGCCGTCCGGGTCCGTGATTCCCACGAATTCAGCCGTTTCCAAGATCGCGCTGCCGTCCGCCAGCAAACCTGTCGCGCCGCTCGCCGCCCGCCGCGAGCATGCCTTTGCCGCCGTCGGCCATCGGCACGATGCGGATGACGACGTCGCTGCGCGCCCGCCGGATACTGCTCGCAATTGCGTCCGCGACCTGTTCCGCGCTGAGCGAACCCTTGAAGGAATCTGGATGGAGCGATGATGACTACAACGGAGAAAGGGGGGAAGAAAAACCGGCAGGCTGGGTGTTCGGCATGATGCCTCGAGTTATGAATTTGCCTGAAATCTAGCGACACTGCCCAAATTAATCAAACCTTATGCATGTACGGCATATGCCCGATGCGGGCAGGCAATGCAACGGCTGCGCAGCCGGGGTGGGAGATGCGCTGCGCTCAGGGCGGCATCGAGTTAGCATCGAATGGGCTTCGGGGCAGCTTCAAGGTGGCATTACGGCGGCCCGGGACCACAAAACACGCATTAAAACCGCGAAAATGGGCCGAATTTAGCGATATTTGACAGCGGAGACTCTCATCCGCCACGACCCTTGCAAATAGTTTGGTAAAATGTTTGGATATGTACTCAAACCGGCGCGGACGGCTTCCTGTCACGGCTTGACTGGGCTCCGCGAATGAGTGAGCATCGGCCAGGCTTGCAGTGTTCAGGAACCGCGAGACGCCGTGCGCCTATCGCGGCGCGAGATCGAAGCAGAACTGACCAGACACACCAACCCGAATACTCGATTTACTCTAGGACGATAGAAGCCATGGCTAACGTTGTTGAAAACCTCGGCAAGTGGAACGCCGTGTGAGGATCTCCCTGCCGAAAGTACGGTGCAAAAGGAAGTGGACTCGCGTATCCGTCAGCTGGCGAAAAACGTGCGCATGCCGGGTTTCCGCCCTGGCAAGGTGCCGCTCAAGATGGTGACGCAGCAATACCAGGGCCAGGTTGAAGCTGAAGTGCTGAGCGACAAGGTCGGCAAGGAATTCTTCGACGTCACGTGCACTGAAAACCTGCGTGTGGCGGGCCATCCGAGCTTCGCGCCCAAGGGCGCGAAGTAGCGGATGACTACGTGTTCGAGGCAACCTTCGAGGTGTACCCCGAAGTCAAGATCGACGACGTAGCAACGGCTGAAATCGAACGCACGGTCACGACCATCTCGGAAGCTGAAATCGACCGCACGCTGGAAATCCTGCGCAAGCAGCGCGTGCATTACCACGCACGCGGCGACGCCGGCGAGCACAGTGACGGCGGCGCGGATACGGCGCGAAAGACGGCGACCGCGTGACCATGGACTTCGTCGGCAAGCTCGACGGCGTGCTCTTCGAAGGCGGCAGCGCTGAAGACTTCACGTTCGTGCTGGGCGAAGGCCGCATGTTGCCGGAATTCGAAACGGCGGCGCTCGGCCTGAAGGTCGGCGAGTCGAAGGAATTCGATCTCAAGTTCCCGGACGACTACCACGGCAAGGACGTGGCCGGCAAAACGGCGCAGTTCACCATCACGATGAAGAAGATCGAATGGGCGCACCTGCCGGAAATCGATACCGATTTCGCGAAATCGCTGGGTGTGGAAGACGGCGACACGGCCAAGATGCACGGCGAGATCAAGGACAACCTGGAGCGTGAAGCCAGCGCCGCACGCAGCAGATCGTGAAGAACCAGGTCATGGACGCCCTGCTGAAGATCTCCGAACTCGACGTGCCGAAGGCGCTGATCGAACAGGATCAGCAACGTCTGGTGGAAATGGCGCGTCAGGATCTGCAACAACGCGGGGTGCCGAACGCAGCGAACGCGCCCATTCCCGCAGAAATGTTCGCGGAACAAGCTGAGCGCCGCGTCAAGCTAGGTCTGGTTCTGGCCGAACTGGTCAAGGCTAACGACCTGCAGGCGAAGCCGGAACAGATCCGCGCGGAAGTGGACGAATTCGCGAAAAGCTACGAGGACCCGAAGGAAGTCGTCCGCTGGTATTATTCGAATCAGCAGCGCCTCGCCGAAATGGAAGCGTACGTTGTGGAAAGCAACGTCGTGGACTTCGTGCTCGGCAAGGCTCGAACGGCGCAAGCGTAAGCAGCATCGACAAGGCGTGCCCGGGCCGTCGAGGTGACGGGCCGGCACGCCTTTTTTGCATTTCGGTTGTGTCGCCGGTTCTGGTTGCCAAGTTGTGCCGTTTTTCGGATGTTCCTTTGTCGTTCAGTATCCCTATTCCTAACAAGGAAATTGCATGGCCTTCCGTGCTCAATTACTGGAAATGCTCGCATCGAACACTCCGCATGATTTCGAAACCAAGGCGCTCGGTTTAGTGCCCATGGTGGTGGAAACGAGCGGCCGCGGCGAACGTGCCTATGACATCTATTCGCGCCTGCTGAAAGAGCGCCTGGTGTTCCTGGTTGGCGAAGTGAACGACCAAACGGCCAATCTGGTGGTCGCGCAGTTGCTGTTTCTCGAAAGCGAAAACCCCGACAAGGACATCAGCCTGTACATCAATAGCCCGGGTGGCTCAGTGTCGGCTGGCATGGCCATTTACGACACCATGCAGTTCGTGAAGCCGGATGTCGCCACGCTGTGCATGGGACTGGCTGCGAGCATGGGCGCGTTCCTGCTGGCAGCGGGCGCCAAGGGCAAGCGCGTTGCGCTGCCCAACTCGCGCGTGATGATTCACCAGCCGCTCGGCGGCGCGCGCGGGCAGGCATCGGACATCGAAATTCAGGCACGGGAAATCCTGTACCTGAAGGAACGTCTGAACCAGTTGCTGTCGCACCATACGGGTCAGCCGGTGGAACGTCTCGCAGGCGACACTGACCGCGACAATTTCATGTCCGGCGATGACGCGCAGGCGTACGGTATCGTCGATCAGGTTCTTCACAAGCGCCCCTGACCGGGCGGCGCGCCGGTCGTTGGGGAATAACGGGCCCGCCGTTCTGTTTTTGTCCATACGGATGTTGCGGTTTTGGACTAGGCGGCCAACGGCAGCGCGGAGAATCCGAGCCGCACGCCAGGCTGGAGCCAACGCGGAAAACGGCGTCAAAGCACACGCCACAAACGCTTTCAACTTGCGCAGATGCCATTTCTGCGTAGGTGAATTGAGCGGCGTATTATGTAATCGAGTGTCCGGAGGCTCGCACATCCATGGCGGACAAAAAAGGTTCTAACAGCGAAAAGCTGTTGTATTGCTCGTTCTGCGGCAAGAGCCAGCACGAGGTCAAGAAGCTGATAGCAGGTCCTTCTGTATTCATCTGTGATGAATGCATCGACTTGTGCAATGAAATCATCCACGACGAAGCTGCCGGCGCGGCGGAAGAGGCTGGCCTGACGAAGTCGGATCTGCCGAGCCCGCAAGGGATCAGCGAGATCCTGAACCAGTACGTGATTGGTCAGGAACGCGCAAAGCGGATTCTTGCAGTGGCGGTGTATAACCACTACAAGCGCCTCAAGCATCTCGAGAAGAAAGACGATATCGAGTTGTCGAAGAGCAACATCTTGCTGATCGGACCCACGGGTTCGGGCAAGACCTTGCTTGCACAAACGCTCGCGCGCATGTTGAACGTCCCGTTCGTGATTGCAGACGCAACCACGCTGACGGAAGCTGGCTATGTGGGCGAAGACGTTGAGAACATTATTCAGAAGCTGCTGCAGAACTGTAACTACGAAGTCGACAAGGCCCAGCGCGGCATTGTCTACATCGACGAAATCGACAAGATCAGCCGCAAGTCGGATAACCCGTCTATCACGCGCGACGTGTCGGGCGAGGGTGTCCAGCAAGCGCTGCTGAAGCTGGTCGAAGGCACGATGGCTTCGGTACCCCCGCAAGGCGGCCGCAAGCACCCGAACCAGGACTTCATCCAGGTCGACACCACCAACATCCTGTTCATTTGCGGCGGCGCGTTCGACGGCCTCGAGAAGGTCATCATCGACCGGACGGAAAAGACGGGTATTGGTTTTGGCGCAAGCGTGAAGAGTAAAGTCGATCACGACGCGGGCGAAGTGCTGCGCGAAGTAGAGCCGGAAGATTTGATCAAGTTTGGTCTAATCCCAGAGCTGATTGGTCGTCTGCCCGTGGTGGCGACGCTCGGCAAGCTGGATGAAGACGCGCTGATTAAGATCCTGACCGAGCCGAAGAATGCGCTGGTGAAGCAGTATCACAAGCTGTTCAATATGGAACGCGTGGACCTGGAGATTCGTCCGGGCGCATTGAAGGCTATCGCGTTGAAGGCTATCCGCAGCAAGACGGGTGCGCGTGGTCTGCGGTCCATTCTGGAACAAGCGTTGCTGGACGTGATGTACGAGTTGCCCGCAATGAAAGGTGTGAGCAAGGTCATCGTGGACGACAACACAATTGATGGTGATGGCAAGCCACTTTTGATCTACGAAGACATGCCGAAGGTAGCAGGTTCTAACTGAGTTTAGTGTTGTGTGTCGGCGAAAAGCCGTTCATGGCAACGTGAACGGCTTTTTGTTTATTTTTCGGATATCTTGTGGACGTTACTGACACGTTACTGAGGCGAATTTTTTCGATTCATTGATCTTTTCCCACACGCTTAAGGCTTGCAATCCATTTTGACGGCCTTATTTACGACTGAACTGATTCCACTACTGGGGAAATGAAAATGTCAGGAACCCAACTCCTCCCGCAGGAAAGCATTACTCTCCCGCTGCTTCCGCTGCGTGACGTAGTCGTTTTCCCGCACATGGTGATTCCGCTTTTTGTCGGACGACCCAAATCGATCAAGGCACTCGAAGCCGCGATGGAAGGTGGCAAGCACATCATGCTTGTCGCCCAGAAGACCGCTGCGAAAGACGAGCCGACCGAAAAAGACATGTACGAAGTGGGATGTATCGCAAACATCCTGCAAATGCTGAAGCTACCGGATGGTACCGTGAAGGTGCTGGTCGAAGGCTTGCAGCGTACCAAGACGCTCACGATCGAAGAACAGGAAACGCAGTTTTCCTGCGACGTGATGCCGCTCGAACCCGACCACGCTGACAGCGCTGAAACTGAAGCGCTGCGCCGCGCGATTGTGTCGCAGTTCGATCAGTACGTAAAACTCAACAAGAAGATCCCTCCCGAGATCCTGACGTCGCTGTCGGGTATTGACGAAGCGGGTCGCCTGGCCGATACCATCGCCGCGCATTTGCCGCTGAAGCTCGACCAGAAGCAACACATCCTCGAGATGTTCCCTGTTGTTGAACGCCTTGAACATCTGCTTGCCCAGCTCGAAGCCGAGATCGACATTCTTCAGGTCGAAAAGCGTATCCGCGGACGCGTGAAGCGTCAGATGGAAAAGAGCCAGCGCGAGTACTACTTGAACGAACAGGTCAAGGCGATCCAGAAGGAACTGGGCGAAGGCGAGGAAGGTGCGGATCTCGCGGAACTCGAGAAGCGCATCACCAACGCGCGCATGCCGAAGGAAGCCAAGAAGAAGGCTGATGCCGAGCTCAAGAAGCTCAAGCTGATGTCGCCGATGTCGGCTGAAGCCATCGTCGTGCGCAATTACATCGACACGTTGATCGGCTTACCGTGGCGCAAGAAGAGCAAGGTCAACAATGACCTCTCGAATGCGGAACGCGTGCTCGACGAAGATCACTTTGGCCTTGAGAAGGTCAAGGAACGGATCCTCGAGTATCTTGCGGTCCAGCAACGCGTTGAAAAGGTCAAGGCGCCTATCCTGTGCCTCGTCGGGCCTCCGGGCGTCGGCAAGACCTCGCTGGGCCAGTCGATCGCCCGCGCAACGAACCGCAAGTTCGTGCGCATGGCGCTTGGCGGCGTGCATGACGAGTCCGAGATTCGCGGTCACCGTCGCACGTATATCGGGTCGATGCCCGGCAAGATCCTGCAAAGCCTGGCGAAGGTCGGCGTGCGCAATCCGCTTTTCCTGCTCGACGAAGTCGATAAGATGGGCATGGATTTTCGCGGCGACCCGGCGTCTGCACTTCTTGAAGTGCTTGATCCGGAACAGAACCATACGTTTGCCGATCACTACGTCGAAGTGGACTTCGATTTGTCGGACGTGATGTTCGTGGCGACGTCGAACTCGTTGAACATTCCGCCGCCGTTGCTTGACCGGATGGAAGTGATTCGCCTCTCGGGTTACACCGAGGACGAGAAAGTCAACATCGCGCAAAAGTACCTGTTGCCGAAGCAGACCCGCAACAACGGCTTGAAGGCTGGCGAGATGGATCTGACGGAAGAAGCGATCCGCGACATCATTCGTTACTACACGCGTGAAGCCGGTGTTCGTTCGCTCGAGCGCGAAATGTCGAAGATCTGTCGCAAGGTCGTGAAGATGCTTCTGCTGAAGAAGGCAGAAGGCGCGGTCAAGGTAGACGGCAGCAATCTCGACACGTTCCTCGGCGTGCGCAAGACCGACTTTGGTCTGGCGGCGAAGGAGAACCAGGTCGGCCAGGTTACGGGTCTCGCGTGGACAGAAGTGGGCGGCGATCTGCTGACCATCGAAGCCGCCGTGATGCCGGGTAAGGGCAACATCATCCGCACGGGTTCGCTCGGCGACGTGATGAAGGAATCGGTCGAGGCTGCGCGTTCAGTGGTGCGTTCGCGTTCGTGTCGTCTGGGTGTGTCGGATGAGGCATTCGAGAAGAAGGACATCCACATCCACGTGCCCGAAGGCGCGACGCCGAAGGACGGTCCGTCCGCCGGTATCGCAATGACGACAGCACTGGTGTCTGTGCTGACCGGTATTCCGGTTCGTGCCGACGTGGCCATGACTGGTGAAATCACGTTGCGCGGCGAAGTGTTGCCTATCGGCGGATTGAAGGAGAAGTTGCTGGCGGCGCATCGCGGCGACATCAAGCTCGTGCTGATCCCTGAAGAAAACACGAAGGATCTGGCCGAGATTCCGGACAACGTGAAGAACGCGATCGAAATCGTTCCGGTTCGCTGGATCGACAAGGTCCTCGAGTTTGCGCTCGAACGTGTTCCCGCTGCCTTGCCGGAGAAAGAAGCCAAGCCGGCAACTCCTGCTGTTGCGGAAAAGAAGGACGCACCGGCAGCTGGTGAGTTCGTGAAGCATTAAACGCCCGTCGAGGCGCGGTCGGAAGCGGCTGCACCAGAGCCGGCGCGCGGGAGATTGAAGCAACGTCGATATAGAGGATGGTTCAGGCCCGGGGGGCTGGAACACATTTATGAAGGAGAGCGTGGGCAGGTTCTTGCAGGCGGAAACGTCAACGCGCGTTCGTAGAAAAAGAAGTCGATTTATAATTTTACATAATATAAATTATCACTTTAAGCATCTAAGGGCAAAGTTGAAATGTCGTAGCCAGACGGTTTTCTGTCCATGCTGGATGCCGGTTCTTCAGACTGCCGGGGTCCATCGTGGCGCTTACCGGGATAATCACCATGGACGATGCGTGAGCTGGATCGGCTCAAGGTTATGAAGCCGTGATCGAAGAACGGCTGATGCCATGGCGTGCCGCTGAGCGACTGGGCAACGGTACGTCATTTGATGGTGCAGTACGATCAGGGATACACCGGCCAATCGCAAGCTAGTACACCATTATATCGACGTCTGGGAGTTTCCGGACGGGCGCATCGAGATCAGGGCAGATGGCATCGCTCTGCCCTACGTGTCCACCGGCTCTCCGAGATCGATCAGGGCGCAGTGATCGAGCACAAGCGGCCCAGGTGCTCCAGGCGCAGCGCGACAATCGGCGCGCGTCGGGTTCACCGTCACGCACGAACCGTGGCGTAGCCGTATGCGACAAGGAACGATCTCCTGGCACAAAGAAGCAGCGCGAGTTCACTAGAAGGAAGATCTGTAAGTGCTCGATTTTCGGCGTTTATCGGCAGCGGTACGAGAGAGGAGCACGGGTTGAGAGAGGAGGCACGGGTGTCCGCCTCAAAAATTGGTGGGCACCTATGGC
>CALNPU010000016.1 GCA_940588625.1 uncultured Caballeronia sp.
AGGCCCGATATATAGTACTGCAGCCCATCCTGTCCACCAGAACACACGAAAAACCCTTCGCAAACGGGAAGCGTTCACGTTCATGATATGGCCCGTCAGCTGGTTGTCCCAGTTCGGCGTGTTCGAATCCTCGAAGTCCGTCATGTACGCGTCCGCCCCGGAGTTCAGCGCGTTGATGATCATCTTGCGTTCGACCGGCCCGGTGATTTCAACCCGGCGGCATTCCAGCGCCTTGGGCAACGGTGCGATGGTCCAGTCGGCATTGCGGATGGATTGCGTTTCGCTCAGGAAATCCGGGTGTTCGCCCGCGTCCAGCCGCTTCGTGCGTTCGGCGCGCGCCTTGAGCAAAGTCTGACGACACGGCTCGAATGCGCGATGGAGCGTTGCGACCAATTCAAGCGCCTCAGGCGTCAGGATAGTCTCGTAGCCAGGTTTGATTTCGGCCGTGATGGTCATGCCCTGCGGCACGTGGGTCAGTGTGTTCGCCATTTTTCTACATCTCCTTGGTCGGTCAGACGGTTTTGAGTGCTTGGTAAATCGGATGAAACGGGTTAGCCTCCCGGGTTGCGACGCATGCGGTTGGAGAGATCAAATGGCGTGGTGTGCTGGTGCTGTGGACAGCCGGCATCGATGAAAGCAAGCAGATCGGCCATATCACGTCCAGTGCCACGTGGCAGGTCGCCGAGTTGTTCCGCCGGCATTGACATGCGATTGAGCCAGAAGGTGGTGTAGCCAAACCATGTTGCGCCCGTCACGTCCCAGCCATTCGACATACAAACACGATTTCCAAGGCCGCCACGCCGATAGCTTGCGTCCCGAGTGCCCGTAGGCAGCGGGGGCGGGTTTGTAGGCGCGCACGGCGTCCACTGAGAGGACATGATCGAAGAGACCCGACATGCCGGCGCTTTTCACCACGATGTCCAGCATCTGCGGATTGCCTTTCGACAGGATCGCGAGTTTCAGATCTCCCTGTTTGCGCAGCCGCTTGAGCGCCGCGACGATGTCGGGGAACGCCGCGAGGTACGCGTATTCGTCCATCAGGCGCTTTTCCGCGGTCGGGGTCAGGGCACATGTTCCAGCTTCAGGCACGTGGCGGCAAAGCGCAGCGCATCGAGCACGATCGCCCAGAACGGCTCGTATCGGGCGCCGGCGGGGTCGGAAAGCGTGCGCAATTGCGTGTATTCGATCTGCTTTTGGCGCCACAGCTGCGAAAGCACATCGCCGTGGCCCGGGAATAGCTCTCGGCGGCCGCCACGACTGAGTGCACGTCGAACAAGCGTGCCGTAGGCATCGAAGATGACTGCACGAGGAGGCGAAATTGATGTCTGTGACATAGCTAGCGCTCCATAAATAGGTCTACGATTATTCTATTAGTGCGTTGAAATGGCTGGAAGATACGTAGAGGTTACTTGATCTTTGACTTTTTCGCACCTAATCTGGGCGCCCTGTCATTCGAACAAGCGCGCATATGGCCGCTTCAAGCAAATAGAAACGTTCGTGGCGGTCGTCGCGAAGGGAAGCCTGTCCGCAGCGGCGCAGGCCGAGGGCGTTGCGCCTGCCGTGATCGGCCGGCCGTTCTCGAAGAACAGCTCGGGGTGAAGCTGCTTGTGCACACCACGCGCCGGCTGACGCCCACGTTCGAAGGATCAGCATTTGCCAGCGGGTCATTCATGACATGCAAAGCGCCGAGGCGAGCGTATCGGCGGGCGGGGTGAAGACAAGCGGGCATTTGCGGGTGTCGGCGCCAGCGGGTGTCGGGCGGCGTCATGTTGCCGCTCTCGTTCCCGTTTTCACCTCGATGCACCCGGATGTATCCATCACGCTCGACCTCACGGACCGCGTGGTCGACCTGGTCAACGAAGGGTTCGATTGCGCCGTGCGGCTTGGCGAATTGCCCGATTCGTCGCTGGTGTCTGTGCGCGGTACGCCCGTCGACCTCGACGCGCTCGCGCAGCACAACTGCCCCCCGCTTGGGGCGAGCTCGAATCAGCAGCGCGGCTGGGTGTTCTAGAAGGACGGCAAGATCCTGCAGATGCGCGTATCCGGGACGATGGAATGCTCCGACGGCGCTGTGCTGCACGAGTGGTGTCTCGTGGGATACGGGCTCGCATGGCGCTCATGGCGAAGTAGGGGATGACATCGCCCACGGTCGTCTTGTCAGCGTGCTCGAAGCGTTCGCGGCACCGCCTATCGGGATTCATGCCGTGTTTCCGCAGCGCCGGCATTTACCGCTGAGAGTGCGGTTGTTTCTCGATCTGCTGAAACATACGTTCAGCGCGCCCGGTTATTGGGGCTGAATTACAGGCCGTTTGCCCTGATTCAGTTACAAAGTGCACGATGGCCACGGTCGAGGAGTCGACCATGTTCAAGCACATTCTGGTTCCGACGGATGGATCGGTTCTTTCGCAGAAAGCCATTGATGGCGCGATCGAGCTTGCCCAGTCGGTGGGTGCACGGATTACGGCTTATGCCTGCCTGCCGCTCTATCCGTATTCGTCCTTCGCCGATGTTGCCGTCGAGCTGCCCGGGGATTTTCATGAGCGCGCAGAACAAGACGCGCGGGAGCATCTCGGCGCGGTCGAAAAGGCCGCTGCCGCTGTAGGTGTTTCCTGCAATTCCGTCACCAGCGTGGAGTCCGCGCCTTATATCGGCATTATCAATATTGCGGAGCGCGACGGCTGCGACGTGATTTTCATGGCATCGCAGGGAGAAGGGGTTTAGGCAGTTTGCTGATTGGTAGCGAGACCCAGTGGGTGCTGACTCACACCAAGATTCCGGTGATTGTTTACCGGTAGGTTTTTAGGGTTCCGTGGATGAGTGCGTATACCGTAAAGCAGAATCCGGGAATGCCATTCGGAAACCAACTCTGATGTTGCTAATGTGCAAACAATAAAAAAACACGCGGACTTTAGGCCGCGTGCTTTTTTGCCAACTTACTCGATACTTTGAAGGGTATTAAGTAACTTTCTTCTCGAAGAACTGTTCATCTTCAGTCGAGCCGTGCAACGCGGTTGTCGATGCGTCTTTTTCAACAGCTTGCGTTACTGCGTCGAAGTATCCCTCCCGTTCCCACTTCACGCTGATGCTTCACTGCGGTGAAACCCTTCTCAGCCGCGGCGAACTCCGCTTCCTGCATCTCAACGAACGCGCTCATCTGATTGCGTGCATAGCCGTGTGCGAGGTTGAACATCGAGTAATTCAGCGCATGGAAGCCGGCCAGCGTGATGAACTGGAACTTGTAGCCCATCGCGCCGAGCTCTTTCTGGAATTTGGCGATGGTCGCATCGTCCAGGTTCTTCTTACAGTTGAATGACGGCGAGCAGTTGTACGAAAGCAGCTTGCCCGGGAATTCACGATGGATCGCTTCGGCAAACTTCTTCGCGTACTCCAGGTCCGGCTTACCGGTTTCTTCGCACCAAATCATGTCGGCATACGGTGCATAGGCGAGGCCACGCGAGACGGCTTGCTCGAGGCCCGGCTTCGTGCGGAAGAAACCTTCCACGGTGCGTTCGCCGGTGAGAAACGGCTGGTCGTTTTCATCCACATCCGATGTCACCAGATCCGCCGCTTCCGCATCCGTCCGAGCAAGCAGGATGGTGCGCGTGCCCGAAACGTCGGCCGCAAGACGCGCAGCCGTGAGTTTCGCGACGTTTTCACGCGTCGGCACCAGCACCTTGCCGCCCATGTGCCCACATTTTTTCACCGATGCCAGCTGATCCTCGAAGTGCACGCCCGCGGCGCCGGCTTCGATCATTGCCTTCATCAGTTCGAACGCGTTCAGCACGCCACCGAAACCGGCTTCAGCGTCGGCCATGATCGGCTGGAAGAAGTCGAGATACCCTTCATTGCCCGGATTCTTACCCTTCCGACCACTGGATCTGATCAGCGCGCGTCAGCGTGTTGTTGATGCGCTTGACGACCAACGGCACCGAATTAGCCGGATACAGCGATTGGTCTGGATACATTTCGCCGGCGACGTTGGCGTCGCCGGCCACACTTGCCAACCACCGGATAAATAGATCGCCTTCAAACCGGCCCTGACCTGCTGCATAGCCTGGTTGCCGGTCAGCGCGCCGAATGCGTTGACGAACGGCTCTTCATGAATCGACGCCCACAGTTTCTCCGCGCCGCGCTTGGCCAGCGTGTGCTCCACCGGCACTGAACCACGCAGGCGCAAGACGTCCTCGGCGCTGTAGCTGCGCTTGATGCCCTTCCAGCGCGGATCCGTGTCCCCGTGTCCCATTGCTTCTGAAGTTCCTGAGCTTGTTGTTGGCGCGACATGGCGTTTCTTCTTTGATTCCCTGACTAATGACTAATGGATGGTCGTCCGGTCGAGCAGCTGAAGCCGTCAGTGACGTTTCCGGTTGCTCAACTCTTATATAAGAGTCTAGTGAAGTGGAAACTGAGTAGAAAGCGCTTTTATGATGTTCCGATAATAATAATTATCTTTATAAATCAATGAATTGAATAAATAACTTCACCTTAAGAAATGTCTTTCTCCATGCTGGGATGCTCTGATTTGTGCTGTGCACCAACAATTTCGCGGCACAAAAGCGTATTCTACATTGTGAAATACGGGGGGCGGACGAAAAAAAACCAACGCGCGAAGCATCGGTTTTTATTTAGGGCCGCGCGAGACGCCGCGCCGCACTATTAGAGACCTAGCTGCCACGACGCGGAGCGCGCGGGCCGTCGTTACGACGTGCTGCATAACCGTCGCGCGAATCGCGAGCACCACCGGCGCTTGTCGGCTCGTTGCCCCAGCCGACCGGCTTGGCCGAACTACCGTTGCCAGCACCGCCGCTACCAAAGCGACGACCAGCGCCACTCGCACCAGCACCACCGCCCGGACGGCCACGGCCGCCAAAGCAAGGACGACCACCGCCACCACCAGCCGGAGCCGAACGACGCGGTTCAAAGCCAACGATCACGCTCACGTTCAGCGGTACGCGCACGAAACGCTCGATGCGCTTCAGCGCGCCTTGCTCAGCGTGGTGCACGAGGCTGATTGCCGTACCCGTACGGCCAGCACGGCCCGTACGGCCGATACGGTGAACGTAGTCTTCCGCGAATTTCGGCAGATCGTAGTTGAACACGTGCGTGATACCGGGGATGTCGATACCGCGCGCAGCGACGTCGGTTGCGACCAGCACGCGCACTTTGCGCTCGCGCAGCGCACGAATCGTGCGGTTACGCGCGCCTTGCGGCAGATCGCCGTGCAGTGCTACCGATTCAAAACCAGCGTCCAACAAACGGATAGCCAGTTGGTCAGCGTCGTTCTTGGTCGCCGTGAAGACGATAGCCTGATCCAGGCCGGCGTCGCGCAACAGGTAGTCGAGCAGACGATCCTTGTGATCGCGGTCGTCGACGTAATGCACGGTTTGCGCAATGTTGTTCTGCGCTTCGAGCTTTTGAATGATCTCGATGCGTTCCGGGTTCTTCAACAGGCGGCCGGTCAGCGAGCTGATCTTGCCGTCGATGGTTGCCGAGAACAGCAGAGTCTGACGCGAAGCGGGAGTAGCAGCAACAATGGTTTCGATGTCGTCGATGAAACCCATGTCCAGCATGCGGTCGGCTTCGTCGAGCACCAGCATTTGCAGTTGCGACAGGTCAATACGGCCGCGTTCCAGATGGTCCAGCAGACGGCCCGGCGTAGCAACCAGGATTTCCGGGTTCTTCGCGAGCAGCATCAATTGCTGGCCATACGCTACACCGCCGAGAATGCTGACCGTGCGCAATCGGCGCAGGTGCTTGCCGTACGTGGTCGCGGCAGCGGTAACCTGCATCGCGAGTTCACGGGTCGGCGTGAGGACCAGCATGGTCGGACGAGCGACCGGCTGGGTGCGGCGAGCCGGGCGGGCATTCGGGTCGTGCGGCTCACGCGGAGCGGCAGCCTTGGCCTTTTCGAGCTGCGAGAAATGTTCGATAGCCGGCAGCATGAATGCTGCGGTCTTGCCCGAACCGGTCGGGCTGGAAACCAGCAAGTCGCGGCCGGCGAGCGCTGCGGGAATCGCGCGCTGCTGAACCAGGGTCGGCACTTGATAGCCGGCGGCCGTCAGGGCAACAACGATCTCAGGCGACAGGCCGAGCGACTCGAAGCTCGGGCCGGTCTGCACGGCGATAGCAGCGGCGACGGGCGCAACTGAAGAAATAGGGGCGGGGATAGCGGGCGAAACAGATGCTGCCGGCGCGGCGGGTGCGTCTTCACCGAGTGCCAGTGCAGCGATGGAGTCCAGCGGGCTATGAGTGTTGCTCGAAGTCATGTCAATCCTTGAAACGGGGAATAAGGCGTGTGGCGCCAATCGGCATACCCAAGTCGTCAGATTCAGCGAGCAAATCGAAAAACGGGGGCAGCTCGCAACAATAAAGGCGAGCTTTTCGTTAGAAGCTGTATCAGATTCGACAGGCCGAGGCAGCTTTGTCGTCAGCCTGATGTATGATCGGCCGAAGCCTAGCAAGGGAGGGGACAGTTTCTAAACTAGATTGGAGCAAAACGCTACGAGGCGCCGCGCTGCGTGCGATGAATCGACTAAAACCACCAATTCACCTGGTCACAGTGAAACGCAGTTAAGAGTATAGCGGCAATTGTTGCGCTGCGCCAGATTTTAAGACAATTTGATTCATCTTACAGTTTGCGTGGGGCTGCGCTTTCTGTGGCTATCCCGCGTGTATCTCGAGAAAGCGCCGGGAAAGCGTGGCGGGGTACTCGAGCCGCCGCCGGGCCGCCCGGCTTTTACGCCGACTCACCGCTTTTCAGCAACTCCACTAGCCTGATCGATATATTGCTGCTTTGAGGTTGCCCGAACGTTCGGGCAATTCCTTGACGTCCGCCTGGGCAAGCGCAAATTGCGCGTCGAGTTCGTTGATTTCGCTCATTGGGTCTCCGGACGTGCTGGTTAAGCAGGTGATCATAGCAAGCCGGCCGCACGCGATTATCGAGGGTTTCTTCCAGAATTTCGTTGCAGAGATGCGCTATCCGGTGCGCGCAGGCGCGGTCTGCGTCGCGCTCGCAGCCTTACGGTTCACGCGTTACGTCACGCATTACAATAACGGCCATGACACGTACTGTTCTGCTCGCCCTCGATACCTCGACCGAATTTTGTTCAGTCGCGCTGCTGATTGCTGACCCGGCGGCCACCGCCGTGGCCGCGGCTCATGGAAGCCCCCCTCATTACTCTGCTGGCGAAGTTCGCATCTGGTTCAGCCATGAATTGACGGGATCGGTCTCCAGCACGCGGCTTTTGCCGGCGATCCGCGAATTATTCTATACAGCCGGTTTGAAGCTCCCGGATTGCTCCGCGGTAGCGTTCGGCGCCGGGCCGGGATCGTTTACCGGTTTGCGCACGGCTACCGGTGTCGCGCAAGGGCTTGCGTTCGGCTTGAGCGTACCGGTGGTGCCGGTCAGCACCTTGCTCGCGTGCGCAGAGTTCGCGCGTTTGCACGAACCGTCGGCGACGCGCGTGCTGGCGGCGCTCGACGCCCGCATGAATGAGGCGTACTGGGCGGATTTCCGCTGGGACACAGCAGCGGGCGAGTGGGGCACGGTGCAGGCGGCATCGCTTGATCTGCCCGAGGCCATTGTCCTGCCCGACGAGTCGTTCACGCTGGCAGGCAACGCGGCGGCGGCTTTCGGCGAACGGTTGCCCGTGCCGGCTGCCCTGGCATGCCGTATCGACTTCGATGCGCTGCCGCACGCGTTGCCCGTGGCGCTCGCCGGGTTGCGCGCGCTGCGTGCCGGCCGGACGGTCGCGCCGGATCAGGCCGCGCCGGAGTACGTACGCAACAAGGTCGCACAGACCACTGCCGAACGGATGGACGCGCGTGCCGCCAAGGCCGCTGCTGCCACCACTGCGGCGGCGGAAGATCAAGCCAATCACACCGATCCCGCCGTGCCGGTCGTTCACACAACGGAGCCCCTACGGTGAGCGGCGTGTTGATGGCGGATCGTTATCTGTCGTCGATGACGGAAGCCGATCTCGATGAGGTCGCCGCCATCGAGAAGCTCGCTTACGAGTTCCCCTGGACCCGTGGCAATTTCCAGGACTCGCTGCGCAATGGCTATTTCGGCGTGTGCCTGCGCCACGTCACCCGGACACTGCTGGGTTATTGCGTGCTGATGCCGATCATCGATGAAATGCATCTGCTGAATCTGTGCGTGGCGCCCCAGGCACAACACGCCGGTGCCGGGCTCACGTTGCTGCGCGAAGCGGTACGGATCTCGCGGCATCAGAAATTCGATGGCGTGCTGCTGGAAGTGCGGCCGTCGAATCCGCGCGCCAGCCAGCTTTACGAGCGCTTTGGTTTCGCCACCATTGGACGGCGAAAAAACTATTACCCCGCGCGGTACCGGTCGCGCGAGGATGCGCTCGTCATGCGTCTGACGTTTTCAAAGGAGGCCGTGGATGGCGCTGCATAAGTCGATGCTGGAAGAGTTCGGTCTGGGAACGGTCTGGGTGAGGCGAGGGGCGACATCGGCTGATACGTCCGTGTCGGCACCTGATCGATCAACGGACTCGACGGCGATTACGCTCTATCAAACCGCCGCCGAGGCGCAGCGTCCGGCTCCGCGTATGCCGGTCGAAGAACAGCACGTGCCGGTGGGGACAACTGATCCAGTCGACACGCTGACAGCGCTCGACGCCGCTCTTGTCGCCGCACAGACGAACCAGGGCAATGCCAAGCAAACACCGCCTGCAAGGATCTCTTCTGTAGAACCGCCTGTTTTCGATGACCTCGCGTGGGTCGACGACGTGCCGCCGCAGCCACTGGTCGCATTGCAAGCTGTTGACGACACCACCGCCGATATCGCGGCTCTCGACTGGGACACGCTGGCCGCTCGCGTCTCCGTCTGCGAACGGTGCCGTTTGTGCGAGCGGCGCACGAATTCGGTATTCGGCGTCGGTGACCGGGACGCCGACTGGATGCTGATCGGCGAAGCACCGGGCGAGAACGAGGACAAGCTGGGCGAACCGTTCGTCGGCCAGGCGGGCAAGCTGCTCGACAGCATGCTGCACGCGGTAGCGTTATCGCGTGAGGACAACGTGTTCATCGCCAACGTGATCAAGTGCCGGCCGCCCGGCAACCGCAATCCGGAACTCGATGAAGTCGCCCGCTGCGAGCCCTATCTAAAGCGGCAGGTCGAACTGGTGAAACCCAAGCTGATTGTTGCGCTTGGACGGTTTGCCGCGCAGAGCCTGCTCAAGACGGAAGCGAGCATTGCGTCGCTGCGGGGCCGGGTGCATGACCATCAGGGAGTGCCCGTGATCGTCACGTATCACCCGGCCTACTTGCTGCGCAGTCTTCCTGACAAAGCCAAGGCCTGGGCCGACCTGTGTCTCGCCCAGGCCACCTATCGCAAGTCGGTGAAGGAAGTAGAGGGTCCGTGACGGCCGCGGACGAGATCACGCCTTTCCATGATCCCACCGTCCGGGATCTCGCGTGGCTGCTGTTCTCTCCGGACTTGCTGAGTGCGTCGCGCGCGGGCGCGCCGCTCGCGCGTCCTGCCGCAACGCGGATCGAGCGCGAAAGCATGCTTGCCTGGCTTGCCGCGCTCGATCGAGATTCGTTGGCCCTTCATGCGCAGGTTCACACACCGTCGTTGACTCGGCTAGGCTTCTACGCCGAAGCGTTGCTCGAATACTTCCTGGCACATGGCCCGCACGCGCGGCTGATCGCGGCGAACGTCCCGTTGCGCACGGCAGGCCGTACGCTCGGCGAAGTCGATTTCCTGCTGGAGAGCCTGCGTGGCGAGTGGCTGCACTGGGAGCTCGCGGTGAAGTTTTATCTGCACATAGGCGAGGGTGACGGCGCTGCTACGCTCGCTCATTATGTCGGTCCGAATCTGCAGGATCGCTTCGACCTGAAGCATGCGCGGCTCTTGAATCATCAACTGGGTTTCATCGCGCGCACATCACTCGGTTTCGAAGGCCCATGGCGCGCCGAGTTGTTCGTCAAAGGGCGCTTGTTTTTCGCGATGGTGATCGCGGTCTCGCGTCGAATCTTCCGCTGGAACTAGCCGGAGATCATCTGCGCGGCTGGTGGAAAACAGCGTCGGAGTGGCGCGATTCGAAGGGGGACGGACTGTTCGCTTCGCTGCCGAGATTGGGATGGATGGCAGAGCGAACATTATCGGCAGAAGAGGGTGAAGCACTGGTCGAACAGACGGCGGTGTTGTCCGAGCGAGTCGCAACACTGCCGTCGCCGATCATGGTCGCACGTTACGAACGTTGTGAACGTTACGCTTGCTCCGAGTGCGCGACCGGTGATGTCTGGCGCGAACACTCGCGCGGATTTACCGTGCCTAATGAGTGGCCGGAGCGCGCCGCTGACTTTTCGGGTTAAGCATGCCTGACCCGGTCGAGTTCGCGCGTAGCAAAGCGACCCTCACCACCACCTGAAAAAATGATGCACCGGGCCAACCCCGTGTCCGACTTCCAGCCGCGTGCTCTGTTCGATTGCGCCGGTCAGATAGAGCTTGGCATCGGCGGTAGCGGTAGCGAGCAAATCGCGTTGGGGCAGCAGCGCCGCGATCAACGACGACAACGTGCACCCGGTCCCATGCGTGTTCTTCAGCGGCACGCGCGGCCCGCCGAGCCGCAGCGCAACGCTGTCCTCGATCAGCCAGTCGGGGCTATCGGCGGAACTCAGGTGACCGCCCTTCATCAACACCGCCTGCGCGCCCAATGCTCGCAGCGCTTTGCCCTGATGCACCATTACGTCTTCATCTTCGGCTGCTGCTACGTTCAGCAATGCAGCAGCTTCCGGCAAGTTTGGCGTGACCAGCGCCGCGAGCGGCAGCAGTTCATCGCGCAACGCAGCGATTGCGTCCGGGGCGAGCAACGCGTGATTGCTATTGGAAATCATCACTGTATCAAGCACCACATGCACGGGCCGATACCGGCGCAACGCGGCCGCTACCGCGCGCACGACGTCGGCATTGGCGAGCATGCCGATCTTCACGGCATCGATGCGGATATCGTCGAAAACGGCGTCAAGCTGGGCAGTAACGAACGACGCGTCGGGCGTATGAATGGCCGTCACGCCACGCGTGTTCTGCGCGGTGAGCGCCGTGATAACGGACAAACCGTAAGCGCCAAGCGCCGAGAACGCCTTGAGGTCAGCCTGGATGCCCGCGCCGCCTCCGGAGTCGGAACCGGCGATGGTGAGGACGTTGGGGATTGGATGGGTCATGGTCTTCAAGAGGATTCAAGCAATTGTCGCGCGGCGAGATGTGGGTCGGCAGCGGTACAGATCGCCGATACCACCGCGATATCGCCCGGCCCAGCACGTTTGACATCGGCAGCGTTGTGCAGCTGGATTCCGCCGATAGCCACAGTCGGATGCATGGAGCACAGAGCAGCGAGCCCGTCGATACCGCACGCCGCCGCCGCATCCGGCTTGGTGGGGGGGTATCGAATACCGGTCCCACGCCGACGTAATTGATCGTGCCGCCCAGCGTATTGGCATGCTCGACCTGCGCGTCATTGGATACCGACAACCCGATCAGCGCCTGCGTCCCAAGTAACGTCCGTGCGACATCCGGCGGCAAGTCCTTCTGGCCGATCGATATGCACGCCATCGGCACCGGCCGCGAGCGCAACATCCACATGGTCGTTGATAATGAGCGGCACGCCATGCCGGCGTGTCAGCGGCAGCAAGTCGAGCACGAGGTTGAGCCACGCGCGTTTGTGCCATTCAGGCGCACGCAGTTGCACGATCATGACACCGCCATCGAGTGCGGCCCGCGTCACATCGAGCGCGCGTGAATGGCCGTCGCATTGGACGGGATCGAGGACAAGATACAGCGCGAGATCGAGGTTCATCCGGGCTTCATCACGCGCTGGCCGCGACGTCACGCGACACGAGCAGCGGCGAACAGGTTTGCATCGAGCGATGCCAGCCGGTCGAGATAGGCTACCGCGAAACTGCCGGGCAACGCAGCGTCGCGCGACGCCAGTTCTCCCGCAATGCTTGAATAAGCGATCGCGGCGACGGTCGCGGCCCACAAGTCATCGACTTCAGCCACGCCCGCAAATGCCGCGACCGTCGCCGACAACGCACAGCCCACGCTGGTCACGCGGGTCATCAACGGTGATCCATTCGATAACGCGACTGTCCGGCGGCCGTCGGTGACGTAATCGGTCTGCACCGTGACGGCGACCACGGCGCCTGTATTCAGCGTAAGAACTTGGGCTGCGTCGAGCGCGGCCTCGGCGAGGGCGGTGCTGTCGATGCCGCGTGCGCTCGATTCACCACCCGACAAGCTGATGATCTCCGACGCGTTGCCGCGAATCGCAGCTGGATGCGCATCGAGCAGATCGAACGCGAATGCGGTGCGAAAACGGGCCGACCGCGACGGGATCCAGCACCCACGGTTTATTCGCGCGATTGGCGGCCTCGACGGCAGCGCGGATAGCCTTGCTTTGCGGCAAGTCGAGCGTGCCGAGATTCACCGATACCGCGTTGGCCAGCGGCACGAATTCACCCACTTCCTCGCGGGCGATGACCATTGCGGGAGTGGCGCCCAGCGCGAGCAGCACGTTAGCCGTGAAGTTCGTGACGACAACATTCGTCAGACAGTGGAAGTGGACCAGCGGCGCGCGTTCGCGCACACGCACGGCGAACGAAAAGAGATCAGCGACGATCATGGGCAGAGTGTAAAGAAAAGGGTAATAAGCGGGATTATCGCGCGCCGGGCGGTTGAATGCCCGGCGTGGTTTCAGGTTTTGGTTTGTTTTGGTCTGTTCCGCTCGGGCGCGACTCACACGCTCCGGCCACCCCCCAAGCCCGCGCTCAATGCCTTGATTCACCAATCAGCGCGACCGAATCGAAGGCGCGCTGATTGGCCTGATGCCGTCGCATCACGAAGTACATCATCAGGCAGACGAAGGTGCCGAACAGCACGATCACGAATTGAATCGGCACGTCGAGCCAGACGAGCACGGCATACAGGCACAGCATCACGAGCACTGACAGGTTCTCGTTGAAATTCTGCACCGCAATAGAGTGACCCGCCGACAACAGCACGTGACCACGATGCTGCAGCAGCGCATTCATCGGCACGACGAAAAAGCCCGACAGCCCGCCGACAATCATCAGGAAGATATAAGCGCAGATCAGATATCCCGGAACATGCATGCGGTCGAAATAGATGCCCCAGTGCACCGGGAACAGATGCCTCGAATAAAACGCGAGCAGCATCACCGCGATGCCCATCACGATACCGACCGGCAGCACGGACAGCGATTTTTTCAGCGGCACGCGCGCGGCTGCAAGGATAGCGCCTACCGCCACGCCGACCGCGATGATCGCCTGCAGGATGGTGGCCTCCGACAACGACATCCCGAGAGACACTTCGGCCCACTTGAGCACGATGAACTGCAACGTCGCACCCGCGCCCCAGAACAGCGTGGTCACGGCAAGCGAGATCTGGCCGAGCTTGTCGCGCCAGAGTACGTTGAAACAATCGGCGAAATCGGTGATCAGTTTGAGCGGGCGATGTTCCTGCTTCGGATAACACGCGCCGGTGTCGGGAATCCGCAGGTTGAAGAAGGCCGCGACAATGTACATGAGCACGATCACGAGCATGGCGGCTTCGGCGAGGGTATCGACCTTGGGGATATGCAACTGAAGAATGTGCGAGGCAATGTGCGGACTGATCAACGCACCGCCCATAACTGTGCCAAGGATGATCGAGCCCACCGTCGCGCCCTCGATCCAGCTGTTCGCCGCGACCAGACGGTCGGCGGGCAAGAGCTCGGTGAGGATACCGTATTTCGCCGGCGAATACGCAGCGGCGCCGAATCCGACAATGCCGTAGGCGAGCAACGGATGCGCACCGACCAGCATGGTCAAGCAGCCGACGACCTTGATCGAGTTGGTGACGAGCATCACGTGGCCCTTCGGTCTCGAGTCTGCGAAAGCACCGACGAAAGCGGCCAGAACAACGTACGACAGCACAAAAAACAGCTTGAGCAGCGGTGTCATCCAGTTCGGAGCGTGAAGATCTTTCAGCAGTGCGATCGCAGCGATCAGAAGAGCGTTGTCGGCCAGCGACGAGAAAAACTGCGCGGCCATGATGGTGTAAAAACCTTTTTTCATCTGATCCGATGCTAGTCCGCACTGCGGGTAATCCACCCCGCTCGCACACGGCGCGCTCGTCTCTCGCGTCCGGGTTTGCGCTCAGGCTCCCGTTCAGGCAATTTCTGTTCGAAATGGGTTGTGTGCACGGCTTTATAACACGAAAATAGGTGTATTCTGCCTAGCAGTAACCTGCATGACAATTCGCAGACGTTCAGGCTGGAACGTCAATGGTCTGCAAGGTGATGATAAGGTATTGATTCGGGTACTGATTCAGCTATTGGCCTGGCTATCGGGTATTTTCGAATTTATCACCGCGTGCACGGTCTCTTATCAAGCGGCCATCTATATGCAAGATTGATGGCTGACTGATCGACTCCGAGCAGCCCTGTAACGTCCCCGAATGATCATGAACAGGGCGCCTAGGGCTCGATCCGCCGCCACCGTGCCGGGTTTGAAACGCAGCCTTCAGGCAACTCTCTGTCAAGCTGTGGCCGCTCTCGCATAATCACCCGCTTTTTCCAACCGAACTCCCATGCCGCGCCCGATATCCGCCACGATCCACATCGCAGCACTCGCCAACAATCTCGCCGTCGCATGCCGTCACGCGCCGAAATCCAAGATATGGGCTGTCGTCAAGGCCAATGCCTATGGCCACGGCGTGGCGCGAGCGTTCCCCGGATTGCGTGCCACCGACGGCTTCGGTCTTCTCGACCTCGAAGAAGCGGTCAAGTTGCGTGAGCTGGGCTGGGCCGGGCCTATCCTGCTGCTGGAAGGTTTTTTCCGTCCGACGGATATCGATGTGATCGATCACTATAGCCTGACTATGGCAGTGCATTGTGATGAACAGTTGCGGATGCTGGAAATGGCGCGATTGTCGAAGCCGGTGAATATGCAGTTGAAAATGAACAGCGGCATGAACCGGCTCGGTTATACACCGGAGCGCTTCCGGGCAGCGTGGAAACGCGCGCGCGCAGTGCAGGGCGTTGGCCAGATCACGCTGATGACCCACTTCTCGGATGCCGATGGTCCGCGCGGCATCGGCCATCAACTCGAAGCGTTCGAGCGGAGTGCCGAAGGCATCGCGGGCGCGCGTAGCCTCGCGAACTCGGCGGCCACGCTTTGGCATGCGGCTTCGCATTTCGACTGGGTGCGGCCTGGCATCATTTTGTACGGCGCTTCGCCATCGGGCAAAACGGCCGATATCGTCAGCACGGGATTGCGGCCCGCCATGACGCTCGCGTCCGAGTTGATCGCGGTGCAGACGGTGCCGGCGGGTCACTCGGTCGGCTACGGTTCGGTGTTCTCGGCTGCAAGTCCTATGCGGATCGGCGTAGTGGCGTGTGGTTATGCGGACGGTTATCCTCGCGTGGCGCCCGAAGGCACACCGGTTATTGTCGATGGCGTGCTGACGCGGGTTGTCGGCCGCATCTCCATGGACATGCTGACGGTCGACCTAACTCCGGTCCCAACTGCTGGGATCGGTACCGCCGTGGAGTTGTGGGGCACGAAATTGCCAATCGATGATGTCGCGGCAGCGTGTGGCACGATCGGCTATGAGTTGATGTGCGCAGTCGCGCCGCGTGTGCCAATGCGGGCGGAGTAGAGCAGGGTTGTTTAAGCATAGATAGCGACGGAATATCGATGGAATTCAGGAAGGCGAGTGGCGAAAGCAGCGAAGGTCAAGACACTGTACGTATGTACCGAATGCGGCGGCCAGGTGCCGAAATGGCAAGGCCAATGTACCGCATGCGGAGCATGGAATACGCTGGTCGAGTCGGTGGCGGAATCGCCGTCGGCGCATCGCTTTCAAGCACTCGCGAAGACCTCGCTGGTGCAGCGCTTGTCCGAGATCGAAGGGTCGGACGTGCCGCGCTTTACCACGGGCATTGGTGAATTCGACCGGGTGCTGGGTGGTGGTCTGGTGGCGGGCGGAGTGGTCCTGATCGGTGGTGACCCGGGCATTGGGAAATCTACGCTGCTGCTGCAATCGCTGGCGGAGATTGCCCGCGAGCGGCCCGCGCTCTATATCAGCGGCGAAGAGTCCGGCGCGCAGATAGCGTTACGCGCACAGCGGCTCGGCGATTCCGGCAACGCAGCGCCCGATTTGCGCTTGCTGGCGGAAATCCAGCTCGAGCGAATCCAGGCAACTATCGACACCGAGAGGCCGGAAGTTGCCGTCATCGATTCAATCCAGACCGACTCCGAAGCGTTGACCTTCGTGCCGGGGTCGGTTGCGCAAGTGCTTGAATGCGCGGCGCAACTTACGCGGATCGCGAAGCAGACGGGTACGACTATCATCATGGTCGGCCACGTGACGAAAGAGGGCAATCTCGCCGGGCCGCGCGTGCTCGAACATATCGTGGATACGGTCCTGTACTTCGAAGGCGATACCCATTCATCGTTTCGCCTCGTGCGTGCGTTCAAGAATCGCTTTGGCGCGGTGAACGAACTTGGCGTATTCGCGATGACCGAGCGCGGTTTGCGCGGCGTCGCGAATCCATCGGCGCTGTTTCTATCGCAGCATGGCAGAGCGTGCCGGGTTCGTGCGTGCTGGTGACGCAGGAAGGTTCGCGGCCACTGCTGGTGGAAGTGCAGGCGCTTGTCGATACCGCGCATGTTCCGAACCCACGCCGTCTTGCCGTAGGGCTCGAACAGAACCGGCTTGCATTGCTGCTGGCTGTGTTGCATCGGCACGCGGGCATTGCGTACTTCGATCAGGACGTATTCCTGAATGTCGTGGGCGGTGTGAAGATTACGGAACCCGCGGCCGATCTCGCCGTGCTGCTCGCGATCCATTCGTCGATGCGTAACAAGGCGTTGCCCAAGGGCTTGATCGTGTTCGGCGAAGTCGGGCTGGCGGGTGAAATCAGGCCGTCGCCGCGAGGTCAGAACCGCCTGAAGGAGGCCGCGAAACTGGGCTTTTTGATCGCGCTGATTCCAAAGGCGAATGCGCCGAAGCAGCCTATCGACGGGCTCGAAGTGATCGCGGTCGACCGGATTGAAGAGGTGATCGACCGGGTGCGATCGCTGGCCTGAAGCCATTCACCGCGCGACTGGGGTCAAGAGGGGGCTCGCAGCGAGGGCATCGTCGACCCGTCCCTTAGTAATGTCATGTAACAAACTGCGAGGTTCATGTAACCCACGCGGGGCGGGCTTTTTCTATCCTTGTATCGCGACAAACCAGATACGAGCGCAAAAAGAAAAAGGACTACGCCTTGAAACACGCAGATCAAACTTTGCCTCGCCCTTCATTTCATCTGCGCGGCTGCCGTGTGTCGGCGCCCATTCAGCAGCCATGGGGCGGCGGGTGCCAGATCGTCAAGTGGATCGACGCTGAAGGGCAGATATCGCGTCGCGTAGTGGCCGAAGACGTGACCGAAGATGAGGTGGTGGCAACCATTCGACGCCACGTGAAGGGACGCAAACACGTGCTGGTCGACGACGAAGGAATGCCGCGCCAAACCCTGCCTAGGCGTTAAGGCTGGTTGAGCAGCGGGCATTCAGCCAATCTGCTCCAGTTCCTCGTGCGCCTCGAGCCATTGTGCTTCGAGCGCTTCTAATTGACCGTTCACATCGGCCTGGCGACGAATCGATCCCGTGAGTTGCGTCTTCATGGCAGCCTCGTAACTGGCGGCGTCGGCCACGAAAATATCGAGCTGCGCTTTCTCGGCATTCAGCTTGTCCATTTCCTTCTCGATCTTCGAAATCCACGATTTCAGCGGCTTTTTCAAGTGCGAGAGCTTCTGCTGCGCGCGCAGGATTTCGAACTGGCTGTAATTGCCGCCGCAGCGCTTGATTTGCCGGTTCTCCAGATGCAGCGTCACGTTGCAGACGGAATCGAGGAATTCACGATCATGCGAGATCGCGATCAGCGTTCCCGGATAACGATGCAGCTAGTCTTCCAGCCACACGATGGCATCGAGATCCAGGTGGTTCGTGGGTTCGTCGAGCAGCAGGTCCGAACGGCACATCAGCGCTTGCGCGAGGTTCAGGCGCATGCGCCTGCCGCCGGAGAAGCTCGTCACCGGTTCCTTCGTTTGCGCAAGCGTGAAGCCCAGGCTGATCAGCAGGGTTTCGGCACGGGCAGGGGCGGTGTAACCGTCTGCGTCGGTGAAGGCGGCGTGCGCGTCGGCTTCAGCGGCGCCATCGTGAGCCGCCGATGCCGCCACAATCCGCGCTTCGATACTGCGCAACTGCGCGTCGCCGTCGAGCGTGTAGTCCAGCGCGGTGCGGTCCACAGCCGGCGTTTCCTGAGCGACGTGCGCGATCTGCCATGACGGGGGCATCGAAAAGTCGCCGCCATCAGCGTGCAAGTCGCCACGCAGCACGGAGAACAGCGTGGATTTGCCCGCGCCGTTAGCGCCGACGAGCCCCGCCTTTTCGCCAGGATTGAGCGCGAACTTGATCTGTTCGAAGAGCGGTTTGGTGCCGCGGGCAAGGCTGAACTGGTTGAAGCGAATCACGGCGTGGAGACCCAGACAAGTACGGGAAATCGCTATTTTAGACCTGGCGCGGGTGGTCGCCGCCGGCTCATTGACGTTGGCGCGCCGTTGGCCGTTCGGCCAGATGTTTTTTGACCCGTGTTTCGCTTAGACTAGATTTTTTCAAGCGGAGCATCGAATGAACCCTATCTACTCGTTTTCAGTGGAAACCCTCGGCGGCGAAACCGTCAGCATGGAGAGCTATCAGGGCAAGGTGCTGTTGATCGTGAACACTGCGAGCGAGTGCCGATTCACGCCGCAGTACAAGGGTTTGCAGGAGTTGTACGAACGTTACGCGGAGCGCGACTTTGCGGTGCTGGGCTTCCCGTGCAACCAGTTCGGCAAGCAGGAACCGGGCGATGCGGCTCAAATTGGCAGCTTTTGCGAGCAGAACTACGGCGTCACGTTCCCCATGTTTGCGAAGATCGACGTGAACGGGGCAAATGCGCATCCGCTGTTCCGCTATCTGACCGAAGAGGCGCCGGGCGTGCTCGGGACCGAGGGCATCAAGTGGAACTTCACCAAGTTCCTGGTCGACAAGGAAGGCAACTTGATCACCCGGTTCGGCTCGGTGACGAAACCGGACGCGCTTTCCAGTGATATCGAAAAACTGCTCTGACGGCTGAATTCCACTATCGGGTTGGGTTTATTCGCGCAGGCATAGGCTACCGGTTGTGCTGAAGACCTTACTCCCGCGTTTCTGACAGCGGCGTCCTGTCGGGCGTCGCCGATCAACATCTTCTCCGCTGCGTGTTCCCGGGCAAACGCCTGGGCTCTCTCAGCACGTCTGTATCGCACGCCACGGGTTTTCGTCTGAGTCACCGGTATAAGGGCTCAGCGGCCCGGACAGCCTGTCACGACCGGCAACGGCTTCCGCTGACTTTTGGTGAGTGTGAAATTATGTCATACATATTCGGCTTTTTGCCGATGATTATGTATGATTTAACTTCTCGACTCACATGAGCTCACCGCTTCGATGAAACCAGAAAACGCAGCCTCGCCGACCATGACGAAGCTTCATGAGGCGATTGTCGTCCATCTCGTCGATGCGATTCTCTCGGGCGCCTACCTGGTCGGCGCGAGCTTGCCGAACAAAATGGAACTCGCTGCCGCGCATGGCGTGAGCCGGACGGCGGCGCGGGAGGCAATGCAGAAGCTCGCGTCACTCGGCCTGATCGAGAGCAGACGGCGCAAGAGTGCGACCGTTCTTGCGCGCGAATCGTGGAAATTGCTGGACGCATCGGTGTTGGGCGCGGCGGTATTGCGCGTGGAGGACGTGTCTTTTTTTCAGGCGCTTGTCGAGGCGCGTCTGTTGATCGAACCACATGCCGCAGAACTCGCTGCGGTACGAGCGTCCGAGGATGACCTTGTTCGTATAGAAGCGTCGCTCAACGCAATGGCCAGCGAGGCGGATGGCACGTGCGGCGCGGGCTGGGCGGCAGCGGACGTTGCTTTTCACGCGGGCATTATCGAGGCGGCTGGGAATTAGGTTTTCACTCAATTGATCGGCACGGTCCGGGCTGCGCTGGATGCGGGCATTCGGCTTGACCGGTGGACAAGCGCTATCGGCGCAGGCATCGCTGGTTCGATGTGATCCGGCGCCGCCAGCCCGCAGAGGCGCACGCGGCAATAACGCGGTTGCTGCTCGCGACGCAACGTGACTTCAATGCGCTAGAGAAGGTCGCGGTGCGTGCCGCGGTTGCAGTCGGCGATCAGTTGACCAGCCAGGCGGACTCGCAAGAACAGGACATTGGGTGGTAATCGCGCGCAGTCGCCGAACCGGCACGCCCATCCTTCACGACAACCTACAACACAACAACCCACAACGGCCCTTCGCCAGGAGACAAAGACATGTGCAAACTTCGCTCGCAACAATGGTTCAGCACACACGGCAAGGATGGTTTCATTCACCGCTCGTGGATGAAAAACCAGGGCATTCCTCACGACAATTTCGATAGCCGTCCGGTGATCGGCATCTGTAACACCTGGTCGGAATTGACGCCGTGCAATGCTCATTTCCGCGAGCTGGCCGACTACATGAAACGCGGTGTTCGCGAGGTGGGTGGGCTGCCGCTCGAATTCCCGGTGATGTCGCTCGGCGAGTCGAGCCTGAGATCGACCGCCATGCTGTTTCGCAATCTCGCATCCATGGACGTGGAAGAATCCATTCGCGGCAATCCGCTTGACGGCGTGATCCTGCTTGTCGACTGCGACAAAACCACGCCCGCGTTGCTGATGGGCGCGGCGTCGTGCAACCTACCCGCGCTTGCTGTATCGGACCCATGCTGAACGGGCGGTATCGCGGCAAGCCTATCGGCTCGGGCACGGGCATCTGGCAGATGTCTGAGGAAGTGCGCGCAGGCACCATGACACAAGAGGAATTCACTGAAGCCCAGTCATGCATGAACCGTTCGCGAGGACATTGCATGACGATGGGCACGGCCTCCATGGCGTCGATGGTCGAAGCGCTGGGCATGGGGCTTGCCGCATAACGCAGCCATTCCCGCCGTCGACGCCCGCCGTCAGGTGCTGGCGCATATGGCGGGCCGGCGTATTGTTGACATGGTGCACGAAGACCTCACCATGGACCGCATCCTCACGCGCGAAGCCTTCGAGAACGCAATTCGCACGAATGCCGCGATTGGCGGATCGACGAACGCGGTGGTGCATCTGATCGCGATCACCAGGCGCATTGGCGTGCCGTTGACGCTCGCGATTGGGAACTGGGTGCGGACGTGCCGTGCCTCGTGAATCTCCAGCCGTCGGGCGAATCCTGATGGAGGACTTCTACTACGCGGGTGGTTTGCCGGCCGTGCTGAAGCAACTTGGCGAACAAGGTCTGCTGCACAAGGACGCGCTGACCGTGAACGGCAAGACGATCTGGGACAACGTGTCCGGTGCCCGCAATGACGACGAAAAAGTCATCACGCTGTTTGCAGCGCCGTTCAAGCCCAAGGCCGGTATCGCCGTGCTGAGGAGAAATCTTGCGCCGAATGGCGCGGTGATCAAACCATTGGTGGCAACGCAACATTTGCTGAAACATCGCGGCCGCGCGGTCGTGTTCGAGACTGTGGAGGAGTTGCACGCGAAGGTGGACGACGAAATGCTCGATATCGACGAGCATTGCGTGATGGTGTTGAAGGGCGCAGGGTCGAAGGGTTATCCGGGTTTTGCTGAAGTCGGCAACATGCCGCTGCCAAAAAAGGGGCTGCAAAAAACATGGTCCGTATCTCGGATGGCCGGATAGAATGGCACCGCGTATGGCGCGGTCGTATTGCATGTGTCGCCGGAAGCGGCAGCGGGCGGTCCGCTGGCGTTCGTGGACCGGTTCGAACTCGATGTCGAGGCACGCCGGCTGCATCTGGAAGTGTCCGATGAAGAAGCTTGACCGGCGGCGTGCGGCATGGTGTCCAGGCCGGCGTCGCCTCTGCGCGGTTATGTGAAGCTCTAAGTTGATCACGTGCTGCAGGCGGACGAGGGCGCGGACCTCGATTTCCGGTCGGCGTGAGCGGCGCACCCGTGCCGCGCGAATCTCACTGAACATTGAAGATCAGGTTCAATGCATACGACTTTGAAACACGACTATTCACCCGCCGGCATCTGGCCAGTCCTCTACGCTTATTTCGATGAACAACCAGCTTGATCGTGACGCCATGCGCGTGCAGGTCGAGCGGACCATTGCCGCGGGTGTTCCCGGCATCGTGACACTAGGGCTTGCAACCAAGGTTCAGCGGCTGTCGCGCGCTGAGCGTGAGCAGCTTGTGAACTGGGCGCGCGAGGACATTGGATCTCGCGTCCCGCTGGCGGTTACCGCCACCGGTGACACCGTCCGGGAGCAGACCGAATTCGGCAACTGGGATGTGGCGCACGGCGCGCAATGGCTGATCCTGCAACCACCATCCACGCGTACCGAGCCCGAGCGGTTTTACTTCGATTTCTTCGCCGCCGTCATGAATGGTTCGACCGGCACAGCCGGCGCGGGCATTCAAAACGCCGAGTATCTGGGCGTCGGTCTGTCGCCGGAAGCACTGGCCGAACTTTCGCTGGTTAAATAAAGGGTGAGGGCGCGGCGGACAGTATTGCGTACGACCATCGACTGCCTGGCTGCGGCCGGCAGCACAATGCCCGTCTTCAACGGGCGCGGCGGGGCAGGAGTTGCTCGACAACCTGCGCGCCGGCTGCGCGGGCATGATCGTCGCGCCTGACAGCTTCGATCATCAGGTACGAATCTATCGGGCATTCGCGAGTGACCCGGCTGCGGCGCAGCGGCACTATGAGGACGTGTTGCCGGCGATTGTTTTCGTGATGCAGTCGCTTGACGCGCTCACCTGCTATGGCAAGCGCATTGCGGCATGGCGAATGGGGTTTGAGGTCAGGCACGACCGCGGCATTGCCCCGAGTGCGTTCGGACTGGAATGTGCCCGGCGATTCGCCGATAGCCTCGGACCGTACGCGGGTTGAAACCGAGTCAAAGAATGGGTGAAAACAAGCGCGCGACGTGCATTGTCATGCGGCGCCACGCGGGTGCGCCGAGATAATCGTCGTGGCTAATTTCCCATGATTGCGCGAAGTCGTCGAGGAGCATTTTCTCGACTTCGCTGGCAAAGCCGCGGTCCACGGTCAGGACCATGAGCTCGAAGTTGAGGCGAAACGAGCGGTTGTCGAGATTCGCGCTGCCGATAGCGGTGGACATGTCGTCCACCAGCACCACTTTCTGATGCAGGAAGCCCGGGCGATATCGATAAATCTTCACGCCTGCGAGCAGCGCATCGTAGGCATAGAGTTTCGATGCGGCGAACACCACGCGATGATCGCGGCGGCTCGGAATCAGGATACGCACGTCCACGCCGCGCAATACGGCGAGCCGCAGCGCGGAAAACACGGCTTCGTCGGGGATGAGATACGGCGTCGTGATCCAGATCCGCGAACGCGCCGCGTTGATTGCCTCGACGAAAAACAGCGAGCACGTTTCCTGATGGTCGGCGGGGCCGCTCGCGAGGACGAGGCAACTCATGTCGTGCGCTGATGTCTTCGATGCCTCCACTTCCGGAATGCGCTGCGTCGCCCAGTACCAGTCTTCAACGAACACGAACTGGATGCTCGCGACCGCCGGACCGCGCACTTCAATGTGGGTATCGCGCCAGGGCGACAAACGCGGATTCGCGCCGAGATATTCCACGCCTACGTTGTGACCGCCGACGAACGCGCATTCGCCGTCAACCACCACGATCTTGCGATGATTGCGAAAGTTGATCTGGAAGCGATTGACGAACTTGCGCTTGGTCGCGAACGGATGCGTCTGCACGCCGTCCGCGCGCAAGGTGTCGACGTAGCGTTTCGGCAAATCGAAGCTGCCGATACTGTCGTAGAGAAAATAGACCCGCACGCCTTGCTGCGCTTTCTTGATCAGCAGGTCTTTCAGCTTATTGCCGAGTTCATCGTCGCGGACGATGAAAAACTGCACGATCACATAGACCTTTGCGACCTCGATGGCCTTGAAGATTGCGTCGAAGGTGGCGTCGCCATTGATCAGCACACGCACCGAGTTGCCGCGCAGGAACGGCATGCCGCTCAAACGCGTCAGCGCGCGTATGGTCGGATGCCCCAGATACTCCGCTGGGTCCCCCGCTGCCGCGCCGCGCAGGCGGGCGGCTTCGGGGAAATTCCATTCCGCCGGGTGCGTGCTCTTACGCAGGATCTCGTTTTCCAGCCGACGCGCGTCGATATATCCGGCGAACTTACTGCGCCCGAGAAAGAGATATGGGATCAGCGTGAAGTAGGGCATGGCGACCAGCGACACGGCCCACGCGACCGCGCCTTGCGAGGTGCGCGTGTTGAGCACTGCGTGGCATGCTGCGGTCGCGCCCAGCAAATGGGCGATGATCACAAACGTGCCGAGATGAAGCCAATCCTGCCACTCGAAGTGCATGTACGCGGTGCCTGGAAGTCGAGAGTTGTGCCGTTAGCCCGGCAAGTCGGCTGCTTGGACGAGAAACACGTTGTCGTCGCCCGCGCTGGTCGAGAGCCAGACAAGGTCTAGGCCACCGAGCGTAGCTTCCACGTTGGCCCGTTCGGTGCCGATTTCGACCACGAGCACGCCGTCTTCGGTCAGCCACTTGCGTGCTTCACTTACGATCCGCTTCACAATGTCCATGCCGTCCGCTCCGCCTGCGAGCGCAAGTTTCGGCTCGTGCCGATATTCGGCGGGCAGGGTCTGCATGGCAAGCGCGTTAACGTAGGGCGGATTCGTGACGATGACTTCGTAGCGGCCAACGGGCAGTGGGACGAACAGATCGCCCTCATACAACGCGACACGCGAATCCAGGTCGTAATCGTCCACGTTCCTATGTGCGACTTCCAGCGCGGGCGCGGAGATGTCGACCGCGTCAATGTCAGCGTTCTGGAACGCCTGCGCCGCCAGAATCGCGAGGCAGCCGGAGCCAGTGCAGAGTTCCAGCACGCGTGACACTTCGTCGGGGTCCTGCACATAGGGCTGCAAGCCATCCTGCAACAACTCGCCGATGAACGAACGCGGCACGATCACGCGCTCATCCACGTAGAAACGGTGTCCGTGCATCCACGCTTCGTGCGTGATGTACGCCGCCGGTACGCGATCAGTCGCGCGGCGCTCGATCACTTTCATGATGGCGTCGATTTCGGTGTCCAGCAGGCGGGCGTCGAGGAACGGATCGAGCGTGTCGCGCGGCAAGTGCAGGGTATGCAACACGAGGTACGCGGCTTCATCGAATGCATTCGACGAACCGTGGCCAAACGACAAATCTGCCGCGGTGAAACGCGAGACGGCGAAACGCAGCAGATCGCGAACGGTGGTGAAGGGAAGCGCCATCGCAAGCTCCTTATAAGAGTGAGTCGGATCAGGCAAGTAGAGTTTCGAGCACGCGCCGATACACGTTTTTCAACGGTTCGATAAACGCCACTTCAACGTGCTCGTCGATCTTGTGAATGCTGCCGTTGGGCGGTCCAAACTCGACCACCTGTTCGCAGATGCGAGCAATAAAGCGGCCATCCGAGGTGCCACCGGTAGTAGACAGTTCGGTGCGCACGCCGGTTTCATCGAGGATGGCTTGTTCCAGCCCGTTCGACAACATGCCGCGCGGCGTGAGAAACGGCAGGCCGCTGACGCTCCACGCGAGATCGTAGTCCAGCGCGTGTCTATCGAGGATCGCGTGAACACGGCTTTGCAGTCCTTCCACCGTGCTCGCCGTGGAGAAACGGAAATTGAACATCAGCTCGATATGACCCGGGATCACGTTTGTCGCGCCCGTGCCGCTATGCAGGTTGCACACTTGCCACGTGGTCGGTGGGAAATATTCGTTGCCGTCGTCCCAATGCGTGGAGACCAGTTCAGCCAGTGCGGGGGCGAGCAGGTGAATCGGATTCTTGGCGAGATGCGGATAAGCAATATGCCCTTGCACACCTTTCACCACCAACTTGCCGGACATGGAACCGCGCCGACCGTTCTTGACCATGTCGCCAAGCGTGGCGCTGGAAGTGGGCTCCCCGACAATGCAGTAGTCCAGCCGCTCGCCGCGCGCTTTCAAAGCTTCGATCACCTTGACGGTGCCGTCGGTGGCGGGGCCTTCTTCGTCGCTGGTGATCAGGAACGCGAGCGAGCCGCGATGCGCCGGGTGCGCCGCGACAAACTCTTCGCTCGACACGACGAATGCCGCGATCGACGTCTTCATGTCAGCCGCGCCGCGACCGTACAGCTTGCCATCGCGGTGAGTCGGCACGAATGGCGGCGAGGTCCATTGTTCGAGCGGTCCGGTCGGCACGACGTCGGTATGGCCGGCGAACGCGAGCAACTTGCCGTCCGTGCCGTCCGTGCCGCGTTTCACGGCCCAGAGATTCGTGACGTCGCCGGACGTGATCGTTTCGCACTCAAAGCCGAGTGCCACTAACCGCTCGATCAGCAGGTTCTGGCAATGCTGGTCGTCGGGCGTGACGGACGCGCGCGCGATGAGTTGTTCCGAGAGAAGAAGGGTGCCGGACATGGATTCGAGCCACTTTCAATAAAAATGCCGGCGCGGCGGTCGGCAGGGATCAAGATTCGCGCCGTCATCATCGGGCAGCGGCAGCAATACCGCCCTTAAATTCCAGACTCTAAACGAACAGCGATTCGTACTTTTAGGCGTCGAAACCGCGCGATTCCACGCGGCCGTTGACCACGAGCACGGGCCGCTTGATGATCGACGGCTTATGGATCATCAACGTGATCGCGCCTGCCGTGGAGGTGGGTGTCCGGACCACGCCAGGTCGTGCCGCGCCGGTTGATCAGTTCGTCGAGCGTGACGTCCTTCAACCAGTCCTGCAACAAGGCCGTCGATACCCCAGCTTTCTTGAAGTCGTGGAATTCGAACGGCACGTCATGTTCTTCCAGCCACACGCGTGCTTTTTTCACGGTGTCGCAATTCGGAATCCCATACACGACGATCTTTTTCGCGGCCATGGATCAATCGCCTCGCAGCAGCTCGTTCAGGCCAACCTTGGCGCGCGTCTTCGCGTCCACCTTCTTCACGATCACCGCGCAGTACAGGCTGTGCGAACCGTCCTTCGAAGGCAAGTTGCCCGCGACCACCACCGAGCCCGCCGGAATGCGGCCATACGTGACCGAACCGGTTTCGCGGTCGTAAATTTTGGTGCTCTGGCCGAGATACACGCCCATGGAGATGACCGATTTCTCTTCCACGATCACGCCTTCCACCACTTCCGAACGCGCACCGATGAAGCAGTTGTCTTCAATGATCACCGGGTTCGCCTGCAGAGGCTCTAGCACGCCGCCAATGCCCACGCCGCCCGACAAATGCACGTTCTTGCCGATCTGCGCGCACGAGCCGACGGTAGCCCACGTATCTACCATCGTGCCTTCATCCACATAGGCGCCGATGTTCGTGTACGACGGCATCAACACCACGTTCTTCGCGATAAACGAACCGCGGCGCGCGATGGCCGGCGGCACGATGCGAAAGCCGCCCGCAGCGAAATCCTCAACCGCGTAGTTCGCGAACTTCGACGGCACTTTGTCGTAGAACTGGCTGTAACCGCCAGCCGGCATGGGTGCGTTGTCTTCCAGCCGGAACGACAGCAATACCGCTTTCTTCAGCCATTGATTGACCACCCATTCGCCGTCCCGTTTCTCGGCGACGCGCAACAGGCCTTTGTCGAGTTGCTCGATGGCGTGAGCGACGGCGTCGCGCACCTCGGCTGCGGCCACTTTCGGCGACAGCTCGACGCGGTTGTCCCAGGCGGTATCAATGATCTGCTGAAGTTGTTGCGACATGGTCGTGACTTAAGTGAGTGCTGTGATTAAGGAGGGATTTACTGCGCCAGCGTGCGGCAGAACTCGACGATGCGCCGGGCACCTTCCACGCATTCGTCGACATCCACGACTAGCGCGATACGGATGAAACCGCTGCCGGGATTCGTGCGCCTTGGGCGTCTCGTGCCAGATACACGAGCCCGGCGCAAAACCATTGCAGTATAGTCGGCGTAAAAGCGCGCGGCAAACTCGGTGTCGGTGAGGCCGGTGCGCGCTACGTTTGCCCACAGGTAAAAGGTAGAACGCGGTGTCGGGCAGGCGGACATCGAGCACGTCGGCGAGCATGGGCGTGACGGTCGTGAATTTCTTCAGGTACAGCGCGCGGTTGTTGCGCACGTGCGCTTCGTCTTTCCACGCCACGCCACTCGCCGCCTGGAAGATGGGCGAGAGCACTGCGCCGTGATAGGTGCGGTAGAGCAGGAATTGCTTGAGTATCGATGCATCGCCGGCGACGAACCCGAGCGCATGCCGCCGGGCACGTTGGAGCGCTTCGAGAGGCTGGAGAGCATCACCAGCCGTTCGAAACCGCGGCCAAGTTTGTGCGCAGCCTCCAGCCCGCCCAGCGGTGGTGTGGCTTCGTTGAAATAGATCTCGGAATAGCATTCGTCCGAGGCGATCACGAAACCGTGCCAATCCGAGAGCGCGAATAGCTTGCGCCAGTCTTCCGCATCAGCACGGCCCCGGTCGGGTTGCCGGGCGAGCAGACGTAGAGCAGTTGCGTGCGTGCCCAGACGGCGTCGGGTACGGCTGCATAGTCGCAGGCGAGACTGCGCGCCGGATTGCTGTTCACGAAGTACGGCTTGGCGCCGGCCAGCAAGGCCGCGCCTTCGTAGATCCGATAGAACGGGTTGGGGCAGACGACAACGGGTGGTTCACGGGTGCTGTGGCTGTCGATCACGGTTTGCGCCAGCGAGAACAAGGCTTCGCGCGAGCCGGAGACGTGCAGGACTTCCGTGGCCGCGTTGACGGCGGGCAGCGCTGCTTCGTCCAGTCGGCTATGGCTTGGCGCAACGGCTCGCTGCCTGCAGTGGCGGGATAGGACGCGAGACCGGATATCGCATTGACGACGGCCTCGCGGATCAGCGCTAGCGTTGCATGTTTCGGCTCGCCGATACCAAAGCTGATCGGCGCCAGATCCGCACGCGGCGTGACGCCCTTGAATAGCGCGCGCAGCTTTTCGAATGGATACGACTAAAGTTTCTGGAGAAGTGGATTCACGGCGAAGTCGGGTGCGGACGATGAAACGACAAACTTCAAATTATAGCCCCCGTCGCCCCCTGGTTGGGTTTGCTGGCTCTTTGAGGGGGGGCTGGAAGACCGGTTCCTGCAGTGCGCCGGCATTGGGCAACTGCCGCCGCTAAGCCGAAATCGACCGGCATTGACCCTGGCAGACCCCCGGCCGGCCCTTCGTTGCGAGCGGAAATCCCTGCGTTAGCAAACCAAAAGAATTCAAGACGGGCGATGGTACGATTGTCATAGTTCGCCGGGTTGTGTGCTTGCGGTTGGTTATATATATAAGCTGTCAAGCAAGAGCATCATGGGTTGCGCGCCGTCGCTTCAAACCGACGGAGTTCGGACCCACCGCCCGAGCGTTTTCGACTGGCGTTAGTTTTATCTCCTGCCGCACAAGCATCATGGCTCGGAGGCCCGCCGGCCGGTTCTCCCGAATTCTTTTCAATTAGCGATATCGCCGTGCGTCTGACCTCGATAAAACTCGCTGGCTTCAAGTCCTTCGTCGATCCCACCCATTTCCAGGTCCCAGGCCAGCTTGTCGGCGTGGTGGGCCCGAATGGCTGCGGCAAATCCAACATCATCGACGCCGTGCGCTGGGTGCTCGGCGAATCGCGCGCTTCCGAGCTGCGCGGCGAGTCGATGCAGGACGTGATCTTCAACGGCTCTACGGCGCGCAAGCCCGGTAGCCGCGCCAGCGTCGAACTCATCTTCGATAACGCCGACGGCCGCGCTGCCGGCCAGTGGGGCACCTACGCCGAAATCGCCGTGAAGCGCGTTCTCACGCGCGACGGCACCTCGAGCTACTACATCAACAACCTGTCGGCCCGCCGCCGCGATATCCAGGACATCTTCCTGGGCACAGGCCTCGGGCCACGCGCCTACGCGATCATCGGGCAAGGCATGATCGCGCGGATCATCGAGGCGAAACCCGAAGAACTGCGCGTGTTCCTGGAAGAAGCCGCAGGTGTGTCCAAGTACAAGGAACGCCGTCGCGAGACCGAAAACCGCCTGCACGACACGCGCGAAAACCTGACTCGCGTGGAAGACATCGTGCGCGAGTTGAGCGCGAATCTGGAAAAGCTCGAGGCCCAGGCTATTGTCGCGACGAAATACAAGACGCTGCAGGCCGAAGGCGAGGAAAAACAGCGTCTCCTGTGGTTGTTGCGCAAAAACGAGGCGGGCAACGAGTCGGAGCGCCAACAGCGCGCCATCAGCGACGCGCAGATTGAACTCGAGGCGCAAACCGCCAAGCTGCGCAAAGTCGAAGCGCAACTGGAAACGCTGCGGGTGGCGCACTACAATGCGAGCGACGCCATGCAGGGCGCCCAGGGCGCGCTATACGAAGCGAACTCGGAGGTGGCCAAGCTCGAGGCGGAGATCCGCTTTATCGTGGAATCGCGCAATCGGGTGCAGGCGCAGATCGCCGCATTGAGCGCTCAGCGCGAACAGTGGCAGATGCAGGCGGAGAAAGCCCGCGGCGAAATCACGGATGCCGAAAAGGCGCTGGCTATCGGCGAGGAAAAAGCGGCGATTAGGCAAGAAACGGCTGCCGCGAAACACGACGAACTGCCTGCGCTCGAGGCGCGTTTCCGCGACGCCCAGACCGAATTGAACGCCGAGCGCGGCGGTATCGCGCAGACCGAACAAGCGTTGAAACTCGAGGCCGCGCATCAGCGTAATGCCGATCAGCAACTGCAGCAATTGCAGCAGCGTCACGAACGCCTGAAAAGCGAAGCAAGCGGCCTGGACGCACCCGACGAAGCGCAACTCGGCGAGTTGCGCATGCAACTCGCCGAGCACGAAGAAATCTTGGCTGAAGCCCAAGCCCGTCTCTCCGATGCGGAGGATACGCTGCCGCGTCTGGATGGCGAGCGTCGCGCGGCACAAGAAAAAGTGCAGGCCGAAAGCGCGCAGATTCACCAACTTGAAGCGCGGCTTGCGGCGTTAAAGCAATTGCAGGAAAACGTCCAGACCGAAGGCAAGATCCAGCCGTGGCTCAATAAACACGAACTCGGTTCGTTGCCGCGCTTGTGGAAAAAGCTCCACATTGAAGCGGGTTGGGAAACGGCGCTGGAGTCGGTTCTGCGTGAGCGGATCGCGGCGCTGGAAGTATCGAATCTCGACTGGGTGAAGGCGTTCGCGACCGACGCTCCGCCAGCCAAACTGGCGTTCTATGCGCCGCCTAACGCCGGCCGGCCGCAGGAAGCGCCTGCCGGCTTGCGGCCGCTGCTTGCGCTGATCCGTATCGACGACGCCGGCCTGCGCGCCGTACTGACCGACTGGCTGGGTAACGTTTTTGTCGCCGATGACATCGCCCAGGCGCTTGCTTCGCGTTCGCAATTGCCGGACGGCGCTGCATACGTGGTGAAGGCGGGCCATGTAATGACGCGGGTTGGCGTGCAGCTTTACGCCGCCGACTCCGAACAGGCCGGCATGCTCGCCCGCCAGCAGGAAATCGAAAACCTGACGAAGCAAGTGCGTGCACAAGCCCTGCTCGCCGATGAAGCCAAGGCCGCGGCCGTGAGAGCGGAAGCGGCGCATACGCAGGCATCGGCGAGTCTTGGGGACACCCGTTCTTCTGCCGAACGCGCGACCCAGCGCGTTCATGCATTGCAAATGGATGTGTTGAAGCTCGCGCAGGCGCACGAGCGCTACATGCAGCGCAGTACGCAGATCCGCGAGGAACTGGCTGAAATCACCGCACAAATCGATGAACAGCGTGCGTTGCGCGCTGAGTCGGAAGCGAATTTTGAGCGCCACGACGGCGAACTCGCCGACTTGCAGGCGCGTTTCGAAGATCATCAACTGGCGTTCGAAGCACTCGACGAGGCGTTGACCAATGCCCGTCAGGAAGCGCGCGACCTCGAACGCGCTGCCACCGACGCCAGCTTCGCGGCGCGTGGGCTCGCGGCGAAGATCGACGAATACCGGCGCAACATCGAAACTGCGAAGGATCAGAGCGAACACGTGGCCAGTGCCCTGGAAGACGCCCGTGCCGAACTCGAAACGATCAACGAACAGACCGCGCATAACAGCTTGCAGGACGCGCTCGAATTGCGCGCAGCCAAGGAAGAGGCGTTGCACTCGGCCCGCCTCGAACTCGACGATCTCACCGCGCGCCTGCGACAGGCCGACGAATTGCGGCTCATCGCGGAACGTTCGCTGCAGCCGTTGCGCGACAAGATCAGCGAATTGCAGTTGAAGGAACAGGCGGCGCGCATCAGCGGCGAGCAGTTTATCGAGCAACTGGCGGCTGCCGGTGTCGATGAAGTCGAGTTGCAGGCCAAGCTCACGCCGGACCTGAAACCTTCTTATCTGCAGGGCGAAGTCACGCGGCTGAATAACGTGATCGCGGCGCTTGGCGCCGTGAACATGGCCGCGCTCGACGAACTCGCCGCAGCCAGCGAGCGCAAGGAGTTCCTGGACGCACAATCGGCGGATTTGAACGACGCCATCGGCACGCTGGAAGACGCGATCCACAAGATCGACCAGGAAACGCGTGCGTTGCTGCAAGGCACGTTCGACGAAGTGAACCGTCATTTCGGCGAGCTTTTCCCGCGTCTTTTCGGCGGTGGTCAGGCGAAACTCGTGATGAGCGGCGACGAAATCCTCGATGCCGGCGTGCAGGTGCTCGCACAACCGCCGGGCAAGAAGAATTCGACCATTCACTTGCTGTCGGGCGGCGAAAAGGCCCTGACCGCCACCGCGCTCGTGTTTGCGATGTTCCAGTTGAATCCGGCGCCGTTCTGTCTGCTGGACGAAGTGGACGCGCCACTCGACGACGCCAACACGGAACGCTTTGCGAACCTGGTGCGGGCGATGTCGGAGAAGACACAGTTCCTCTTCATCTCGCATAACAAGATCGCAATGGAAATGGCTCAACAACTGATCGGCGTGACGATGCAGGAACAGGGCGTTTCGCGGATTGTTGCTGTGGATATGGAATCCGCGGCAGGTTTCGCCCAGAATGCTTGAACGTTTGGTTTAGCCGGGCGTTTTTTTAGAACGGACAGCAAGATAGTATGGAGAACGGGCCTGGGAAGCCCGTTCTGTTCTGGCGCGCAGGCGCGGAGTGACCCACGCAGTCCAGATGCAACATTCGCAACGCGTGGGGCGCAGATCGCGCAGCGTAAGCCCAACAAGTGCTCAATCGAGCGCCGGATGCCTCAATAGCGCCGCCAGGCGCGCCGAGAGCGCAACCAGAAAAGAATGGACGGGGAGTGAATGGACGAGTTGACACTCGGGTTGATTGGAGCCGGTGCCGTGGTGGTAGGCGGCGTGGTGGTTTATAACGCGTGGCAGGGCACCAAAGTGCGCCGCAAGATGCCGCGCCCGATGCCTGACGAAGCAGCGGAGTCGCTTGCGCGCAACGACGCCGACGAGGAGCCGCCGTTCATTGAACCGACACGCCCGGTGCGGCGTGAACCCGCCATGGGCGGCGAGGGCGATGCACCGGACACGCGGGTGGAGCCGAGTTTCGGCGGTGCGCCGCTGTCTACGGTAGCGCCGGTCGATACCGCAGTCGATCTCCAGGCTGAATCGACCTCGGTCAATGGCGATTTCCCGGAGCCGCAATCGTCACCCGTGGCGCCCATTCTCGCCGCCGATGACGAACCCGTTTTGCCCGCCGCGACCACGATTTCATCGGCGCCGCCGGCTATTGTGGATCGGCGGATCGATTGCGTGGTGCCGATCCGTTTGCTTGCCCCCATAGCAGGCGAAAAGCTGATTCCAAGCGCGCAGAAACTGCGCCGCGCGGGCGCCAAACCCATGCACATAGAAGGCAAGCCGGAGGGCGGTACGACCTGGGAATTGCTCAAGAACGGCGCGCGTTATGAAGAGCTGCGCGCAGCGGCGCAACTGGCCAATCGCGGCGGCCCGCTGAACGAACTGGAATTCTCGGAGTTCGTCACGGGCGTGCAGCGGTTCGCCGACAGTATTGACGGTTCCCCCGAGTTTCCCGACATGCTGGAAACGGTCGGCATGGCGCGCGAACTCGACGCGTTCGCGGCTCAATGCGACGCGCAGTTGTCGATCAACATCCTCTCCGATGGCGCGCCGTGGTCAGCCAACTACGTGCAGGCGGTGGCCTCGCAGGATGGCTTGCTGCTGTCGCGCGACGGCACGCGTTTCGTCAAGCTCGATGCACGCCGGAACCCGGTGTTCATGCTGCTTTTCGGCGATACCAACTTCCTGCGCGACGACCTGACGTACAAGGGCGGCCAGATGATCACGCTCGTGCTGGACGTGCCCGTGGCCGACGAGGACATTCTGCCGTTCGGCCTGATGTGCGATTACGCCAAGTCGCTCTCCGAGCGCATTGGCGCGCGTGTGGTGGACGACCAGCGCCGGCCGTTGCCGGAATCGTCGCTGCTGGCTATTGAAAAGCAGTTGATGACGCTGTACGCGAAGCTCGAACAGGCCGGTATTCCGGCAGGCTCCCCCGCCACGCGGCGCTTGTTCAGCCAGTAGGACCTTACGGCGGCGGCCGTTGGACAGTTAGCGATTTCGTAAGGCATCGACTAAACGCCCGATGCCACGAACAGCCGATCTCTGAGACAATCAAGCGGTCAGGTTTCTTCTAACTTTCTAGTCTGTTCTGCCGCTATGTCTGCCAAACCGAAAGCCGCTGCCAAAGCTGATTCCGCTGTCTCCGCTGGTGCTGCCGTGCATGGCGCGCCCATCGCCAGCGCGAAGCAGTCGGCTGAGCGCGCCGCCTGGCTGCGCACGGAGCTCGAGCGCGCCAATTACGCGTATTACGTGCTCGATCAGTCGGATTTGCCGGACGCCGAATACGACGTCCTGTTCAAGGAACTGCAGCAGATCGAGACCGATCAGCTCGAACTGATCACGCCTGACTCCCCCACGCAACGCGTCGGCGGCCAGGTCGCCACGGGTTTTCAGCCGGTCACGCACGACGTGCCCATGCTCTCGCTGAACAACGGTTTCGCGGACGAAGACATTATTGCGTTCGATAAACGGGTCGCCGACACGCTCGGCCACACACCCGTGGAATACGCATGCGAACTGAAATTCGACGGGCTTGCCATTTCCCTGCGTTATGACGACGGCATCTTCGTTCAGGCAGCCACACGCGGCGACGGTGCGACGGGCGAAGAGGTGACGGAAAACGTCCGTACCATTCCTTCCATTCCCCTGAAACTCAAGGGCAAGAACATACCGAAGCGGCTCGATGTGCGCGGCGAAGTGCTCATGTTCAAGCGCGATTTTGAGAAGATCAACGCGCAGCAACGCGCGGCTGAACAACGCGAGTTTGCGAATCCGCGTAACGCAGCGGCCGGCGGTTTGCGCCAACTCGATCCCAAGATGACCGCGCAGCGCCAGTTGTCGTTTTTCGCTTATGGCATTGGCGTGCTGGAAGGCGCGGAGATGCCGGCGTCGCATTCGGCGCTGCTCGACTGGTACAAGGAAATGGGCCTGCCGGTCAACGCCGAGCGCGGTGTGGTGCAAGGCGCTGAAGGCCTGCTCGAATGCTTCCGCAAAACGGGCGAGAAACGCGACGGTTTGCCGTATGACATCGACGGCGTGGTCTACAAGGTCAACCAGCGCGACGAGCAGGACAAGCTGGGTTTTGTTTCGCGCGCACCGCGCTTCGCGCTCGCGCACAAGTTTCCCGCGCAGGAAGCGCTCACGCAGTTGCTTGCCATCGACGTCCAGGTCGGCCGTACGGGCGCCATTACGCCGGTCGCGCGGCTCACGCCTGTGTTCGTCGGCGGCGCGACGGTAACGAATGCGACGCTGCATAACGAGGACGAGGTGCGGCGTAAGGACATCCGTATTGGCGATACGGTGATCGTGCGGCGTGCCGGCGATGTCATCCCCGAAGTGGTCGGCGCGATTCTCGACCGGCGTCCGGATAATGCCCGCGAGTTCGTGATGCTGACTGAGTGCCCGGTCTGCGGATCGAAGATCGAAAGGCTGCCTGACGAGGCCATTGCCCGTTGCACAGGCGGACTCATCTGTCCCGCGCAACGCAAGCAGGCGTTGTGGCATTTTGCGCAACGGCGCGCGCTGGATATCGACGGACTGGGTGAGAAGATCATTGACCAACTGGTCGAGCAGAATATCGTGCGCACGCCTGCGGACCTGTTCAATCTCGGCGTGGCAATGCTCGCGGCGCTGGACCGTTTCGCCGATAAATCCGCCCAGAATCTGTACGATTCTCTCGAAAAAGCGAAGCAAACCACCTTGCCGCGCTTTCTTTACGCGCTCGGTATTCGTCACGTCGGGGAATCCACCGCGAAAGACCTGGCCAAGCATTTCGGCTCGCTTGATCCGATCATGGCGGCTAGCGTCGAGGAATTGCTAGAAGTGAACGACGTTGGCCCGGTCGTGGCCGAGTCGCTGCACAATTTTTTCAGCGAAGCGCATAACCAGATGGTGATCGAGCAGTTGCGCGCGCCGGGTAAGGTGACCTGGCCCGAAGGCCCGCCCGGGCCGAAGGCGCCGCAGGGCGTGCTCGCCAGCAAGACGGTCGTGCTCACCGGCACGCTGCCTAATCTGTCCCGCGAAGACGCGAAGGAGATGCTGGAGGCGGCGGGCGCGAAAGTGGCGGGATCGGTGTCGAAGAAGACGGATTACTTAGTGGCCGGGGCGGAGGCGGGCAGCAAGCTCGTGAAGGCCGAGGAACTCGGCGTCCCAGTGCTCGACGAAGATGGTATGCGCAAGCTTTTGGAGGGAGAAACCCCATGATTCGCGAAATCCTCAAAATGGGCGATCCGCGTTTGTTGCGTATTGTGGAGCCGGTCGACCATTTCGATACCCTCGAGCTGCATGCTCTTGTTGAGGACATGTTCGACGCCATGCGCCACACAAACGGTGCCGGGCTTGCCGCGCCGCAGATCGGCGTGGATTTGCAGGTCGTGATCTTCGGTTTTGCTCACAATGAGCGTTATCCGGACGCCGAACCGGTGCCGGAAAGGGTGCTGATCAACCCGACCTCACGCCGATCTCGCACGACATGGAGGAAGGCTGGGAAAGGTGTCGGTGCCGGGCTTGCGCGGTTCCTGACCGCCATCGACACTTCACGTTCGATCCACTTCAGCAATGTCTGGCTCGTGCAGCCGATCTTGGGGGCGATGGATTCGATCGCCGCCCACTGTGACGGATACTCGTCGCGATGCTCTCGTACCATGCGGACTGCACGTTCCCGGACCTCGGCAGAAAACTGGTTCGACTTGTTCGCGGCTCCATTCTCTCAAGAGTCCGAGCCTCCACCAAACTCGGGGGGGTCCAGGTTACCCTCACTGCACAGACGAACGGTCGGACCCGGGGTCGGACCGGAATTCGACAAATCGTCCAGAAAATTTGATTTGGTGAACACAAAAGTAACCAAACTCAAAACTCGTGGGTACCTGGTGCTGGCGGCCTTTCGGTTAGCCACAAGTTTCTCGTTTACTTTCGAAAGTTTTGTTAACTTTTTCGCATGAGCAATTTGATCGCGATCAGATGACTAAAAGGGGAACGCCAAGCGATTCCCTACCTCGTCGTCCGATGCCTTCGGAAGACGAGCAGACGTGG
>CALNPU010000017.1 GCA_940588625.1 uncultured Caballeronia sp.
ACTGTGCGGCGCGGGCCACAACCTGCGAATGATCCTCGGGAAGCCGCGGTTTTTTTACGCCTTTATGCTGGCTCTGCCTGAACCCGGCCGCTCGCGTGTGAGCCTAGCGATTAGACCGCTCGCCGCCAAAACCAATTGTTCAGGGTCAACTCGATACGCGCTGGGCGATCAGACCGGCTCGATAAGTCGGGGAAGTCAGCTCGGTGCGTCTCTGGCTTATGTACCCGCTCAAGGTCCGATGAAGGTGAGTGCATCTTTTCTGCGAAGCAAGGACGACGACACCGACGGAAAGTTTGATCTATTTATACTTTTGGCGGTCAGCTTGATCTTGGGAAATTCATCTTTACCGCGGGCTATATCCAGAACAGGCGCGATAATAATTTCACCTCGTTCGAAAATGGACCGTTCAGTCCCACTGATCTGGCTGGTCTCGGACTAATCCAAACCGTCGATCCGAATATTCCCGGAGGGTTTAGCAGGCGGAGGATAATTTTCACCGGGCTAAGTTACGATTTCATGGCTGCATTCACCGTCGCAATCAATGGCTGGTGGACACGTCAGTCCGGATATACAACGTCATTCGATGGGTCCGTCCAGCAATATCAGCTGGCTATCGGCTACCGGTTGTCGAAACGCACAACGTTGTACAGCGAAATCGACTACTCGAGATATCACGGCGGCACGATCAGCGCACAGTTTGTCGGTTTGAACGACCAGAGTCCCACTGTCAGCCCCTCGCAAATTGGGATGATGGTCGGATACGGCATGCATTCTGATTCCAAAGTTGTGCAAGTGCGACTAGCGCTACGCGGTGCCTTTTTTGCCGAGCACCAACTCCAGATGCGCGGCCTCGACCGTATGCCATGAGCCTTGGCGCCAACCCGCTTTGCCCCGACCACTAACACCGAAAGCACCAGCCGAACATGGCCCGGCCACAGACACCGGCGGCCATCACCCACCTCCCCGTCCGCCGGTGCAAGCGACCTAAATCTTCCAGTCGTAGTCAATGATCAGCGGCGCGTGGTCGCTGAACTTGATATCGCGAAAAACGGAAGTCACCGCCGCAGTGTCCGCAACGCCCTTCGTCGCGATCTGGTAATCAATCCGCCACCCGACGTTCTTCGCGTAAGCCTGACCGCGATTGCTCCACCACGTATATTGCTCGGGCCGCTGGTCCAGCGTTCTGAAGACATCCACATACGCTTTTTCGTCGAAGAGTTGCGTGAGCCACGTGCGCTCTTCCAGCAGGCAACCCGAGTTCTTCTGATTGCTCTTCCAGTTCTTGATGTCGATTTCCTTGTGCACAATATTCACGTCGCCGCACAAGATCACTTCGCGCTTTTTGGCCAGTTTCTCCAAATGCGGCATGAACTCGCCCATGAAACGGTATTTGGCCTGCTGCCGTTCTTCCCCGCTGGACCCCGAAGGCACATACACCGAGATCACCGATAAATCCCCAAAGCGCGCTTCTACATAACGCCCTTCCGGATCGAATTCCTCACTGCCGAATCCGATGATCACTTCATCCGGCTCGTGCTTCGTATAAAGCCCCGCGCCGGAATATCCCTTTTTCACTGCGTGCTGGAAATAACCCTGAAAGCCGTACGGCGCGAGAAATTCCGGCGTGAGATCGTCTTGCGAGCACTTGATTTCCTGTACGCAGACAACGTCAGCATCCTGCTCGCCAAACCAGTCGAAGAATCCCTTCTTGGCGGCCGACCGAATGCCGTTCAAATTAGCGGTGATGACACGAAACATGAAGCATCCTTGTATGTTGATGAACTACTCGACCTTGATCCCTTTCAGCGACTCTTTCGCCGGCGGATATTCGAGCTTCAAACCCTGCAGTGTGCGCACCATCAACTCCCCAACCATCACGTTGCGGTGCGTCTTTGAATCAGCGGGAATCACGTACCACGGCGCAATGTCCGTCGATGTTGCCCCAAGGGCGTCTTCATAAGCCAGGCGATAATCGTCCCAGAGTTTGCGGGCATCGAGATCCGATGGATCGAACTTCCAGTGCTTCTCGGGATTGTCGATACGCGCCTGCAAACGCACCTTCTGCTCGTCCTTCGATATATGCAAAAAGCACTTCACGATCATCGTGCCGTTTTCGGCAAGCATCGCTTCGAAGGCGCGAATCTGCCGGTAGCGGCGCTCCCACCCTTCCTGATCGATCTGTTTCAGCACGCGCGGCACCAGTACGTCTTCATACTGGCTGCGGTTGAAAATGGCGAACTCGCCGGCAGCCGGAACCTGCGAATGAACGCGCCACAGAAAATCGTGCGTGGCTTCGGTTTCGGAAGGCGCCTTAAACGGCACGACCCGCAAACCGAGCGGATCGACTTCGTGAAAGACACCGCGAACCGTGCCGTCCTTGCCGCTCGTATCCATGCCTTGCAGGATGAGCAGGATGCGATGCGAGCATCCTGCGTGCAACTTTTCCTGCAGGACATCGAGTGCTGTGCTCAACTCGCTCAGACGCTCGCGATCCGCGTCTTTCGCGCCGGCCGAAAACGGCTTCGACGCGGTGTCGATGGAAGCCAGGTCAAACGGCTTGATCTTCTTGCCTTCAAAATACGGCACGCGATAATCGTCAAGCTCAGGTTTTTTGGCCACGCGTGCGTCCCCCCGTTGATAAAAGAAAGGGTTGCTGCCAGACAGGAGCCGGCAGCAACCCGCGAATAGTCTAGCCGTCAGCTCAAGAGGATAGTTTCTTCTTCAAAAGCTCGTTGACTTGCTGCGGATTCGCCTTGCCCTTCGTCGCTTTCATCGCCTGGCCGATCAGCGCGTTAAACGCCTTCTCCTTGCCCGAGCGGTACTCGTTGACGGACTTCTGATTCGCGGCCATCACTTCGTCGATGATCGCTTCCAGCGCGCCCGTATCCGAGATCTGCTTCAACCCCTTCGCTTCAATAATCCGGTCGGCGGCGGTGTCGGCGGTGGTTTTCTCTTCCCAGATCGCCTGGAAGATATCCTTGGCAATCTTGTTCGAGATCGTGCCGTCGGCCACGCGCTGAATCACAAGCCCAAGCTGCGCGGGAGACACCGGCGAGTCAGCAATATCCAGCGAATCGCGGTTCAGCTGCGACGACACTTCGCCCATCAGCCAGTTGGCCGCGAGCTTCGCATGCGCCGGACCCACCATGGCAACAACCCGTTCGAAATACGCCGACATTGCCTTCGACGACGTCAACCCCGCGGCGTCATACGGCGTTAAAGCGTATTGCTCGACGAAACGTGTCTGCATGGCTTCGGGCAATTCAGGCAATTCGCTGCGAACCCGCGCGATCCAGGCTTCATCGATCACGAGCGGCATCAGGTCGGGATCAGGGAAATAGCGGTAATCGTGCGCATCTTCCTTGCTGCGCATGGAACGCGTTTCGCGCTTGTCGGGATCGTAGAGACGCGTTTCCTGCACGACCGTCCCGCCGTCTTCGATCAACTCGATCTGCCGGCGCAATTCGTACTGAATGGCTTCTTCGAGAAAACGGAACGAGTTCAGGTTCTTGATCTCGGCGCGCGTGCCGAATTCGGCCTCACCGACCGGGCGCACGGAGACGTTCGCGTCGCAACGGAATGAGCCTTCCTGCATATTGCCGTCGCAGATACCGAGCCATTGCACGAGACTGTGCAGGCTTTTGGCATAGGCCACGGCTTCGGCGGCGCTGTGTATTTCAGGTTCCGTCACAATTTCGAGCAACGGCGTGCCGGCCCGATTCAAGTCGATACCTGTTATGCCCGCGAAGTCTTCGTGCCGCGACTTGCCGGCGTCCTCTTCCAGATGCGCGCGCGTCAGATTGACGGTCTTTTCGTAAGCGGCCGTGCCGGCTTTTTCGTTGGCCGGAACCTGGATCGTGACGCTACCGCCCTGCACGACCGGAATCTCGAACTGGCTGATCTGATAACCCTTCGGCAGATCAGGGTAGAAATAATTCTTGCGGGCGAAAATGCTGCGCGGTGAAATGGTCGCGCCGATGGCGAGGCCAAGGCGAATCGCGCGCTCGACAGCGCCACGGTTCATCACAGGCAACGAACCCGGTAACGCCAGATCGACGGGACACGCCTGCGTGTTCGGCTCAGCGCCAAACTGCGTGGGCGCACCCGAGAAAATCTTGGAGACGGTCGATAACTGCGCGTGCGTCTCTAGACCTATAACGACTTCCCATTGCTTACCCATACTCATACTCCTGCCGGTGATTGCACGTGCCAGTCTGTCGCGCGCTGAAACGCGTCGGCGACCTGGAGCAACCGGGCTTCGTTGAAATAGTTGCCAATGATTTGCAAGCCAACCGGCCGTGTGGCATGCGCGCTGCCCGCAGCGCCAAAACCGCAGGGCACGCTCATGCCTGGCAAGCCGGCGAGGCTGATCGACAGCGTGTAGATATCGGCGAGATACATCTGGACGGGATCATCGGCTTTTTCGCCGAGATTCCATGCCACCGACGGTGCCACGGGTCCCATGATCACTTCACAGTGATTGAATGCTTCCTGGAAATCCTGCGCGATGATGCGACGGATTTTCTGCGCCTGAAGGTAATACGCGTCGTAATAACCGTGCGACAGCACGTATGCGCCCACCAATATCCGGCGCTTCACTTCCGGTCCGAAACCTTCGGCACGCGACTTCTTGTACATATCGAGAAGATCGGTATATTCAGCCGCGCGATGCCCGTAGCGCACGCCATCGAAACGCGACAGGTTCGACGATGCTTCAGCCGGTGCGATGATGTAGTACACCGGAATGGACAGCTCGGTCTTTGGCAGCGAGACCTCGACCAGCGTCGCGCCCAGCGCTTCGTATTGCTTCAGGGCCGTATCGATCGCGCTGCGCACTTCGGCGCTCAATCCCTCACCGAAGAATTCTTTCGGCAAGCCGATGCGCAAACCGGCGAGCGGTTTGGCCGCGTCCGTGCCGGACCAGTTCTGGCCGATATAGCGCGTGTAGTCTTCGTCCTCGCGCTGCAGGCTGGTCGAGTCGCGCGGGTCGAACGACGCAATGGCGTTGAGCAACAACGCACAGTCCGAGGCGCTGCGGGCCATGGGTCCACCCTGATCGAGCGAGGACGCGAACGCGATCATGCCGTAACGCGAAACGCGGCCATACGTTGGCTTGATTCCGGTAATGCCGGTAAACGACGCGGGCTGGCGAATCGAACCACCGGTGTCCGTGCCGGTGGCAGCCGGCGCGAGGCGTGCGGCAACCGCGGCGGCCGAGCCGCCCGACGATCCACCCGGAACAGCTTTCAGATCCCAGGGATTCTTGACCGGGCCGAAATACGAATTCTCGTTCGACGAACCCATCGCAAATTCGTCCATATTGGTCTTGCCGAGCATCACCACGCCTGCATTCTTGAGGTGTTCGACAACGGTGGCATCGAACGGGCTCGCGTAATTGGCGAGCATTTTCGAGCCGGCCGTGGAGGTCCCGCCGCGCGTGACAAACACGTCCTTATGCGCGATCAGCAGGCCGGTCAGCACGTCCGCTGCACCTTTGGCGATCAGCGCATCCGCCGCTTTAGCCTGCTCGAGCGTGAGGTCATGGTCGACACTGATAAATGCGTTGAGATCCTTGGCTGCATCGATGCGCTGCAAAAAGAGCTGCGCAAGTTCGACGGCGGAGAGGGTCTTTGCGTCAAGTGCCGCGCGCAGTTCGGTCAAGCTTTTTTGATGCATTGCGTTCTTCCTGACGGGTGCCGAGTATCGGGTACCGTGCGCCTTTTTGTTTTCGTGCGTATATATTGCCTCAAATACGTTGCCTCGGAGGGGCTGTCTCAAAGCACGACACTTACTCGATCACCTTGGGCACGAGATACAGCCCGTCGCGCACGGCAGGCGCGGGGCGTTGGAACTCTTCGCGGTTTACGTGCTCTGTAACAACATCGTTTCGCAAACGCAGTTCGACTTTCTCGATCTGTTTGATCGGGTAAGCAAGCGGTTCGATATCCGTAGTATCCACGGCCTGCATTTGCTCGACGAGACCGAAGAAGTCGTTCAGTCGCGCAAGCGTGGGTTCGGCCTCGTGCTCGGGCAATTCGAGCCGCGCGAGGTGCGCAATGCGTTTTACATCGGTTAGGTTCAGAGACATTCGATCACCGGTTTTTTTTCGACTTACACGCTGACAAATAGCGCGACTGCAATTCGAGATAAAGGAGCCCTAAAAAGCAGGCTTGACGATGGCAAAATGTACCGTCCTTTATCCTTCGAACACCCCAAAATTATAAGGTATCATTACGCGTACGACCCAAATCCGGATCGACTTACCAGCGGCCTACTTCTTAGTTACAGATTTTTCAGAGAAGTGCGCGCCTGGTTCGCTTGCATCCTCCGGTAAATTTCTTCGCAGTTTTGCAATTTGCGTGGCCAGAAAATGGGTCCCCGCTGCAGGGTGTCATTTTTTCCGCTGCCGTCCTTCGGCGCTCGAAGCGAGGCACGGCTCCCAGCGAAACAGGATTTTGAATGTTCGGTTTTTTGCGCAGCTACTTTTCAAACGATCTGGCGATTGATCTCGGCACCGCCAACACGCTCATCTACATGCGGGGCAAGGGCATCGTCCTTGACGAGCCGTCGGTGGTCTCCATTCGCCAGGAAGGCGGTCCGAATGGCAAGAAAACCATTCAGGCCGTCGGTCGCGAAGCGAAGCAGATGCTTGGCAAGGTGCCGGGTAACGTTGAAGCAATCCGGCCTATGAAGGACGGCGTTATCGCCGACTTCACCGTCACGGAACAGATGATCAAGCAGTTCATCAAGACTGCGCACGAATCGCGTATGTTCTCGCCTTCGCCGCGCATCATCATCTGCGTGCCGTGCGGTTCGACCCAGGTCGAACGCCGCGCGATCAAGGAAGCAGCGCACGGCGCCGGTGCGTCGCAGGTGTATCTGATCGAAGAACCCATGGCTGCGGCCATCGGCGCCGGTTTGCCGGTGTCCGAGGCAACGGGCTCCATGGTCGTCGATATCGGCGGCGGCACGACCGAAGTGGGCGTGATTTCGCTCGGCGGTATCGTGTACAAGGGTTCGGTGCGCGTGGGCGGCGACAAGTTCGACGAAGCCATCGTCAATTACATCCGTCGTAATTACGGCATGTTGATCGGCGAACAGACGGCTGAAGCAATCAAGAAGGAAATCGGTTCGGCTTTTCCGGGCTCCGAGGTTAAGGAGATGGAAGTCAAGGGCCGTAACCTATCGGAAGGCATTCCGCGCAGCTTCACCATTTCGAGCAACGAAATTCTCGAAGCACTGACCGATCCGCTGAACCAGATCGTGTCGTCGGTGAAAATCGCGCTGGAACAGACGCCGCCGGAACTGGGCGCCGACATTGCCGAGCGCGGCATGATGCTGACGGGCGGTGGCGCGTTGCTGCGCGATCTTGACCGGCTGCTGGCGGAAGAGACCGGCTTGCCGGTGCTCGTCGCTGAAGATCCGCTGACGTGCGTCGTACGCGGTTCGGGCATGGCGCTCGAACGCATGGACAAGCTCGGCAGTATCTTCTCCTACGAGTAAGCCTTGACGCCTTTCACTAAGGCGCCAACAGCACGCACTCGCTTAATGCAGCAACGGCGACGTGCGCGAAGTATGCGACTTGCGCAATGGTTCAAGTGGTCCGGCCTGGTCCGGGCCGCGGCGAACAGCGTTGGGCAGGGCCGCGCCACCATGCTGACCCGCAGTATCGAACCAACCGATCACGCCCTCGGCGCCGACCATGGAATACAGTCCGCCGCCACTTTTTAAGCAAGGTCCATCCGCTCTCGCGCGATTGATCTTCTTCGTGGTACTTGCCCTTGCCCTGCTGATTTCCGACGCACGCTTCAACACGCTCGAGATCGTGCGCGGCCTGCTGGGAGCGGGTTTGTATCCGCTGCAGCGCGCGGCGCTCGTGCCGCGCGACATTTTCATGGGCACGGTTGATCTGGCCGTCACCAGCGCAACCCTGCGCAATGAAAACACCAAACTGAAAGAAAAGAACCTCGAATTGTCGGTGAAAGCGGGCGATGCCGCCCAGCTCAACGCCGAAAACGCGCATCTTCGCGCGCTGCTCCAGCTCGGCTCGCGCGCCGCCAGCACGCAAACCACGCCTGTCGAAGTCCAGTACGACACCCGCGATCCTTTCACCCAAAAAGTCGTCATTGGCAAAGGTGCGCAGCAAGGCATCCAGAACGGCGCGCCTGTGGTCAACGAAGACGGCGTTATCGGGCAGGTGACGCGTGTGTTCCCGCTGCAATCGGAAGTCACGCTGCTTTCCGATAAAGACGAGGCCGTGCCCGTGCAGATCGTGCGAACCGGATTGCGCAGCGTGATCTACGGCACGCCGAAGGGCGACACGCTTGATCTGCGTTTCGTGCCAATCAGCGCCGACGTGCAAACCGGCGACGAACTCCTGACCAGCGGCCTGGACGGCATTTATCCGCCAGGATTGCCGGTGGCGAAGGTAGTGCGCGTCGATAAACAAGCGGATACCGCCTTTGCTCGCGTAGTCTGTCTGCCGATCGCGCCGGTCCGCGGTGCGCACCAGTTGCTCGTGCTGCATTACGAGGTCAATCAGCCGCCGAATCCTAAAGAAGCCGAGGAAGCTGCCGCGGCCAAGGACGCGAAGGACAATAAGGGGAAAAAGGGCAAAGCGACAGCGCCGGCGAAAAGCGATAGCGGGGCTGCCCTTGCGGCTGCGGCGAGTGCGCCCGCCGCGAAAAAACCCGAACCGCCCGCGGCAGTAAAGAAAACCGAACCCGCTAGCGCGAAGAAAGCGGAAAAATCCGGGCACGCCAGGAAAGCTGAACCTGCCGTCAAGCCCGCGCCCGGAGCAGCACCATGAACCGTCCGCAATACATCCTGCAGCCGGTCAATCCGTACTTCATTACGTTCAGTCTGGCCGCCGCGTTCCTGTTGAACCTGATGCCCTGGGGCAGGACCTTTGGCATCCCGGATTTCGTCGCGGTCGTGCTGCTGTTCTGGAACGTCCATCAGCCGCGTCGCGTGGGCATGGGTATCGCGTTCATGCTCGGCATGCTCATGGACGTTCACAATGCCAGTCTGCTCGGTGAGCACGCGCTCGCGTATACGCTGTTGTCGTATGGCGCCATCACCATTCACAGGCGCGTATTGTGGATGTCCCTGCCCGTGCAAACGTTCGTGGTCGCGCCGTTGCTGATTGGCGCGCAAATCGTGCCGTTCGTGATCCGCCTGCTCACTGGCGCGGCGTTTCCCGGCTGGGGGTATCTGATCGACGGGTTCGTGGAGGTCATTTTGTGGCCGGTAGCGAGTTTCCTGTTGTTGATTCCGCAGCGCCGCGCCACCGATCCCGACGACACGCGGCCAATCTGAGTTTAGTTAAGCGTCTGCCTCAACCGCTGCACGCTGTATACGCTACACACGTGGTGTCCCCGCGAACATTGCATGACCGAATTTCAGAACACCGAACAACAGTTATCGAAGTTTCGCCTGCGTGTGGCTGCCGCCGGCCTGTTCGTGTTCGTCTGTTTCGGGCTGATCGGCGTGCGGTTCCTGTATCTGCAGGTCTGGCATTTCAGCAAATACTCGCTGCAAGCCGATGAAAACCGCATCTCGGTCGCGCCCATCGTGCCGAACCGCGGCATCATCACCGACCGCAACGGCGTGGTGCTGGCGAAGAACTATTCGGCTTACACGCTGGAAATCACGCCATCGAAGATCGACACCACGCTCGACGATGAAATCGACCGCATCGCGACCGTGATTCCCGTCGATCAGCGCAACCGGCGGCGTTTTAAGAAGCTGCTGGAAGACTCGAAGAATTTCGAGAGCCTGCCAATCCGTACCCGCCTCACCGACGAAGAAGTCGCCCGTTTTACCGCTCAGCGGTACCGCTTTCCGGGCGTGGAAGTACGCGCGCGGCTGTTCAGGCAATACCCCCTTGGGCCCACAGCGGCGCATGTGATCGGCTATATCGGACGGATTTCGCAGCGCGATCAGGAACGTATCGACGAAGCGAGCGACCAGAACGACGCCGACACCGATCACTACGATCCGCGTCTGGACGCGAACAACTACAAGGGCACGGACTACATCGGCAAGATCGGTGTGGAGCAGAGCTACGAAACCGAGCTGCATGGCCTAACCGGCTTTGAGGAAGTGGAAGTCACTGCGGCCGGCCGGCCAGTGCGCACACTGTTGCGCACGCAGGCCACGCCGGGGAACAACTTGGTGTTGTCGCTGGATATCGGCTTACAGCAAATCGCCGAGCAGGCATTCGCGGGCAAGCGCGGTGCGCTGGTGGCTATCGAACCCGCAACGGGCGATGTGCTCGCGTTCGTATCGGCGCCCAGTTTCGACCTGAATTCGTTCGTCGACGGCATCGACCAGCAGACTTGGGATTCCCTCAACAATTCACCCGATCACCCGCTGCTGAACCGGCCTCTGCACGGCACCTATCCGCCCGGCTCGACCTACAAGCCGTTCATGGCGCTTGCCGCGCTGACGCTGCATAAACGCACGACCAGTTTGGGTTTCCAGGACCCGGGTTCGTACACGTTCGGCGGCCACACCTTCCGCAACGACGTGCGCGCGGGTCAGGGCTGGGTCGACATGAACCGCGCGATCATGGTCTCCAACGACACCTATTTCTACATGCTGGCGCACGATCTTGGCGTGAACGCAATAGCCGGCTTCATGAAACCATGGGGATTCGGCCAGATCACGGGTATTGATATCAACGGTGAAGCGCGCGGCATCCTGCCGTCCACCGAGTGGAAAAAGAAGGCATACCGGAAGCCGGAACAGCAGCGCTGGTATGAAGGCGAGACGATCAGCCTGGGTATCGGGCAGGGTTATAACTCGTTCACGATCCTGCAACTCGCACACGCCACTGCGACGCTCGCGAACAACGGCGTGGTCATGAAGCCGCATCTGGTCAAGGAAGTCGAGAATCCGATCACCAAGGCGATCCGCGTTACCGTGCGCGACCCGAGCGACAAGATCGCCGTCAAGCAGGCGGACGTCGATTTCATCAAGCGCGCGATGGAAGGTGTGGTGACCACCGGTACGGGCGCCAAGATCTTCCGCGGCGCGCCCTATCAGGCAGCCGGCAAAACCGGTACGGCGCAGGTTTATTCGCTGCAAGGCGTGAATTATTCGCACAACGCGATAGCGGAACGTTTGCGTGATCACGCGTTGTTTATCGCGTTCGCACCGGTGGATCATCCGACTATCGCGGTTGCGCTGATCGTGGAAAACGGCGGCTGGGGTGCGGAATCGGCAGGTCCGATCACGCGCAAAGCGCTCGATTATTATCTCGTCGACCGGCTGAAACTGGGTGCGGAAGCGGCGGCCGTGGCTGCAGCGGCATCGGCGACGGAAGATGCGGGCGCACCCGTGATCGGGGACGCGCAAAGCCCGGTGGACGTGGCGCTGCCCGCATCGGTGACAGGTGTGTCGCCGGCGTTCAAGCCGCCGGCGGCGTCTGATTCTGCTGCCGCGAGTGCGGGCGCGGTGGCGTCCGGTTCGGCTGCATCGGCAAGCAGCGGAGCCGATGCGGCGTCGAGCATGCTGCGCGCGCTGGAAGCGCCGCGCGTGCCGGTCCCGCCTATCGCTAGGGAAGCGCGGAAAACAGCGCGCCCGGCAACGGGATCGAAAGCACCGGGCACAGCCAACGCGAAGGAAACAACCCGTACTACCGCCGAGGTTCGTCGAGCACCGGTCGCACCAATGCCCCCGTCGCGGCCGAAAGAACCTGCGCCCACTGTCGCAATCCCCCGCGACACCAGCAAAAGCGCTGTCCAGACGTTAACGCCGTCTGGTGGCATCGACGAGTAAAGGAGAATCGCCATGCAAGCGCTGCAATTCGACAAACGCGTCTGGCTCGAACGCACGAAGCGCATGTTCGCGGGCTTCGATAAACCGCTCGCACTGATCGTGTTCCTGCTGTTGTGCGTGGGCATTGTGACGCTGTATAGCGCGAGCCTGGATGTCCCTGGTTGTGTGGAGGACCAGTTGCGCAACATCATGCTGACGTTCGGGCTGATGTGGATTCTCGCCAACGTGCCGCTGCCCACGCTCATGCGTTTCGCCGTGCCGCTTTATACCATCGGCATGGCGCTGCTGATCGCGGTCGCCACGTTCGGGCTGACCCGCAAAGGCGCGAAACGCTGGCTGAACGTGGGCGTGGTGATCCAGCCCTCGGAGATCATGAAGATAGCGATGCCGCTCATGCTCGCATGGTATTTCCAGCGGCGAGAGGGCGGTATCCGATGGTGGGATTACATTGTCGGCTTCCTGATCCTGATCCTGCCGGCCGCGATAATCGCCAAGCAGCCGGACCTCGGCACCGCCGTGCTGGTGTTCGCGGCGGGCCTCTTCGTGATCTATTTCGCGGGCCTGAGTTTCAAGCTGATCGTGCCGGTGCTGGTGGCGGCTGTGCTGGTGGTCGCGAGTATCGGCGTATTCCAGGAACGCATTTGCCAGCCGGAAGTAAACTGGCCGCTGATGCATGATTACCAGAAGCATCGGATCTGTACGCTGCTCGACCCAACCTCCGATCCGCTCGGCAAAGGCTTTCACACCATTCAGGCCGTCATTGCGATTGGCTCGGGCGGGACCTTTGGAAAAGGCTGGTTAAAAGGTACGCAGTCGCATCTGGAATTCATCCCTGAAAAACATACCGACTTCATTTTCGCGGTGTTTTCGGAGGAGTTCGGGCTCGCGGGCGGGCTTGTGCTGCTATTCCTTTATATGGCGTTGATCGCGCGCGGGCTGTTTATCGCGGCGAACGGAGCGACGCTGTTCGGACGCCTGCTGGCTGGATCGCTGACCATGGCGTTCTTTACCTACGCGTTCGTGAATATCGGGATGGTGAGCGGGATCTTGCCGGTGGTCGGTGTGCCGCTGCCCTTCATGAGTTACGGTGGAACCGCGCTAACAACGCTGGGCGTTGCTGTCGGGCTCATCATGAGCGTGTTGCGACAAAAGCGGCTGATGAAAGGCTAGCGTTTTTCGGTCGCACGCGTGGCTGTTGCAAAGCCCACGATGATGATGGTTTCATCGTGGGCTTTTGTTTTATTGCGGCCGTTCGTGCGCAAGTTCCGCGCTGAGTTGCGGGTACTTCAGCTTCGCCGCAGGATCGCCCTGCGCCGCCGCGTAATACGCGCGGGCCACGTTGATGTTCTTCTTCACGCCGTCGCCACCGCGCTCGTAAAACGATCCGGCCACGTATTGCGCGATCATGTCCCGGCCTTCGGCCGCCTTCTTGTACCAGACGAATGCCTGCACATTGTCGCGCGGCGTACCGCGGCCATCGAGGAACTGATTGGCCAGCGCGAGCTCCGCCAGGACATGGCCCTGGTCCGCCGCCCGCAAGAACCAGCGATGCGCCTCAACCGGATCACGCCCGACAAACTCGCCATCGTCGTACATCTTCCCGTACACGTACTGCGCTTGCGTCATGTTGGCGTCGGCCGCTTTGCGCAGCCATTTCTTGCCTTCCTCTACATCAGCCGGACCGCCTTCATTGTTCACGAGCATCATCGCGTAATTGAATTCGGCGAGACGGCTGCCGTTCTGCGCCGCGCGCAAAAACTCCGAGCACGCAGCGCCGAAGTTGCCCGCGTTGTAATTGGCGACGGCGTTTTGCGTCGCCATGTCACTGCCCTCCCTTGACGGTCTGCGCGCTCACCGCACCGCACACAATCACCAACGCTACGGATACTGCGCCCAATATTCCGGGTTTCATGCCCTTGCTTCCTGCAACGCCTGTCGCGTCGCTTTCGACAACCAGCCCACATCGGCCGATAATGCGACAACCTTCACGCCTGCTTCTGCATACGACCGCGCACTTGCGACATCGAGCGCGAAAATGCCGCTCGCGATACCTGCGTGTTTTGCGGCATCGATAATTTTCCTGATCGCCGCCTGGACGTCCGGATGTTTGGTATCGCCGAGATGGCCGAGGCTCGCGGCCATCTCGGCAGGCCCGATGACAGGCAATCCACGCCCGGCGTAGCCGTGATCGCTTCCACATTCGCGAGCGCCTGCTCGGATTCGATCTGCACGATGGTCGATATCTGCGCATTCGCCGAACTCACGTAATCGCGCCGGATGCCGTACGCTGCTGCGCTCACCGCGCCGGCGGCGCCGCGCAGGCCATCACGGGCATCGGCGTTCGGATACTGCGTGAGACGCACAACGTGTGCCGCCTCTTCCGCCGTTTCCACGTTCGGGAACATCAGGATGCGCGCGCCCGCGTCGAGCACGCGCTTGACCAGCCAGTCTTCATGCACCGGTACGCGGATGATCGGCTCGGTCGGCAATTGCGCGGCGGCAATTGCACGAAGTTGCGCGACGACGTCATGGCTGTCGTTCGGCGGATGCTCCATGTCGATCACAGCCAGTCGAACCCGGCATGCGCCACGGCTTCAGCCACGTCCGCGCTGCCGAGCGACAGCCACAGGCCGTACAAGGTGCCGGATTAGGTGAAACGCTGTTTGATGAGATTAGTGTAGGTGCTCATCGCGTAGTCCCAGGTAGGTCACGCGCGGCGGAATGGCTGACAGGCATGTCCCGCTCCAGTAGGGCTGTGTTGTTGAATGCGCCGCAGCAAAAAATGTGCGGCTTGTCCAAAGATCATACCGTGACAAAAGAGCGCTGGCAGGAGCCTGCCATGGAGACTGAAACCGCTGAAGCATCAGACGCCTTCGACGTCTGCCCAGCAATTCGGCGTTTCGTAGAGGCGCACGCGCTTCAACTTCAGATCCACGCCGTAGTGGTCGTTGTAGACGCGTGAGAGAATCCGGAACGCTTCGGCAGCGAGATTTTCAACGGTAGGAATACGGTCCAGCACGACGGTCTTGTGGTCTGCCATCTTCTCGAGAAAACTTCGCACGACTTCGTCGCGTGCATAGACGATAAATGCGTGGTCCCACTTGTTGACGAGATGCTCCATGGCCAGCGCCTTGACGTCGGCGAAGTCCATCACCATGCCGCGATCCGGCGCGCCTCTCGTTTCGACGAGTTCACCTTGCAGCGTGATTTCCAGCACATACCGATGACCGTGCAGGTTACGACACTGGCTGCGGTGATCGGGGATGCGGTGACCCGCATCGAATTCAAGTTTTCGGGTAATCCTCTGCACGTCGGCTCAGCTTGGGCTTGATTCGCGTTAGGGGATGTTCAGGTACTTGTGCGTCTGCATGGACAGGCGCCATTGCGGATGCCGCTTGCACCACTCGATAGCGAGCTTCGTATTGATGTCGCGCGACGGGCCGTCCATGGGTTGCACGAGGAAATACTCGAAGTCGAGTTTTGTGTAGTCGGCCAGCGGCTGATTGTCTTGCGGCACGACGACCTTCAACTCGTTGCCCTTCGTCACGACCAGCGGCGCGCCGGCCTTCGGGCTCACGCAAATCCAGTCGATGCTGTCCAGCACCGGCAACGACCCGTTCGTTTCGATCGCCATTTCGAAGCCGGCTTCATGCAAGGCATCGACGAAAGGCGGGTCGATCTGCAGCATGGGCTCGCCGCCTGTACAGACCACGAACTTGTGTGCTTCGCCTTCCGGCCATTGCGATGAGATCATGGCGACGAGCTCTGCAGGCGTGCGATATTTACCGCCGTTCTCGCCGTCCGTGCCGACGAAATCCGTGTCGCAAAACTGGCAGACGGCATCTGCTCGATCTTCCTTGCGCCCCGACCAAAGATTGCAGCCGGCGAAGCGGCAGAACACGGCGGGGCGGCCAGCATTTGCGCCTTCGCCCTGCAACGTGTAGAAAATTTCCTTTACTGCGTACGTCATGATCAGACCGGTTCGGTGGTAACTTGTTCACCCGACTTGTAGGCTTCGTAGCCGCGCTTGCGCAGCTTGCATGCCGGGCATTGGCCGCAGCCAAAACCCCACTCATGCAACTCGGCGCGCTCGCCGACATAACACGTGTGCGTCTCGACGCGCACCAGTTCCACCAGCGCCTCGCCGCCTAGCTGTTCGGCCAGGCGCCAGGTGTCGGCTTTATCGAGCCACATCAGCGGTGTCTCGAGCAGGAAGCGGCTGTCCATGCCGAGGTTGAGGGCGACGTGCAACGCCTTCATGGTGTCGTCGCGGCAATCGGGGTAGCCCGAGAAATCCGTTTCGCACATACCGCCGACGAGCACCTTCAATCCGCGCCGATAGGCAATGGCTGCGGCGATCGTCATGAACATGAGATTGCGGCCGGGCACGAAAGTATTGGGCAAGCCGTTCGCGCTGGCCTCGATTTCGATCTCGCGCGTCATGGCGGTGTCGCTGATGGCGCCGAGCACGGAGAAGTCGATCATGTGATCTTCGCCGAGCCGTTTTGCCCACTGCGAAAACTGCTGTTTCACCGATGCCCGAAAACCTTCCCGGCATTCGAGTTCCACGCGATGGCGCTGACCATAGTCGAAGCCGAGCGTCTCGACGGTCGTGAAGTGATCGAGCGCCCAGGCGAGGCATGTGGCCGAATCCTGGCCGCCGGAAAACAGCACCAGTGCGCTGTCTTTAGCGTCTGTCCGAGTCACCGTGAAACTCCAATGGAGAAGAGGGGGGATGCGCGAGTTGGCTAACGTTCAGGAGAGGTCGCAGCGCGCCTTCTATCTTAGCCAAGTCTTTGAATAGACAAGAATTTTATCATGAAGGTAGCATTTGCTCTTGGTTGGGGCTTGACCAAGCGGAGAACGCTCGGGATAGGTTGGCGTCCAGCGCGAGCGGAAACAAAATAGCAAAATGGAAAATGCCCGGAAACCTTTCGGTTTCCGGGCATTTTTTGCAACTGCGGTGGCCTGGGACGGAATCGAACCATCGACACGCGGATTTTCAATCCGCTGCTCTACCAACTGAGCTACCGGGCCACGAAGAATGAAAGCATATCAAATGGGATTATGTCGCTCAAGTGCTTTTTGGCACCTTCTTTTTACTGTAACGATCCTGGAACCCGCGCCAGTCAAGCCTCGCTCTTGTTCTTGCCCAGATCCACGCCGAGTTGCTTGAGCTTGCGATACAAGTGCGTACGTTCCAGTCCCGTCTTTTCCGCCACCCGCGTCATGCTGCCGTTCTCACGCGCCAGGTGATACTCGAAGTACGCACGCTCAAACGCATCGCGGGCATCACGTAACGGAATGTCGAAGGAGATGGACGCCGTCGCGCCCGCCGGACCTGCTGCACCCAGCGCGCCAGCATCGCCACCCGCCAAATGCAACGATGCAGCCACCGGCAACGCAGCAGAAGCCAGCACGGTCGAACCGCTCGACGGCAAAGCCGGCCGCGTGGCCGTGTTCGCGATTGGCACGGCGGCCGTGCCGCGAGCAAGACCTTGCTCGACCGCCTTGAGCAATTTTTGCAACGTGATCGGCTTCTCGAGGAAGTTGAGCGCACCAATCTTCGTGGCCTCAACCGCCGTATCGATAGTCGCATGGCCCGACATCATGATCACCGGCATGGTGAGCTTGCCCTGCGCCGCCCACTCTTTCAGCAGGGTCACGCCGTCGGTATCAGGCATCCAGATGTCGAGCAGCACGAGATCCGGCGCCTGCCGCAACCGGTACTCCCGCGCATGCTGCGCATTCTCTGCCGTCTCCACCACGTGACCTTCATCGTTCAGGATCTCCGAGAGCAATTCCCGGATACCCATTTCGTCGTCTACCACCAGGATGGTTGCCATTTACGCTGCCCTTGTCTGCACTAATGCTTTTGTTGTTCCGTGACTCGCCGCCGAGGGCGGCGTCGCGCCCGGTTCGGCGGTATCGTCCGCGAGTTGCAGGAACAGAATCGAGATCTGCGCGCCTTCGATCACGTCAGGGGTCTTCGAACGATTGCGGATGTCGATGCGCGCGCCATGCTCGTCGACGATCTTCTTCACCGTTGCAAGACCCAGACCCGTGCCCTTGGCCTTCGTTGTCACATAAGGCTCGAACGCACGCGAGAGAATTCGCGAGGGAAAACCAGGACCGTTATCCGATACCGTCAACCGCACCGCCACGCGGGCATATCCGAAGGCATCGAGGTCGCCATATTCTACTGTCTTCGTTTCAAGCAGCACGCGCGGTTTGGCCACATCGGCCACCGCATCCTGCGCGTTCTGCAAGAGATTGTGAATCACCTGCCTAAGCTGCGTGGCATCGCCACGAATCACCGGCAATTTTGTCAGCTCCACGGTGATATGACTCTTGCCCTCTTCAATGCCATACAACGTCAGCACCTCGGTCACGAGATCATTGAGCTGCAGATTGCCCAGGACAGCCGGCGGTGTACGCGCGTATTCGCGGAAGTCGTCGACCATCTGCTTCATCGCCTGCACCTGGTTCACGATGGTGGTCGCGCCGCGCTTGAGCACGTCGGCATCGGCGGGAGCGAGCTTGTCGGCCAGCTTCATCTGTAACCGTTCCGCCGACAGCTGGATCGGTGTCAGCGGATTCTTGATCTCGTGCGCGAGCCGCCGCGCCACTTCACCCCATGCGACCGAACGCTGCGCCGAGATGACGTCGGAGATATCGTCGAATACGACTACGTAGCCAGTTGTCTCAGCGTCGTCGGTATCGCTTTCGGTCGGGGTCAGCAACTGTGTGCCGCGTACCAGCAAGGTCAGCGGATCAGTCTCGCCGGCCACAGGTACAGCAAGCTGCTGTTGCCAGTGCCCACGGTCGCCAATGGGCCGGCCACTGCCGCTCGCAGCTGCATCGCGATCTGCAAATGCCTTTCTCACCATCGCACCAAAATCGGACAGCACGCCGATCTGTTCAAGCGGTAGATTCAGCGACGCATTGAACGGCTGCCGGAAGATTCGCTCGGCGCCGCGATTCGCCGTGGTCAATCGGAACTGCCTGTCGAACACGAACACGCCGGCGGTCAGGTTCGCGAGAATGCTCTCGAGATACGCCTTCGAATGTTCGAGCGCGATACGGTTGTTCTCCACCGCTGCACGCGCCTCGGACAATTGCCGCGTCATGGCGTTGAACGACTGCGTGAGAAAACCGAGCTCGTCACGCGACTTCACTTCGCGCTTGGGCGTGTAGTCGCCCTCGGCAACTTCCTTCGTGCCTTGCGCGAGCAGGAACAACGGCCGCGCGAGCTGATTGCCGAGTGCAAGCGCCAGCATCATCGCAATGAAGGTGGCGAGGAACAACGCGAGCGTCAGCGTGCCGATATACATCTTGCGCAAGCCGGTGCGCCCGAGCGCCTTCTCCTGATACTCGCGATACGCGCGCTGCACGGCGTCGGCATTGCGGGCGAGCCCGGTACTGACCGGCTGTTCGATCTGCAGAAAACGTTCGGTCGGCTGCAATTCAGTGGTCGAGCTATCCGGGATCTTCATGATCACCCGCAGCCTCAATGCGCCCTTTGGCCCGGTCTGACTTGAATCGCCATCGACCTCGCCTTCAATAGCCCCGTACGGCCTGCTACGCGCCTGATTCAGTTGCAGCGGCGTTGGCAGGTCGTCAGGCACGAGTGCCGCGAAATTACTGGACGCCTGTGCCACTACGCGCACATCGGGCGCGGTACCGGAGCCGCTTCTCGCCGGTTCGACGATGGTCGCGTCCTGCACATTGAACTGATCGCGCAAGCGCAACAGCGTGAGCGTGAGGCTGGTCGGATCGGCACTCGCAAGCTGGTCGCCCATCAGGCGGCCCTTGTTCTGCAAATCGGACAACGATGCATCCAGCATGCCGCGCCCGAGATTCAGCCCGGACGTGAGTGCGGTTTCCACGTTCACGTCGAACCATGACTCGATACTGCGCGACACGAACTGATACGACACCACGTAGATGATCGCGCCAGGCACTACGCCCACGAGCGCAAAGATGAACGCGAGTTTCATGAGCAGCCGCGTGCCAAACTTGCCCTGCCGCACCCGGGTGATGATGATCGCCAGCAGCCCGATCACGATCAGTATCAGCACGACCGCCACCGCGAGATTCGCGGCGTACAGCCACTGGTAATAACGATCAAAGAACTCGGTGTTCGCGCTGGCCAGGGCCAGCATCACGAGCAGCAGAATGGCCGTGAGCGCAACCGTTGTCACGAGCACCCGAACCACGAGGCCCGTCATGTTAGTGCGGCGTAGCGGTCGGCGGCGTAGTTTATTTAGCACTGGTCGCCGCCGTAAAAGTAAAACGCTTCCAGTCGGAAGAGAGATTCCAGTCGCGGTTGTTGACCGCGTCGATCTGGAACGGCTTGGGCATCAGTGCAATGTCGAGTTGCATGCGCACTGACGCGTTATATGTCTCGCCGGGCTTGACCTGGTTATGATCGATCACGTGCCACGACGTCACGTGCTTGATGACCGCGAGCGCTTCCTCAAGCGTGGCGAAACCGAACTGCAAGCCCCCCGTGGAGACACGATATTCGCGTGTCAGGGGCTGAAACGAAAGCCGGATACTTTGCGACACGCTCACCGGTTCTTCGTCGAACCAATACCAGCGCGGTCGCGACAGATCGAAATCCGTTGTGAAATACAAAGGCACGCCCTTGTTTACGGCGTCTTCAAGGCTGCTGTTGAGATCGAAGTCGAAACGGGCGTCGAGACTCCAGCCGGATCCGTCCGCCTGCAGCGACGCACGCTGCACAGCAATGGGATCGGCCTGCGCGGCCGAAACGGGCATGAACGACAGCGCAAAGCTCAATAGCATGGCCAGCACGGCCTGGCCAGCAGCGAGCCACAGCGGGAAAAAGCGTTTGATCGTCACCGTTTCTGAACGCGCGCGTAGAAGAATCCGTCTTGGTCCGCAAAGGCTTCCTCGTCCCGCGTCAATGTTGAACGGGTACGTTGCGCCTCGCCTGAATTGTCCGTCAGCGAGTTCGTGACCGGGTCCGGTGATACTTGCCAACTAGCCGCGCCGGTGCGGCTGGCTGTCGGCAATAATTGCCCCGGCGCGTCTAATCGTACCGTATCTTCGTGCACCTCTCCAAACCACTGCGCCTGTAACTCGCTCTCTTCCGGGAAGATTGAGCACGTAACGTAGAGCAACTTGCCGCCGGTTGCGACCAAGGGCCAGAGCGCAGAAAGGATGTGGCGCTGCTCTCCGACCAGCGCGGCGATGTCAGTCGGACGGCGCAGCCAGCGAATGTCCGGATGAGGCCGCACGATGCCCGATGCCAAGCACGGCACGTCGGCAAGAATGTGATCGAACGGATCTCCGTCCGACCAGCCCGACGGCTCGCCGGCATCGCCTACGCGAATTTCCGCTTGCACGTTCAGGCGCTGCAGATTCTCTCCGATACGCCGCGCGCGCCCCGCATCACTTTCCACCGCGATCAACTCGATGTTCGCCAATTCCAGCACGTGGCCCGTCTTGCCGCCGGGTACAGCGCAGGCATCGAGCACGCGCATGCCATCGCGCGCGTTCAGCAACTGCGCGGCAAGTTGCGCACCGGCGTCCTGAACCGAGACAACGCCGTCGGCGAAACCGGGAATCTTGTCGACCGCCATCGGCTTCTTTGAGGACGTCCGAGATATTGCGCGACGCTCATACGCCGTGCGTTCACGCGCAACGTAAGCGGCCCTTGCCGGTTGCCGGCACCCAGGATGTTTTCCCATTCGTCCGGGTGACCGCGCTTTACCGCATCGATCCACCATGCGGGATAGTTGAAACGTGCGACCGAATCGCTTTGAACCTCAGCGAGTAACGCTTCACGTTCACGCAGGAACGAGCGCAACACGGCGTTGACCAGACCCTTTGCAAACGCGAATTCGCGCCGCGCGGCGATTGCGTTGACGGCTTGATCGACAACGGTAGATGGCGTGTAGGCGGCTTGGGCTTCGTCGTCCACCAGAAGGGCGAACGCGCAGGCCATGACATTCGACACATGCGGCGGCGCTTTGCGCACCAGTCTCGCGAGCAGCGCGTCGGCCACAGCGAGGCCAACGTGCGGTACGCAGTGTCCTGCGTCGCCCCCACAGCCACGTGCGTTGCCGCAATGACCGTCTGCAAGGCGGGCAGCGGCACCGCGCCGACTGCTTGCGCGGCGGCGCGGCGGCATCGAGCGCGAACGCAAGTGAATCGGGAGCGAGGTGAAGCGTGGCGAGCCGGGCGTCGGACGACGCTTGGTTGCTTTCCGCCGATGAAACGGTGCGGCGTCGGAAAGGCTTTCTGGTCATGTCGGGGCGAAGGGGTTCGAGCCGGCCGATGCCGGTCCGCACAAACGAAGTATTGTAACTTGCGAGGGGTTTCGGTCTGAGATTGGGGCTGGAATGCTGGCCGAACGGACGGGATTGGAGGCAACCCGCTGTTTATGACATGGTGTGACAAGATCCATGACTATGCCTTAGACAGCTCCCATCACTCCATCCGACCGGTTCGCGCCATCTCCATCAGGCGCGCAACGCGTTCCTCGGTCGCCGGGTGCGTGGAAAAGAGCTTCGAGATTCCGCCACCCGCCAGCGGGTTCATGATCATCATCTGCGCCGTGGCGGGATGCTGCTCTGCGGCGGGGAACGGCACGCCCGCGGCATACGCGTGGATTTTCTCGAGCGCGCTGGCGAGCGCTTGCGGATCGCCGGAAATCTGCGCACTGCCGCGATCAGCCTCGAATTCCCGCGCCCGCGAAATGGCCATCTGGATCAGTGCACCGGCCAGCGGAGCTAACATGGCTATAGCAATAGCGGTGATCGGATTCGTGCGCCGGCCTTCGGAATCCCGACCGCCGAAGAACATGGCGAAGTTGGCCAGCGCCGAGATAGCACCGGCCATGGTCGCCGATATTGTCGAGATCAGGATGTCGCGGTGCTTCACATGCGCCAGCTCATGCGCCATCACGCCGCGCAACTCGCGCTCGGACAACACCCGCAAGATGCCGGTAGTCGCCGCAACAGCCGAGTGCTCCGGATTACGCCCGGTTGCGAACGCGTTGGGCGCATTTTCGTCGATGAGATATACCTTCGGCATGGGCAGTTGCGCCCGCGTGGCGAGCTCGCGAACCATCCGATAAAACTGCGGCGCGCTGGCTTCGTCGACTTCCTGTGCGTTGTACATCTTCAGCACGAGCTTGTCGGAGAACCAGTACGAAAAGAAATTCATGGCGAGGGCGACGATCAGCGCAAGCATCATCCCCTTGCTGCCGCCGATCATTCCTCCTCCGATCACGACAAAAAGGGCCGTGATCGCTGCCATCAGCATCGCCGTTTTGACCCAGTTGAACATGTCTTGAACTCCTCACCCAATATCAATGCGCTTTAAGCGCGAGCGGCCAAAGCGCCCTTTTTTGCCTGACCAAACAATCTGCCCGTGATTGCCCGGCCCCAGATTGTAAGAAAAATGTTAGATAATGGCATCCCGGAAAAATTCAATCACCTGTGTGAAGTTGCCAGCTTGATGCCCAGCCCGACGAATGCACTGCCCACCACCCTGTCCAGCCATAGCTTGACGCTGGGCTTGCCGGAGAAGCGTTGCGTCACGCTGCCCGCGATCCACGCCACGAACGTGTTCCAGAAGGTGTTGACCAGCACGAACATAAAACCAAGCGCGAGGAAGGCGAGGGTTTTGTGTGCGCTGTCGACGGCAACGAATTGCGGGATGAACGAGACGAAAAACAGCACCACTTTCGGGTTCAGCACATTCGTGACGAAGCCTTGCGTGAAGATTTGTTGGAGCGATTTCGGTGCGGCGCGAACGCGGGTCGCTTCGCTCGGCTTGGCGAAGATCAGCCGCACGCCAAGATAGATCAGATAAATCACACCGGCGAACTTGACGACGGTGAACGCCGTTACCGATACCGCCAACAACGCCGTCAGCCCGAACGCGCAGGCCAGCGTATGCACAATGCAGCCGAGCGCAATGCCCAGCGTCGACACTACGCCCGCGCCACGCCCTTGCGCGACACTTCGGCCGACGATGCGCCGTATCCGGCCCCGGCGTAACGCTCAGCAACATGACGGCGACGATAAGCAGCGTGAAACCGGTGATTCCAAGCATTGCGGGACCTATGTTTTTTTTTGGCTGGTTTAGCCGTCGCAATGACGGCGTGGCACGGCGGCAAATACGCAGACACTGTTTCAGGCATCCGGCGTGACTTCCCGAAGTTCAAATCGTTGCCCTTTAACAATAGGCGATCCCGCAAGAAATTCGCGCACAGGTAGTCGTTTGCCGCCGGGCTTTTGCAACTGCGTGAGACGCAAGCCGCCCTGACCGCACGCAACCACGACACCCTCCGCACCGCTTTCCACAATCACGCCAGGATCGGCATCGCCCGTCAGTGCCACCGGCTCTGCGGCCCAAATCTTTACGACAATGCCATCGAGCATTGCAAACGCGCCTGGAAACGGATCGAAGGCGCGAATCTGACGCGCGAGCATGCGCGCCGGACGACGCCAGTCGAGCGCCGCTTCGTGCTTGGCGACCTTCTCGGCGTACGTCGCGCAGTCCAGCGGCTGCGGCGTGGCGGGCAAAGCGCCGTCCCGTTCGAGATCCCGCAACGCTTCGACGATCAGATCAGCACCGAGCTGGGCCATCCGGTCGTGCAGCGTGGCAGTGGTGTCCGCAGACGTGATCGCTATACGGCCTTCCCGGATCATTGCACCGGTATCGAGTCCCGCATCCATCTGCATCAGCGTGATGCCCGTCTCGGCGTCACCGGCTTCGAGCGCACGATGAATGGGCGCTGCGCCGCGCCAGCGAGGCAACAGCGAGCCATGAATGTTGATTGCGCCCAACGGCGGGATGTCGAGCACTTCCTGCGGCAGGATCAGCCCGTACGCCGCAACCACCATGACGTCGTGCGGCGTGGCCTTCAGCAGTTCAATAGCGGCGGCCGCTTCTTCGGGATATTTGCCATTGCGCCGCAACGAGGTCGGCTGCGCCACCGGCAAGCCGTGTTCGACCGCCAACCGCTTGACCGGCCCGGAAGCCAGTTTCAAACCGCGCCCGGCGGGACGGTCCTGCTGCGTCAACACAAGCGGCACATCAAAACCCGCCGCGTGAATGGCGGCCAGTGCGGCAGCGGCAAATTCAGGTGTTCCAGCAAATACGACACGCAGCAATTGAGTCATCGATTCAGCAACCTGCAAGTTCCAGCGTCCGTCTTAGTGAATCGGACCCGTCACAGCGCCTTTTCGAGCTTTTTCATCTTGCCGCGGATTCGCGTCTGCTTCAGCGACGACAGGTATTCCACAAACACGCGTCCCATCAGGTGATCCATCTCGTGCTGGATGCACACCGCAAGCAACTCTTCGCAGTCGATTTCGAACGTCTCGCCCTTCTCGTTCAGCGTGCGCACGCGCACCTTTTCCGGTCGCTCGACGAAGTCGTAGATGCCCGGCACCGACAGGCAGCCTTCCTCGTGATCCTTCTTCTCGTCGCTCGACCAGATGATCTCCGGATTGATGAAGACCTGAAGCTGGTCGTGCGTGTCCGATGTGTCGATCACGATCACGCGTTCATGCACGTCCACCTGGGTCGCGGCAAGGCCGACGCCAGGCGCCGCGTACATGGTTTCAGCCATGCCGGCGACGAGCTTGCGAATCCGGTCATTGACGACCTCTACGGGCTTCGCGATCTTATGCAGCCGCTTGTCCGGATACTTGAGTATGTTGAGCAGAGCCATGATTCAGATTATCGACGCACGCCGCGGCGCGCGATAGTCGGCCAGGTTGTAAAAGAGTGCCGGTATCGAGAAGATGATTGGGCCGAAACGCGGCGCTTCAACGTCGTTTCAGTACCGCTCGCGGGGCGACAACGCGTTGTCCGAAAGGCCAGGAACAAGGCCCTTCGACAATCCTTTCGTATTTCGGAATATAAAAATTTTAACATGACGCCTTTCCTGTTGCCGACGGTCGACGCCAAGCCCTGTCTGGGAGAAACCGATTTGCAGGGCGTTTCGGCCTGGCTGCGGCGGGCTAATGCGGAGCGGTTTCAGCCCATCGCGCTGCGTGCGTTGCTTGCCGAATTTGGCGGGCCGCAGGCGGTGCTAAACCAGTCATTCGGCGTGCCCGCGACAATCGCCGGAGAGAAAGCGGCCTGTGCGGTGCTTGGCTTGCCGCCACGCTCGAAACTCGCTCCATTCGACGAATGCCTTGCGCACACGCTTGAGTGGGCGTCGGTTCCGGGCAACATGATCGTCACGCTTGCGGATTCCGCCTACCCGCCAGCGCTCCTGACCATGCCCGATCCGCCGCCGTTGCTATATGTAAATGTAAAGGGACGGCTGGACCTGCTCCAGGCCCGGGCGGTTGCGATTGTCGGCAGCCGGAGCGCAACACCGCAAGGCATTGACGACGCCCGCCGCTTCACGCAAGCCCTTTCGGATGCGGGGCTCGCGATTGTGTCAGGGCTCGCGCTGGGTATCGACGGCGCGGCGCATCGCGGAGGGTTAAGCGGTCCCGGCGGCACAATTGCGGTCATTGGAACGGGGGCCGATCTTGTCTATCTGCCGCTGCACCACGCACTGGCGCACGAAATTGCGACAAACGGCACGATCATGTCGGAATGGCCACTCGGCACGCCGGCCCGGCCAGCAAATTTTCGCAGCGTAACCGCCTGATCGCGGGGCTGGTGAGTGGCGTGCTGATCGTCGAAGCAGCCACGCGTTCGGGTTCGATAATTACCACCTAGCTCGCCAACGAAATGGGGCGCGACGTATTCGCTCCCGGGCTCGATCCACACGTCGCTGTCGCGCGAGTGTCATCGGATGATCAAGCAGGGGGCGAAACTTGTGGAAGCGCCCGAGGACATTCTTGAGGAGTTCGGTTTTCCGGTTCAGAGCAAAGCAGCTGCGGCGCCCGTTTCGAAACCGCGAAGGCGTGGGAAAGCGCGTCCTGGGCATCAGCGTCGATAAAACTGGCCAATCCTGAAACCGAACGTCTGCTCGATGCGCTCGGGCACTCGCCCGCGACGCTTGAAATTCTTGCCGAGCGGACCGAAATGGATGGTGCGACGCTACAAAGCCTGCTGTTGCAACTCGAATTGTCGGGACGGGTTGGCGCGTTGCCGGGAGGACGTTTTACTCGGCTTGAACGCTGATTTTTCGGCACCATGCTACATTCGCGACAAAATCCGCTTCTTGCAAACCTAATAAATAACTGACTAAAAGGACCGCAATAAAAGGACCGCAAGGAACCATGCCCGCGCTGAATCTCAACACCGACGCCGATCAGATTGCCGAGCACCTGACCAGCGCCGGCACGCTGCTCGTCGCCTGCCTGTGCGCCGAATGGTGCGGGACGTGCCGCGATTATCGCGAGGGTTTCGACCTGCTCGCCGACGCCCATCCGGACATCTGCTTTGCATGGATCGATATCGAAAACCAGGCGGATCGCTTCGATGACCTCGATGTGGAAAATTTTCCGACCGTCTTGATAGAAGATGCTGTTACAACCCGTTTTTTTGGAACGGTGCCGCCGCAAACGTCCATCGTCGCGCGCATGTTGACCGATTTGAGCGCGTTTCCGGGGATGGTGGGCGCACCGAAGATCCGGCCCGCACTCGTCGCCGCGTAAATTGAATCAACCGGCAAAACCAATATGCGCAACTGAGCGCACTCGTAAGCTGAAACGGCTTTCGCGCTTGCATCACAAAGCGCCCACATTCACCGTTCGGCATCCCGCGTTTCACTTTCACTAAATGCCAGACCGCGCGCCGCACACCAATGCTATAAAGCGGGCGTTAACGAGTCCGAACCGCGGTGGCGCAAGCCGCCCAAACCCGGTCTCATGCCAGTCCCTAACTAGAATCGAGTCATGTCCAAAGCCCTGATCATCGCTGAAAAGCCTTCTGTCGCGAACGACATCGCGCGCGCTTTGGGCGGCTTCACCAAGCAGGACGAATATTACGAAAGCAAAGACTACGTGCTATCATCGGCTGTCGGGCACTTGCTAGAAATTGCCGCGCCGGAGGAGTACGAGGTCAAGCGCGGCAAGTGGAGCTTCGCCAACCTGCCCGTCATTCCGCCGCATTTCGACCTGAATCCGATCGCCAAAAGCGAATCGCGGCTGAAGGTGCTGGCCAAGCTGCTCAAGCGCAAAGACGTTGATCGCCTGATTAACGCCTGTGACGCGGGGCGCGAAGGCGAGCTGATTTTTCGCCTGATCGCGCAGCACGCGAAAGCCAAACAGCCCGTGCAGCGCCTCTGGCTCCAGTCGATGACCGCCGGTTCCATCCGTGACGGTTTTGCGAATTTGCGCAGCGACGCCGACATGCAGCCGCTCGCGGACGCCGCCCGTTGCCGCTCCGAAGCCGACTGGCTCGTGGGTATTAACGGAACGCGCGCGATGACCGCGTTCAACAGCAAGGGTGGCGGTTTCTTCCTGACGACGGTTGGCCGTGTTCAGACGCCAACATTGTCTATCGTCGTGGAACGCGAGGAAAAGATTCGTCGTTTCGTACCGCGCGATTATTGGGAAGTACGTGCTGAATTCCTTGCTGAGAAGGGAATTTACGAAGGCCGCTGGTTCGACCTGAAATTCAAGCGTGTTGAGGGCGACCCGGAGCAGCGCGACTCGCGCCTCTGGAACTTGCCCGATGCTGAAGCCATTGTCGCGGTCTGCCGTGGCAAGACTGGCACGGTCACGGAAGAAGCGAAGCCGTCCACGCAAATGTCGCCGTTGCTGTTCGACCTGACCAGCTTGCAGCGCGAAGCCAACGGCCGCTTTGGCTTTTCGGCCAAGAACACGCTTGGCCTGGCTCAGGCCCTGTATGAAAAGCACAAGGTGCTGACCTACCCGCGGACCGACGCTCGCGCACTGCCGGAGGATTACATCCCGACGGTGAAAGACACGCTCGCGATGCTCAAAGAGAGCAACAACTATCTGCCGCACGCAAAGCAGGTGTTGGACAAGGGTTGGGTGAAGCCGAACAAGCGCATCTTCGACAACTCGAAGATCAGCGATCACTTCGCCATCGTCCCGACCCTGCAGGCACCGAAAGCGCTGTCCGAACCGGAACAGAAGCTTTACGACCTGGTCGTGAAGCGTTTCCTCGCGGTGTTTTTCCCGGCAGCCGAATACCTGGTCACCACGCGGATCACCGAAGTCGCTGGACATCGTTTCAAGACTGAAGGCAAGGTGCTGGTCGAACCGGGCTGGCTGCAGGTCTATGGCAAGGAAGTGGGCGGCGAAGACGCCAATCTCGTACCGGTTCAGAAGGACAAAAAGGTCGGCGTTGAGAAGGTCACGGCGCACGGTCTCGTGACGAAACCGCCGGTGCGCTACAACGAAGCGTCGTTGCTCTCAGCCATGGAAGGCGCGGGCAAGCTGATCGAAGACGAAGAACTTCGCGAAGCAATGGCCGCAAAGGGCCTCGGCACGCCGGCCACGCGGGCGGCGATTATCGAAGGGCTGCTGGGCGAAAAGTACATGGTGCGCGAAGGCCGTGAGCTAATTTCTACGGCGAAGGCCTTCCAGTTGATGACCTTGCTGCGCGGTCTGGGCGTAGAGGAACTGACTGCGCCGGAATTGACCGGCGAGTGGGAGCACAAGCTGTCGCAGATGGAACGCGGCAAGCTCCCGCGCGACGAGTTCATGCAGGAAATCGCGCGCATGACACAGACCATCGTGAAGTGCGCGAAGGAATACGACTCCGACACCATCCCCGGCGATTATTCGACGCTCGAAACACCGTGTCCGAATTGCGGCAGCCAGATTAAAGAGAACTATCGGCGATTCGCTTGTACGAAGTGCGAATTCTCGATGTCGAAGATTCCCGGCGGACGGCAGTTCGAGATTCCTGAAGTCGAGCAGTTGATCAAGGATAAAACCATCGGGCCGCTGTCGGGTTTCCGCAGCAAGATGGGCCGGCCGTTTTCTGCCATCCTGAAGCTGTCCTTCGACTACGAAATCAAGAACTGGAAGCTCGAGTTCGACTTCGATCAGGATTCAGGCGGCGAAGACGGCGAACCGGTGGATTTCTCGGAGCAGACGCCGGTTGGCGCGTGTCCGAAGTGCCAGTCGCGCGTGTACGAGCACGGCATGAGCTATGTGTGCGAAAACTCGGTGGCGAATCCGAAGACCTGCGATTTCCGTTCGGGCAAGGTGATCCTGCAGCAGGAAATGTCGCGCGAGCAGATGACGAAGCTGCTTCAAGAAGGACGCACGGACTTGCTGACGGGCTTCAAGTCGTCGCGCACGGGCCGTAACTTCAAGGCATTTCTCGTGAAGCAGCCGGACGGCAAGATCGGCTTCGAATTCGAGAAGAAGGAACCGAAACCGGGTGCCAAGCCGGCCGTCAAGCGCGGTGCTGCGGCGGTTAGTGAAGCGGAAGACGAAGGTGACGGTGACGTCGCCGTGGCAGCCAAGAAAACGACCGTTAAGCCTGCGGCGAAGAAAGCGCCTGCAAAGAAGGTGGCGGCCAAGAAGGCTCCGGCTCGCAAGGCGGGTTAGTTTTCAAGTTTTCAGGGCCGGTAGGTTAGATCCCATAGCATTAAAAAAGCCCGCGAATCATTCGCGGGCTTTTTTCGGTCATCGTGCTGGACAACGCTTAACCGCCCAATGATCTCCACCACGGCGGCCCCCATCAGAACGGCGAGGGCATGGCCGGCGTCGCACGCGAGCGCGACTTCGCAGGCTTGCCACCGAGCTTGTTGTCATCGGCGGGAGGCGCTTCGAATTGTGCACCGCCTTCTGCTTCCGCGTACGCCGCATGCGCAACCAGCGGCTCGGAATCGCGCTCATCGATGATTGCTAGCGCTCCCGGCTTGACGAACTCGTCCTTCACCCACTGCTTGCCCAACTGGTGATTCGGCGTCTGGCTGAAATGCTCGACAAGGTGATCGATGAACGTGCGCACCTTCGCCGGCAAATGGCGCCGGCTCGGATACGCAACGTTGATCTCGACCTGCGGCAGCTGATAGTCGCTCAGCAGGCGCACCAGCCTGCCGCGTGTGGTGTCGTTGCCGATCAGGTAACTCGGCAGGATCGCGATGCCCATGCAGCAGCGCGAACTGGCGCAGCATCTCGGCTCGGTATTGTTCGCGACGATCACGTTCATCAGCCGCACGCGCACTTCGCCTTCCGGGCCGGTGAACACGCGCTCATCACCGAAATATTCGGACGGCAAACTCAGCGACGGATGTTCGGCCAGGTCTTCCGACCTCGTCGGCACACCATGCTTTTCGAGATAGCCGGGCGTCGCGCATACGGTCAGGCAACCGGTTTGTCAGGCGCCGCGTGACAATGCTCGCGCTGTGCATCTGGCGCGCGATCACAATGCCCACGTAAGCCCTCTTCCACCAGATCGACTTGCCGGTCGACCAGCGTGACGTCCGGCACGACTTTCGGATAGCGTTGCGCGTAGGTCTGCAGCACGGGCGCGAGGTTGTGCAGGCCGAACACGACGGGTGCGACAATTCGTAGCGATCCAACCGGCTCGTGGTTACGTGCAATCACCATTTGTTCGACGTCCTCGAGCTCGTCGAGGATCTGGCGAGCACGTTCCGTACACCTGGCCTGGCCGGACTCGGTTAGCGACGGCTACGCGTAGCAAGCGGGTGCCCAGACGCCCCTCCAGGTCAGCGATATGACATGTTGCCACTGCATTCGAGATATCCATTGCACCGGCTGCGCGGGCAAAACTGCCGAGATCCACCACTCGGACGAATACTTTCATCTACTGCAAATGATCCATGAGACAACTCCTGCTACTAGACGGGCTCTTTTAAATTCCAGAAGCAATTCGGAATTATCCTAGGACTCCGCCTTTCGTGCAGAAATTGCCTAAAATGTGACTTTTTACGACAAAGAATTCCGAGTTTAACATTCAGTAAGGTGAAACACAGTGCATTGTTGCTAAATTCGGAACGATGTAGCTCTCGAGCGAGGGCCGACATAATTCTGAAAAACTGGCTGAAGCAATTTTGGCGCAGTAGAGCGGGAAATGCATAAGGGCCGCTAATGCAGCCCTTATTTCATCGATTATGTCGGCTTCCGTCATTAATTGTGCTAATCGCGTTGTTACAGAAAGTCAGGCTGAAAGTCTTTTTTCGATCCCGGCTTTCGTCTCTGCAAGCTCGTCGGGTAGTCCCTGAGCGAGTTTCGTGAACAACTCATTATGTAATTCGAGCTCAGCGCGCCATGCCGAGTCCTGCACGAAGACGACACGTTCGAACTGTTCGCGGGTTAAGTCCAGCGCACCCCAGTCTATGTCCTCAAAGCGCGGCGACAGCCCGAACGCATGTTCCTCACCCTGCGCGGTGCCTTCAATACGGCCGATCATCCAGCTCAGCACGCGCATGTTGTCGCCGAAACCCGGCCACACGAACTTGCCGTCGTCGCCCTTGCGGAACCAGTTCACGCAGAAAAATTTCGGCAGCCTGGCGTCCAGTTTCTCCAGCCGCTCGCCCACTTTCAGCCAGTGCCCGAAATAGTCGCTCATGTTGTAGCCGCAGAACGGCAGCATGGCGAACGGATCGCGCCTGACCACGCCTTGCTGGCCGACCGTGGCGGCGGTGGTTTCGGAGCCCATCGTGGCGGCCATGTAGACGCCCTCATTCCAGTTGCGCGCCTCGGTCACAAGCGGCACGGTGTCGGAACGACGGCCGCCGAAGATAAATGCATCGATCGCCACGCCAGCCGGGTTTTCCCAGTCAGCGTCGATAGACGGACATTGCGCGGCCGGCGCCGTGAAGCGCGCATTCGAATGCGCCGCCTTCTTGCCCGACTCGGGCGTCCAGTCGTTACCCTGCCAGTCGATCAGATGCGCCGGCGGCGTGTCCGTCATGCCTTCCCACCAGACATCGCCGTCGTCGGTAAGGGCCACGTTCGTGAAGATCACGTTCTCCTTGAGCGTCGCCATGGCATTGAAATTGGTCTTTTCGCTCGTGCCTGGCGCCACGCCGAAATAGCCCGCTTCGGGGTTGATCGCGTACAGCCGGCCGTCGCGGCCCGGTTTGATCCAGGCAATGTCATCGCCGATGGTGGAGACCTTCCAGCCCGCCATGTCCTGCGGCGGGATCAGCATCGCGAAGTTAGTCTTGCCGCACGCAGACGGAAACGCGGCCGCGACGTGATACTTGCGCCCTTCCGGCGAAGTCACGCCGAGAATCAGCATGTGTTCGGCGAGCCAACCTTCGTCGCGTCCCATTGTCGATGCAATCCGCAGCGCGAAACATTTCTTGCCGAGCAGCGCGTTGCCGCCGTAACCCGAACCGAAACTCCAGATCTCGCGGCTTTCCGGAAAATGGACGATGTATTTCGTGTCATTGCACGGCCACGGCACGTCCTTCTGCCCCGCCTGCAATGGCGCGCCAACTGAATGCAAGCACGGCACGAACTCACCGCCGGCACCCAGCACGTCGTACACCGCGCGGCCCATGCGCGTCATGATGCGCATGTTGGTGACCACGTACGGGCTATCGGTCAGTTCCACGCTAATGTGCGCAATTGGCGAGCCGAGCGGGCCCATCGAAAATGGGACAACGAACATCGTCCGACCGGTCATGCAGCCGTCGAAGAGACCGTCCAGCGTGAGACGCATTTCTGCAGGATCGATCCAGTTGTTCGTCGGACCGGCTTGGCTCGCGCGCGCCGAGCAAATGAACGTCCGATCTTCCACCCGGGCGACGTCGGACGGGTCCGAGCAGGCGAGATAGGAATTGGGCCGTTTGGCGGGATTGAGGCGCTTGAGCGTGCCTGCATCGACCATTTGCTGGGACAGGCGGTCGTATTCCTCCTCCGACCCGTCGCACCATTCAATCCGGTCCGGCTTCGTCAGCGCGGCGACCCGCTGCACCCAGTCTATGAGTTTTTGGTTCTTCACATACGCCGGTGCGTCGCGGTCGGCGACTACGTTTTGATCTACTACTGCGGGCTGGTTCATCGAGCACACTCCGTTCTTAGATGAGAAAACGGTTTGCAACCCGCCAGCGCTGCTCGCGAGAGGCGCATTTCAGATCACCGGTTTGCCTGCACGGCGGAACTCACGTGGCAGACGGCGACACAAAAACAAGGCATGCGTCGGGGAGTTGACTAGTCTGGTGGCGACTGCCGTCTGAGTCGCGGCTTGCGTCGGCACAGAACATACTGTTAAAAAGAGATAGGAATTGTTTCCATCGTTGTCGGTTTTCCGGCGCTAGTGACGCGTGAATGGCTAAACTGCTCTATTCCGCATTCGAATTCTTTCAGATACCCATTCGGCGACCGGTAAATTCGCCGTGCTACACCAGCAAGCTTAACGCGACGCGATGCCCATATTTCGGCGAATTTCTACGTAATTAACCGATTAATCCGTAATTACCCGAACTTACCGCGTCGATTCCTGTCCATCCTTGAATTTCTGCAGTACGTTTGATGCCTATCAAAAGTCAACCCATGCCAATCAAAATTGCCATCCTGGACGACTACCAAGACGCCGTTCGCAAGCTAGATTGCTTCAGTCTGCTCGCCGATCACGAGGTGAAAGTCTTCAATAACACGGTGCGCGGCCTCGGACAGTTGGCTAGCAGACTTTCGGAAGTAGAAGGGCTTGTCCTGATCCGCGAGCGCACCCGGATCAGCTCGCAACTGCTCGACAAACTGCCGCGGCTGCGCATGATCAGCCAGACCGGCAAGGCGGGCGGCCATATCGAACTCGATGCGTGTACCGAGCGCGGAATCGCGGTGCTCGAAGGCACCGGTTCGCCAATTGCGCCGGCCGAGCTGACCTGGGCGCTGATCATGGCCGCACAGCGCCGGATCCCGCAATACGTCGCGAACCTGAAGCAGGGGGCGTGGCAGCAGTCCGGCCTCAAGACTTCCGCGTTGCCGCCGAATTTCGGCCTGGGCCAAGTGCTTCGAGGCCAGACGCTGGGGATTTGGGGATACGGAAAAATTGGCCAGTTGCTTGCCGGTTATGGCAAGGCATTTGGCATGAAAGTGATGATCTGGGGCCGGGAGCATTCGCAGGCCGCTGCGCGTGCGGACGGCGTGGATGTGGCCGAGAGCCGGGAAGCGTTGTTCGAACAGAGCGATGTGCTCTCGTTGCATCTGCGGCTGAACGACGAAACGCGCGGCATTGTCACGGCCGCCGACCTGATACGCATGAAGCCCACCGCGCTGTTTGTGAATACCAGCCGCGCCGAACTGCTCGAAGAAAATGCGCTACTCAACGCGCTGCATCACAACCGGCCCGGAATGGTTGCAATCGACGTGTTCGAAAGCGAGCCGATCCTGCAGGGTTATAGCCTGCTGCGCATGGAAAACGTCATTTGCACGCCGCACATCGGTTACGTGGAGCGCGAAAGTTACGAGCTCTACTTCACGACGGCGTTCAAGAACATCCTCGCCTTCGATGCCGGCGACACCTCGAGCGTCGCCAATCCGGAAGCGCTGGTGGGCGGACGGCGGCGATAGTTAAAGCGTGGAAATGTCCGTGGACGGCTCGCATCGGACGGGAAAGTTGACCGAGTTCGCGAGAAAGCAGAACTTATGCGCTTCCTCGTGCAAACGGTCGGCCAGCTTAACGTCACCACCTGCGCCAATAGTCACTTGCGGGCGCAGAAGGACGTCGGTGAAGCGACCGCTTCCTTGCGCCCTTTCCTCCATCGTGCCAACGGGGTCATCCACGTGTTATCGGCGGTGCAAATCCGAGACATCCGAGACATCCGAGACACTACTAAAAAACGGCGGCGTTGGGTCGCGCCGGCGTTGGGTCGAATAGAAGCGAAGCGACCGGGGGAGGGGCCGTTGCTGCTAGCCCGTGGGGAGTGTCGGGCTGCTCGTGCTCGGAATGGATCGTCGACATCGCTCAGGTGAGCGTTCACGGGAGGCGCGGTTTGTTCGCGCCGTAGCTCGTGCAGTGCGAGCGTGTTTTTCTTGCTGCACGTGTTCGGGCAACCGGATCGCGCCCGGTGGAGGCGCGTGGCGTGCCTCGCGCCGGCGCTCCAGCGCCAGACGCGACCGGATTCGGATGAGGCGCCGCGCCGCTGGCGAGGGTCTCCTCAATGGCAGCCTGCAGTTCGGCGGCGCGCAGCATCGGGGCCTGACTGGCCGGCGCGGCCCGGCTCGGATGGTCGGGGCCACGATGGTGACGAGCTTCGCGCTTTGCGCTCGACGAGGCCGTCGATGTGCGCTGCAATTTCGATTTGTGCGCCGCGACCGTAACTACGCTCATGGGCGGCGAGCCGATTGGCGCCGTCGAGAATGCGGACTTGCTGTGCATCGGCCCGTCCCGTGAGCGTGCGGCGCACGTGCGTAGGCGGGATCGTGTAATCGTTCAGGCCGAAGCGAACATACGGCGTCTTGATTTAACCTGCACAGCCCGTTGCAGTTCGCACGGGTACGGATTCTCCGGCAGGGCCGATAGACTGGGCCGGTTCGCGGGCGAAGGCCTCACGCACGGTGATGGTGGGCTCTTCCCGGCCCGGTCGATCGGCCGCCGGTGCGGCGCACCA
>CALNPU010000018.1 GCA_940588625.1 uncultured Caballeronia sp.
CTGGCCGATGCCGCGTTCATGGCATCACGTCGAACCGCACGTCGCCGGATTTGCGCGGCTCCCGACCGCCATCGACACGCGTTCGTGATCGAGCGTCGGCGTCAATGACTCAATCTCCAGCCGTGCGTTCGGCGCCGCCACGCGGAAAGCGCGAATCAGCGTCGGCATGAAAAAGTCGTTCAGGTAGTCAGGAACTCTGACCCGGAACGTGCGCCGTGATGTGACATGGCCGGATCGAAGGCGCCATGCGGCGTGGCGACAAATTCGACCTCGCGTAACGCGCGCTGCACAGCCGGCAGTAGCGACGCGCCGTACTCGGTCGGCACCATGCCCTGCTTGCCGCGCACGAGAATGGGGTCGCGCAGATCGCGCAGCCGCCGCAGCGTGGTGCTGATGGCGGGCTGCGTCTGGCCCAGGCGCAGCAGGGCTTGGGTGACGCTGTGCTCGGTCAGCAGCGTTTGCAACACGCGGATTAGCCAGATGTCGAGGGAGTCAGTGGCAGAGCCGGCGTCGTAATCGGCTGGGTCAATGGAATCGTTCATAGAGCGCGGTCTTCGGGCGGATCTTTGGCGTGGTGTTGCGTAGCGATTCGCGTGGCGGGACGGCCAGGCGGGATGCATGCCCGACCGGGGGAATGCACTACGAGCCGGACGTTCACGCCATAGCGTGCGCGCTATGCATGGCATAGGGCACGATCCATTGAACCTGCCAATTCTCACTCACTGCTTACACGGCCGGTGCGGTCCGGGGCAGATTGCTGGCTGCACTTCCGCGCCGTCCAGCCAGTTGGGCGAACGGGCAACGTAGAGCACCATCGGCAGCGTGTCCTTGCCCCAGAACAATTGACCGTTCACCACGAACGTGGGCACGCCGAACACGCCCAGCGCCACGGCCCACTCGACATTTGCCTTCAGTGTCGCCTTGACGTCTTCGAGTTCGATCATCTTTGCGCCGTCGGGCAGGCCCACATGACGGCAGAGATCGTCGAAACCCTGCTCGGTCGACGGATCGCGGCCTTGCTTCCAGATGAAAGATGAAGCGGAAAATCTCGCGGATGCAGCCGATCTCCCCGCCTGCCGCCACGGCCAGACGCAGCGCCTTGCTGGAATCGAAGGGATGCGACGGCGGCATTTTGAACGGAATACCGAGCTGTTCGGCGCGAAAGAGCGCGTATCGATACATAAACACGCGCTTTAACGGGATGTTGCCCGGCATCGGCTGACCCCAGTGCTTGAGGAGCTTCAGGTAGTCGACGGGCAGCACCTCGAACGGCATGTTCGGCCACTTTTCATGCTGTTCGAGCAGCAGGTACGAAAAGGGAGAGTTGAAATCGAAAAAAGTACGACTGATGCGGATCGATGGAAGGCGAGGCGCTCATTTGAATCTCCCTGGTGCGTTGCTCGTCGCGGCGCCCGTTGATTCGGCTACTGTCGTTTCTTCTTTCGATATTACGTGGTGTGCTGAACGCTGTCTCCCTGAGCATCGAGTGCGGCGGCCTGCGCGATGGGTTAGCCGCTGCCGCACAAAGCCGATATGCTCGCGCAACACGTAAAACTGGTCGGCGTAGGCGAGCGGCATCTTCATCTGGTTGACCGTGTTCTCGATACCGTCCACCCGCTCGATCAGCGCCCCGTAGATCTTGTAGATCCGCGAGGCTTGCGATCCAGAAGGGCGGCATCCGGTACAGGAAGTTTTTACCCGATTTGTAGTAACGCTCGGCGGCGTCGCTAATACGGAACTCATGCTGGAGTGGGGCAGGGAATTCGTCGGCCGCCTGCAGCAGGTTCGCGCGTCCGTGCACCTCTTTCGCGGCTTCGATCAGCAGATCGGAGAGCGTCGGGTGCAGGCCGTCGCGGGCGATCAGTTCAGCGGTCGGCGCAATCAGGTGGATGGGATGCGGCGGCACGTTCTTCGCGAGATCGAGGACGCCCATCGGCAAGGCGATCACCTTCAGGTAGGGGAAGCGGCGAGTGTAGACGTTGGCTGAAATCGAAGAAATAGGATGCCGGGCGTGCGAAACAGCTTGCCCATGGTCGGTGGCTGCGCGGAATCGCCGGTGAGAAACGCAGCGTCAATAATCCCGTCCGTCAGGGCGCTGGCCGCGGCGTCGCCGCTCAGCGGCAGCAATCCGGTGTCGCCGCCCAGCTCAATGCCGTTCGCCTTCAGCACCGCCAGCGCGAGCGCACGCGTGCCGCTGCCTTCGGTACTAATGGCGAGCCGCTTACCTTTCAATTCCGAAAGTTGCGTTAGCAGCGGTCCGCGGTAGAACACCGCCAGCGGCACATATGCCACGCTGCCGAGCGAGACCAGGTCTTCTTCGTGCTTGTCCGGCGTGCCGGGCGCTGACGTGCCGCCCTGCACGAAACCGACATCTACGTTCACCTTCGGATCTTCGGGCTTTTGCAGATTATCGAGCGAACCCTGCGACTCCAGCACGTTCAGCGTGACGCCGTTGCGCGCCAGGATCTTTTTGTACTGCTGCGCGTCGTTCCAGAACGAACTGCCCTTGATTCCCGCCGACATGTTCAGCGTGGTGGGCGGCGCGGGCTGGATCAGTCGCACGGCAAGGTAGATTGCTGCCGCGCTGATCAGCAGGATAGGCCCGAACGACACCGCGAGGTCGCGCCACGAAATCGCGACGAAACGCGCCATTGTTGGAGCGATGCGACGGGTGCGGGGTTTCTTCGCGGTTTTCTGGGCGGGAGGTTCTTGGTCGGGAGTTTGAGTCATTGTCGGGTTCAGTGGGGCGGGGACCTGCGTTGACGCAAAACCAAAACCGCAAAACCTTGAAAGCAGTGGATTTTATAAACGGGAAAGGAGAAAGGGAAAACCCTCGCATCCACTCATTCACCAAACAACACGCGATGTTTAAAAATACCCCCGTCCTACGCGTTAAGCCTTTTATTCAGTCGCGGTAGTGAAACACGCCTGTGCTAATACGTTGAAACGTCTGCCTTCACATTCACCGTCCACGTTCCGTTGCAATTTTCGCCGATGGTTTTTCGCCGATGGTACATGATCGCTCGTGCCGTTGGATCAAGGGCAGGTCCTAAGCTGGTATGACAATACGGATAAGTACGGGCGAGTGCGCGCTTCATCGTGTTAAATGCTTTGCGCTTTTCGCAAGGCTGGATTAAATTGACGTTCGCCGTAGCCGTAGAACAAGCATCCGCGCCGCCTAACCGGCATTCGGGGAAATGCTCCGAGCAGAACCGGCAGCGTCGCATGATGTGCAGCACCTTGTGTCCTTGAGCCAACGGTAACGACACCCGTACAAAACGGCCGGGCCATTTGTTTTTTCGCCAGTCTCTCGCAACACCGTGTCGCCAGTATCGCCGGTCTGTTTGTATCGTACGTGCGTCAATTGTCGGGTCACTGTTTTTACAGTCAGGCCGCAAGATGTCGTAGCCAAGCCGCTGTGATGCGGTCCAAAAGAAGCACAAGATGTGAAGTCCAAAGCGAAACAAAAGGAGAAGTCGTGAAAGTAGTCGATATGTTGAAGGCGCTGAGCGTCGTGGTGTGCGTCGCAGTGGCATCGAGCGCTTATGCTCAATCAAGTGATGCCACGGCCGCGACGGGCACAGCACCGTCGGCCAAGACGGTCAAGAAGGTCAACCGCAAGCTCGGCCTCGATGTGCGGCGCGCATTGAGTAAAGCACAGGGCATCGACGTGTCGAACATCTTCGTGCGTGCACGTGGCGGTGCAGTCGTGCTGACGGGTACGGTGCCGGACGGCGCGCAGATTCCGAAGGCAGAGGAAGTGGCGAAGGGCGTGAGCGGCGTGACCTCCGTGTCGAACAAGATTACGCTGGCTGCACCGAATGGTGGAGACTGATGCTTTCCTGAGCCTTGGACTACAACTACAACGCGTCGTTGCAGCGGTTGTGCAGCGTGCGAGGCGATTTCGTCCAGTGGTTTAAATAACGGATTCAAGCTTCCTGGTTGAGAGCAGGAGTGGATTCGCGGCGTGCATCGAAAGAAGTACGCCGAATAAAAACAATAATGGTGGAGAGCGACGATGAAACGATTTCCCGGAGCCACGGCGCTTGCCCAGGCATTGGCGGTGTTCGGCCTTGCGGCCTGTCACGGCAACGATGACGGCAACGGTTCGCAACCCTCCAATGTGCTGCTGAACTTCATCTCCGGCAGCGTGCGTACGCAAACCTTGACGGCACGACCGACGACCTGCTGACAGCGGGGCTGGGCAAGGACGGACTGGCATCGGCGCCGCCGCTGGCCATTGCCAACCCGGCAGCGCCGAGCGCTGCTGAATTGCGTCGTTTTGCGATCTATTCGAACTATCGAGCGCTCGTCGATATGTCCGCCAATGGCGGCTACGGGCGCTTCTGGGGGGGTCGAATGTCGACCTGAACGGCAACGACACACTCGGCGAGGGGATGATCGGCGGCAAGGAACTGGCGTTCGCCGACGATGGCAGCAGCACGCTCAACGTGAGTTTGCTCGTACAGATCCCGGCGAGTTTCAACCCCGGCCAGCCGTGCATTGTCACGGCCACTTCGTCAGGGTCGCGTGGTGTGTACGGAGCGATATCGGCGGCGGGGGAATGGGGTTTGAAACGCGGCTGCGCGGTCGCTTACACCGATAAAGGCAGCGGCAACAGCGTGCACGAACTGGGGCGAACACCATTCGCTCATCGACGGTACGTTGTTCAACGCCGCCGCTGCCGGCAAGACCAGCGTGTTCACGGCGAACCTCGTGAGCACCAATCTTGCCGCGTTCAACGCGCAATTCCCGAATCGCTACGCGTTCAAGCACGCCCACTCGCAGCAGAACCCGGAGAAATTGCTTACTGGGCGCTCAACGACACCTACGGCTTGCTCGACGGCACCACGCGCAAGATCCGCTATAACCGCGGCGATGTGACGACCATCGCGGCGTCGGTGAGCAATGGCGGCGGTGCGTCGCTCGCGGCCGCCGAGCAGGATACGCAGGGATGGATCATGGCGGTGGTCGGTGGGTGAGCCGCAGATCAAGCTGAACGTGCCATCGCAGTTGTCGGTGAGGCAGAGCGGCTTGCCGGTGGCGTCGTTCGGTCGACCGCTCGCCGACTACATGACACTCGTCAACCTGTTGCAGCCGTCCGCGGCGCTGGCGGCGAACGGCGTGATTACCGGGGGCGACGTGATCAGCCAGGCCACCAATGCCCTTGTCCAACTGCATCAAGCCGGGTATCAGATGGACTCCGACTTCCTGCGGGCGCCGGTGGGGTTCGCCGGCCGTGCCGGCAGTTGCCGTGACGTATGCCAATGCGTACACGTAGTCGAGCGTCGCCGATAACCTCTGCAACTTCAGTTTCGGCACGACCAATGCAGTGACGGCGGCGGTCGGAGTCAGCCCGCTGGTTTCTCCGATGCTTACGGTGTTCGGCAACGGCAATGGGGTGCCGCCGACCAACGGTATCAATCTCGTCTACAACGCGGGGAATTCAGGCGTGGCGGATCATCGCTTCGCTACCGCCGACGCCAGTTTTGCCGGCGCGTTTTGTCTGCGTGGTTTGTGGACCAACGGCGACGCGCGGATGACGGCGAGTGTCAATGCGAGCCGCGTGAATGCGAACCTGCACGGGAATCCGGCGATTATCGTGCAGAGCCGCTCGGATACGCTCGTGCCGATCAACCACGCGTCGCGCCCGTACACCGCGATGAACAAGCTGGCCGAGGGCAATTCAAGCAATTTGTCGTTTTCGTTTTTTACTAGGTAACGAACAGCCAGCATTTCGACGCGTTCCCGAGCGTCCGCAGGCTTCGATACGCGCTTCGTGCCGCTGCAGTACTACAACCTTCAGGCGCTGAACCTAATGTGGGCGCATTTGAAGAACGGGGCGCATTTGCCGCCGTCGCAGGTCGTGCATACGGTGCCGCGGGCGGCACTGCGGGGGCGCCGCCGGCCTTGTCGCTGAACAATTTACCGGCGATTTCCGCCTCGCCTGGGGCGAACGCGATCACGTTCGGCGGTGGTAGGGGGAATGTGCCGAATTGACGGAGCGCGATACACGGTTTGCCGGCGAGCGTGTGCAGGCAGTTACCGGCTGAACGTTCCGATTCGATCGCTCATGGCGAGGCCGCTGACGTAGCGGCCACCGGTGTGTAACCGGCTTGCAGGTTGAGCGCAGCGGACCGTAACTACGTTCGGGTGCTTAACTTAAGGTGTGGCCGCCGACGCCGCTACCGGCGCGGACGCTAAGGTAGCAGCGGTAACCGCCGTGGCGCTGGCGGCTGAAACAGCACTTGCCGCTGGCGCAGCATTCACCACGGGGGCAACATTCGCCGCACTGGCGCCCAACGCCGCGTGAGCGGCTGAACTCGCGACCGATGTCTGCACGACGATAGGTGCCGGCGTGAGGTCCGGCGAATTCAGGATCAGCGACGGCGCAAGCGCCTGGCTACTGACGTTCTCGCCGGGAATGGGCGAACTGCGCGGCACGGTTTTCAAATAGTGCCCGACCAGACTAAAAAACCGGTCGTAGAACTTGCCTGCCGGCACGGTTTCGCTGGAGATTTTCACCATCGAGTCGCTGTTCGAGCGGATCGGCAGCGAGAGTGAGCCGAGCACGCTCAATCCCACGCTTGCCGAGGTATCGCTTTTCTTCAGCGTATAATCGTCCTGCACAGCGTTCACATACGCAATGCTCGTATTGCTCGCGTTCTCGCCCGCCGTGCAGACCACATGGAACGACACCACCACGTGCGTATCCGCCGCCGGCTGGAAGTTCTTGGTGGCATCGACGGTATCGGGCTGCGGCATGGTCGTCACGTAACCCTGGCTCAGCAGCGCGCGACGCGAGGCCTCGCAGGTTTCCTGGCTGGTGGCGTCGTAGTTGTGGGCGAACGGACTCGCGCCCGTCGTGAACATTTCGGCCTGGTAGCTGGGCGTGGCCTTACCGCCACAAGCGGCGAGGGCGAGCAGTGGCAGGGCGAGCGACAGGCGAAACAATGGGCGGACAAGCGGATTTTGCATGACGGGCGGCTGATCGGAACGAAGGACTTCGACGGCCTAGATTGTAGTGCGCAGAGCGGGCGGACGTAAAAAGTCATCATTTGGTTTTCTTCTTACGCAACGCGTTTTTTGTCTGCCACTTGATGATTCGCCAGCAGTTCTCCTTCACGCGTACGGCGAAATCCACGGGATCGGTCGTCCGCAGGGTGCGAAGCTGAATGGCCGCGTCATCGTCCTGTTGTCAGCCTCTGGTCCACTCCGCGTCGAACGCGCTGGCCTCCGGGAGGGTCGTTTTCAGCCGGCTCTTTTGTAATAGGGCAATGTCCTTGCTGAAAGCGTTGCAGAACTCCTATGAGAAATGCGCACGACCGCCGGCGACCAACGTGCTCTCATTGTCATTTTGCTCGCTCGCCGATGTTTTTAGCGGAGCCATCAGGAGGATGGCTAGCTAAAAAAATGACATGAAATCTGGACGAAATCATCGTCATCACCGGTAGCCGACTCCGGCAAAAATCACGTCGGTATCCCGGTCGTATAGGGTCACGATGCGATTTCACGCTAGCTGTGCATCCCAGTGCCCGGCAAAGCGATATGACCCGGCGAGTCACAAGACCGGAGAATTTGCCTGCCCCGGGCCCCGGGCTTTCACTGTTCTCGTTCTCGTTGATCGCGTAATAGGCGCCCGCGCCGACCGCGAGTGTGAGCTTTTCGATAAAAAACGCCCTTGTCGCCCACAACTGGCTGGTAACGCCATCACGGCGCGCGACCTTGCTGCTGCCTTCGTGGCAGGTAGCCGACGGTGATGTCCATGTACTTCGCAAGGCCTCTGCGGTATTCGATTGCGCCACCCAACGCAGCGGGCGAACTCGTTGAGTTAAACAATGGTCTTGCCAAGATACAACGCGACTTCGTTGTTCGTGACTCTCGACGAAGCGGGGCTCGCCCAATCACGAGGCCCGCTGCCGTTGGGTGCGTCAAGCTGATAGCCGACCGAACATGACACTCGTAGCATCCGGTCCGCGCTGTACGTGGATGCGGTTGGGCTGGAGTTGCGTGATCCAGCGGCTCGATGCGTAATAGGCCGCGCGTAGGCTATACACGACGCCCCAGCCGTGAATATCGGAGTAGCTGCCTCCTTGTCCGGCAGTCGTAGTGTCGAAATATCGATAATCGATAAGGTCCTACCCCGGCTTGAAACACGAATTTCGGGTTGGCCACAGGCAGTCTGGCCCAGAGCTGCACCATTTGTCCGTCGCGGTGGTGGTCAGGAATATGCCCTTCATTCAACCAGCTGAAACTGGCGGCGAAGTATTCTCCGAGCCCTTCTTGATAGTTGAACGCCCAGGTGTACGTATTTATTGGTTTATTGGTGCTGCCCGCGCGTGAGTCTCCGCTGAAAAGGGAAAATTCCTGGGCATCCGCAGGCGATGCCAAAAACGGGAACACCGCAGCCCATGCGCCCAGTGCTGATAACGCTCTTATTCTTATATTTCGCATTCCGCTGCTCCAGAATTAGAGGTGGAACGGACAAGGTGCCTTTTCGTTTCTGGCTGCTGACGCGTCGTATTTTGCGAAATAAGTCATTAAGCTGTCCGATGCGTGTTGCTATCCCTCTCTGCTCATCGGCCACCGATATCGATTAGTTGAAACTTGTGCAAGCTCTTTCGCGGCGTTCCATGGGCTCACCCGCGCTATCAGCCGGGATTGCAAAATATCTCGTCCATCCAGCCGCACCCTTCTTGCACGAGACGCAAACGGGCGTTGAACTGGCAGTGGCCGTCGGCGCCGCTGGCGGCGCCCAGGAGAACGAGGTCCTTGCGTGACGAATGAATGCGTTCGTGCCAATCCCGGGCCTGCGCCACGAACAATGGCGAATCGCCGGCGCCTACAACGGAGAGGACGGCAGCGTGACCCGGGAAGGATCGGCTCGTACGCCTTCCCAGCGCGCCCAAGTCCCGCGGCGTAGCCACGCCATCATTTGCTTGCTTCGCGACGCGGCCGAACTCGGCTTACGGACGGCGTTCTCGCTCATTGCTGCGCGCACGCTCGCGCCGAACAGTTGACCCGGCTCAGGAAACGGCGTGCTGGCAATCACCGTCGCGAAGCGCAATTCGTAGCAGCCTGCTGCACGTGTGACGAAGTAGCCGCCCAGGCTCATGCCGATGAGCGCAATGCGGCCAGGCCGGGCGCCGACATGCTGCGTCAGCCAATCCATCCACTACGGCGCTCATGGGGCGCTTCGGTTCCGTTTCCCAGTACATGCCGTCGATGCTGCTGTATTGCCCTGGCCCGGCAGGTCCACGATGGCGGACCGAGTAGCCCCGTTCCCAGATGCCGCGCCCCACCGAAAGGAACAGGTCTTCCATGCTGGTGTCGGCGCCGCCTATGACGAGTACGACCGGCGCGTCGGGCGCCGCGTTGCGAAGAAAAAGACCGGGAAGCGTCTTCCCTTCGTAGGGCACCTGAAAAGGTCGAGGGCATGGCGAGCTCGTTCATCGCCAGAACAAAAGCTGTCTGGTGCTGGCGATACAGCGAAATTAATGTCTCGCTTCCCGCTGCGGCGAACGGTAGCTGGCGAAGACCTTGAGCTGCGCCGCGCCCACGTATCGGCTTGCGCGTTCTGCAGGTCGCCATAATCGGCGAAGGAGCGAACCCAGCTGTCCGCGTCGCCGTCCTCGATGGTTGGGGCTACATGGAAGACCTGGCCGATATCGAGGTCGCCAGTCGACCCCCAACTCAACGCGGACATGAAGAACAGGTCCATGTCGACGTTGTCGAAGCAGTACTTGCGTGCAAGGCACAGGGCGGGTCGCGGCGTGACACCGCTCGGCTACATTGTGGTTTCCGTCCCTGCCGCGGTTGCTGGTTCGTGGCCTTGCATGTCGATCTCCTGTGGACTCAGGAATAATATGAGCTAAGCTCATATTTTGAAACTCGCGTTCCGGGATTTCGCGCGAGGCTAGAAATATCACGAAAAAACAAGCACTTAAAAGGATAGAGCCTCGGCAAGCGCGCTCTCAGCACAAGGTGGAAGCGGCCATGCAGTTGCTTGAGGCCGGCGAGATAAATGCGCTCACGACGAATGCCATGGCGGCGAAAGCCGGCGTCAGCATCGGCATGCTTTACCAATACTTCGACAGCAAGCATGCGCTACTGGACGCACTGGTGGCGCGCGAACTCCGCGCCATGGCGGACAAGATCGTTGATTCGGTGAAGCGCGAGACGCCCACATCGCCTGGCGGCCGGAATCGCTTTCACCGGTTGCTGATCATCATGCGTAGATCAGCACACCAGGCGGACGTCTGGCGCCGATGTACGCGCAATTGATCGAACTTTGCACCGCCGACGGGTTAGCGGCTCCGGGCAGCGACACGCGCCAACTCACCTCAGCGGAAGGCTTTGTTTTGCCCTACGCCATTGCAGGAGGTGGAAGGCGCGTTAGTACAGTTGGTGATCGGATTTATGGCCTGCACCGCCCCGATCCCCGCAACCGGCGGATCGTCGCCGCTTTCCGCGCGTAAATGACCAAAACGGCGAGTTGTTGACGCTTTCGGCGTTCCCATCTAATGGCAGAGACTTCGCGGAGCCTGGCGGCGCAAGTTCGAAGTTGTTAAGTGGATCCCGACATATTTCTCGTCACTCTCTGATATCCCTTCTTGAAATTACCGATCAGTGTGCCATATACTTGGCACTCACCGCATGAGAGTGCTAACGGTTTTCCGGCCGGTGAGTTTTAGCTCACTGGACGGGTTTCCCAAGTTTTTTATATAGTCTCAGTTAAGAGAGGAGTGTGTATGAACCTTCGTCCTTTGCATGATCGCGTCATCGTCAAGCGTCTGGATCAGGAAACCAAGACTGCGTCGGGCCTCATCATTCCCGACGCTGCAGCTGAAAAGCCGGATCAAGGCGAGATCCTGGCCGTCGGCCCGGGCAAGCGCGATGACAAGGGTACGCAAAACGCCCTCGACGTCAAAGTGGGCGACCGCGTGCTGTTCGGTAAATACGCTGGTCAGACCGTCAAGGTCGACGGGAATGAACTGCTCGTGATGCGCGAAGAAGACATCATGGCTGTCCTGGTCAAGTAAATCCCTTCAAGTCCATTCGGCTTTCCCGACCGGGTGATCGAACCGCTCAAGCTAATCTCGACCGGCCCTCGGACAAGCCAGAAAACTGAAACGAATCAAGGAGTTTGAATATGGCAGCTAAAGAAGTTGTATTTGGCGATATCGCCCGTGCAAAGATGGTCGAAGGCGTGAACATCCTGGCCAACGCGGTCAAGGTCACGCTGGGCCCGAAGGGTCGTAACGTGGTTCTGGAACGCAGCTTCGGCGGCCCGACGGTCACGAAGGACGGTGTTTCGGTCGCTAAAGAAATCGAACTGAAAGACAAGCTCCAGAACATGGGCGCGCAGATGGTGAAGGAAGTTGCTTCCCGCACCAGCGACAACGCCGGCGATGGCACGACGACGGCTACGGTTCTGGCTCAGTCGATCGTCCGCGAAGGCATGAAGTACGTTGCATCGGGCATGAACCCGATGGACCTGAAGCGCGGCATCGACAAGGCAGCGACCGCTGCTATTGAAGAACTGCGCAAGATCAGCAAACCCTGCACGACGAACAAGGAAATCGCTCAAGTTGGCGCGATTTCGGCTAACAGCGATTCGTCGATTGGTGATCGTATTGCTGAAGCAATGGACAAGGTCGGCAAGGAAGGCGTGATCACGGTTGAAGACGGCAAGTCGCTGGAAGACGAGCTGGACGTGGTTGAAGGTATGCAATTCGACCGCGGCTACCTGTCGCCTTACTTCATCAACACGCCGGAAAAGCAAACCGCGATCCTCGAAAACCCGTTCGTGCTGCTGCACGACAAGAAGGTATCGAACATTCGTGACCTGCTCCCGATCTTGGAACAAGTTGCAAAGGCCGGCCGTCCGCTGCTGATCATCGCTGAAGATGTGGAAGGCGAAGCACTGGCAACGCTGGTTGTGAACAACATCCGTGGCATCCTGAAGACCGTTGCTGTGAAGACTCCGGGCTTTGGTGATCGTCGTAAGGCCATGCTGGAAGACATCGCGATCCTGACCGGTGGTCAAGTTATCGCGGAAGAAACCGGCCTGACGCTGGAAAAGGCTACGCTGGCTGAGCTGGGTTCGGCTAAGCGCATCGAAGTGGCAAAGGAAAGTACCACGATCATCGACGGCGCTGGCGAAGCTGCGAACATCGAAGCGCGCGTGAAGCAAGTTCGCACGCAAATCGAAGAAGCAACGTCGGACTACGACCGTGAAAAGCTGCAAGAACGTGTCGCCAAGCTGGCTGGCGGCGTGGCAGTGATCAAAGTTGGTGCTGCGACCGAAGTCGAAATGAAGGAAAAGAAGGCACGTGTTGAAGACGCACTGCACGCAACGCGCGCAGCTGTAGAAGAAGGCATCGTGGCTGGCGGCGGCGTTGCGCTGATCCGCGCTTGTCTGGCACTGAAGGACCTGAAGGGCGACAACGCTGATCAGGGCGCCGGCATCAAGATCGTGCTGCGCGCGATGGAAGAGCCGCTTCGCCAGATCGTCACGAACGGTGGCGAAGAAGCCAGCGTCGTGGTGGCAGAAGTTGCAGCCGGTAAGGGAAACTTCGGCTACAACGCGCAAACGGGCGAGTACGTCGACTTGGTGGAAGCCGGTGTTGTGGACCCGACCAAGGTGACGCGTACTGCATTGCAAAACGCGGCATCGGTGGCAGGTCTGCTGCTGACGACCGACTGCGCTGTGTCGGAACTGCCGAAGGACGATGCTCCGATGGGCGGAGGTATGCCCGGCGGCATGGGCATGGACATGTAATTTCCGGCCTAGCCTGAATTACAGGGTAGCGCGAGCTTCTTCGGGAGTCCGGTGTTTCCCCAAAAGAAAAACCCCGCATCGGCAACGATGCGGGTTTTTTGTGGGCTTAAGAAACGCCCGGCTACTTGTTGTTCTGTGCTCGCATCTGTTCGGCGATTGCCTTGTAGTCGTAGGTCGGATAGAACTCGGTCCGGTAGCCTTCCCACGCGGTATTTATCGGCGGGAACGCGCAGCGTGACCACCTGGCCGATACCCATCATCACGTACCACGAAACCACCTGAACGCCCGTTGGCGGAAACGCCTTGAAGAAGCCTTGCTCCTTCAGTTGTTTGTTGATCTTCGGCAGCGTTTTCGACTGATCCTGCTTCAGGAAAATGGTCAGCAAAAAGGTCCTGTCGCCGACGGGCGTAGCGTTCGAATTCGTGTTTTCAGCAGGAGCGGGAGCCGTCTGGGCGAACGCCGCAGCGGAACTGAGGGCCAGCGCACCTGCAATAAGCCGCGCACCCAGCCATTTTCTGCACTCAAGCAGCGGCGTTCTCCCTGATGGGCAGCGCGTTGAACTGGGCGTGGCCGGCGGCGGTGTTGTCGAAGATGCACCATACTTCGTGCGTTTTTTTGCCCGGTCGTGCAGCGTGAGCGTGAGGGCATCGAGGTAGGGGTATTCGTACGACGACTGGTACATCTCCGGCGAGCCGTGCAGCCGGAAATACACCAGCGACGTATCCGCCCGATGCGTGATGAAACAATCATCGGGTTGCGGATCGGCATCGACGTAAGCGATCTTTTTTGATTTGAGCAACGTGGCCGCGTCTTTCGCGAACCAGCTCCCGGGCCGTGCTTCCAGCGCGATCAGAATGTCCGTGCGTTCACGCATCGATGTAGAAAACGACCGGACCGCGTCCGGATCGGATACCAGGCTGGGCGGCAGTTGCACAAGCCAGCAGCCGAGCGTACTACCCAGTTCAGTCGCGGATTCGAGGAAGGCGTCGAGCAGCGGCTCGCAATTGACGAGGCGTGCGTCGTGCGTAATGGCCTTCGGGATTTTCACGGAAAAGCGAAACGTGTTGGGCACGCTATCGCGCCAGCGGGCATACGTTTCCGCCCGATGCGGCCGGTAAAAGCTGGAGTCGATTTCGACGCAGGTCAGCATCTGCGAATAACGGGCGAGGTGCGTACCGTACCGCGCCGGGGAAGTGTTCCGCGACCGCTTCCGTGATACCCCAGCCAGCGCAGCCGACTCGTATGGGGCCGGGGCTGTGCTTGAGTGGGTGGAGCGATGTTTTGCGCAGCGGCATGTGTCAGTCTTGCTCCAGGAAAGTATCAGTGGTGGGCTTCGCCCGGCATAACGGAGGGTGTATCGACCACCACGGGTGGTGTCTCGTCGTCATCGTTCAAACACGCCCAGAAAAATCGATCCGGCAAATCAGCGCCCGTGCCGTGCCTGAAGGCGGCGCGCCTGGAACACATATTCCTGTGCTTCACGCGCGGCTTCAGCAGGCTCCTGCCCGTTGGCGAGCAACGCAGCGATGGCGGACCCGAGCGTGTCGGTAATGTCCATCATGCGGTGCGCGGTCCGGTCCCACGTGTCCTGCCGGATCTGGCCTTCCTCGCCGTAAAGCGTGAGCGTGTTCACATGCCGATGCGTGCCCGTTTCCGTCGCCAGGATGTACTCGCAGCCTTGCGACAGCAAATGCGAGATCGCGGGCGTCGAGCGTGGGCGCTTCGGCGTCGCTGTCGGGCTGCGCGAGCTGCAGGAGCGTGGCGTGATCGGCGACGAGCATGGTGGTTTGCGGCACCAGCAAATCCGCCATAGATTCGCGCAATTCGTCCGCCGCCAGGACGTGTTCGTCGGCGAGCGTGAAGTCGGGTGCGAGGATCAGCGGCACGTCTCGTAATCGGCGACCACTTCCGCACGCGTCGCCGCGCCGATCTTGAAGGCCGCTACCGGCATATCTTCCAGCAACATGCGGGCCTGAGTGCCAACGGTGTCGGGGTCGAGCCCGGTGACTTCGTCGCAGGTCGCCGAGTCGCGCACGGTGTAACCGGTCAGGACAGTCAGCCCGTGGCAGCCCATGCTGGCAAGTGCAGCAGGTCTGTCTGCAGGCCGGAGCCGCCGGACAGGCCAAAAGTTAGAACAATAGCAGGGGTGTCGCTGGGCATCGGAATATTCGTGGGTTCAATCTATCGGCTATTCAAGCGGTCGGACCAGGAGTCGACTCAAACTGTATGATTATGCGGCCTAAAGTAGCGCAGACACATGAGATGGCCTTTTTTTGCACCAAAGCGGGTTGATTGATCGCGCAAAACCAGCGCAACGAAGGACCGATACTTGCTGCGAGGGTGTCGCGGACTGTGTAGCGCTTGAGCTAGCTGTGCCGCCGAGGGACCGGCGATGCTCGAAAGCCGTCCGAATCCCGGCCGATCGGCCAGCGCTGCTGCATTGCTAGGCATCGCGCCGCCAAACCGGTACCATCATGCACTCATTTAACCGATTGCCCGACGCGACATAAGTATGGAATACAGAAGCTGGATGTGCCTGATTTGTGGCTGGATTTATGACGAAGAAGCGGGACTGCCCGAGGAAGGATTTGCGCCGGGCACTCGCTGGGAAGACGTTCCAATCAACTGGACGTGTCCCGAATGCGGCGCACGCAAGGAAGACTTCGAAATGGTCCAGATCTGAGCAAAGGCTCGGACGTCGTGAAGGAACAACCGCGCCGCATGTATGGGATGCCTTCATGCGGCGCGCCTAGCCTAGTTTACATGCGGGCAAATAAATAAGTCGTGCGGTTCGCGCAGCTCGACCTTTAGTGGTTCGCGGCGCGCATGATGGTCAGTTAGACCACGGTTAGACCAGTGAGCAGGAACGCTTGGTCAGCGAGTTGGCTCGACCCGACTCGACTCTTCCGGCGTGTGTCCGGGTTTTATCGCCAGAGGGGATGCAGCGGCATGCATCGGCGAAAATACGCCCGGGTTCGATCAAGATCCATCCGATGCATGGCGTCACGCCGCGCGTCGGCTCGTGAGCGTTCCATGACAACTCAATCCGGCTTGAGCAACACGTTCCAGGCATTGCCCAATCCGCGCGGGGGCGCCGTGCGGATTGCGGAGATGGCGCTGACCGGACGCCCTGCACGCATTCGTGCGCGAAGGCGACACGCTCGATGTCCTGCGCCGCGCGGGATTGGCGCGTTGCAGTCGGTCGGCTGGCTGCCGGCGCAGCGTTTTGGCGAGACCTTGGTGCTGGTGTCACCGCTTGCCAGGCTCAGCGACAAAAATCGCAACCAGTTCGCCGAGGCGCTGCGTGATTTCAGCGCGGTCGTGGAACGCCGCAATCTGCGTGAGCTTGCCTGCTCCACGCTCCTGTTCGAGCATTATCGCGCATGCGCTGATGGCCGCGCATGCCCGGGCCGTGCCCGTTTCCTTCGATGACCTTGCGATCGCTGGCCGCGCCATTCCGCCGGCTACGCTGCGTTCCATTTCCTCCGAGCGCTTGCCCGCGTGCGGGCGCACTACGAGCGTGCACTGCTTGCTGCTGTGCTCGAAGGCGGGCGAATTGAAGGGGGAGGCGGAAATCGTTTCTATCCTCGACGCCTGTCTCGCCGATCTTGCCGGTCCCGATCCTACGATTTCTGGCGTCTTGCGGGCGCAGTTGTCGGAGCATTGCGGTTACACCCCGATGACGATAACCCTGCCGACGCGCGTCGTCTGTACGCTCGCTTCAATCTGGTTCTGGCCGACCGCGCACGGTTTGTCGCAGCGCCCAAGTCCCCGGGTGCGTGCCGCGCTGGCGCTGTTGTGGCAGGATTACGGGTTATACGGCGCGTCGGCAGAGGCTTCGGTTCAGGTCGACGGCGCGATTATGGTCTCACCGTGGACTGGCATGTTGCGGCGTCGCAGGCGTTCGAGGAAGCGTGGGAGCGCAATGCGGAGCAGGCGCGTGATGCTTCCACGCGCGATCTGGGCGTATTGCGCGTGAACGCGGTTGCGTACGAAGATTTTCTGACGAGCACCGAGCCGGTGATCGGCGCGTTGATCGAGCATGGGATGTCGGCGCGCGAGGCTGGGCGCATTGATGTGTCTGCTGCGCTCAAGGCAGCCGACGCGGCGTATCGCCTGGGCGGGGCGGCGTGTGCGATAGGGCTGGGTCATGTCGCGTTGTTGGCCGCCACGCTTGGGTTCGCGTGGCGGCGGATTGCGTACGAGGCGCAGACAACGCCGGAGAGCTCACCGCTCGATGCCGCGATTCCCGAGAAGGCTGCTCAGGCGCTGGGTGCAATGCTGCATCAGGCTGTGGCGGGGATTGCGCCTTCGGAGGGCGGGGCGTTGGTGGCGGCGCTGACTGCGATGATCGAAAGAGGTATTGCTGTCGCGCGATAGTTTTTTCGCTCACACTTAGCAGCAGAATTCGTACGTAAGCGTCGGCTTAACTGCGCTACTTGACCGCGGCATACCGCGCGAGCATGACTTTGCGCGCGGTATCGTGATTGACTACCGGCATCGGATAGTCAGCGCCTAGCGCAATCTTCGCCGCCTTCAGCGCATCCGGTTTTGCTTTCCACGGCGCATGGATGTCTTTATCCGGCAGCGCCGCGAGTTCCGGCACGTAATGACGGATGAACTTGCCCCGTGTATCGAATTTCTCCGACTGCGTGACCGGATTGAAAATGCGGAAATACGGCAGTGCGTCGCAACCGCTCGACGACGCCCATTGCCACTCGCCATTATTCGATGACAGCTCGAAGTCGTTCAGCAGTGACTTGAAATATTGCTCCCCGCGCCGCCAGTCAAGCCCCAGAGATCTTTGGTGAGGAAACTCGCCACGACCATCCGCAAGCGGTTATGCATGTAACCCGACTGATTGATCTGGCGCATTGCAGCATCGACTAGCGGGTAACCCGTCCGGCCTTCGCACCAGGCGGCGAAATTGGCATCGGCGGCATCTCCTGTTTCCCACTCGATACGGTCGTATTCCGGTCCGAACGCCTTGTGGTCGCCCGGCATGCCGACATACGGGAAATGGTGCAGCAACGAAAAATAGAAGTCGCGCCAGATCAATTCGGACAGCCACGTTTCTGCACCGCGGTTGCCGTGGCGCTGAGCGTCGTGAGCAGTGCGAGCAAGTGCGCGAATGGAGATCGTGCCATGCCGCAAATGCACGCTGAGATAGCTCGGACCCTTGACGGAAGGAAGGTTGCGCCTGCGGTCGTAATCGCCCATGCGGTCGCGGAAATCGTCGAAAAGTTGGAACGCGCCGCTCGATCCGGCCGGCAACGCGGGCGCGTACGCGGCACTGAATCCAAGCGATTCCAGCGACGGAATGCTGTGTTTCACGCCAGCTGGCGAGCACGCCAGACAGCCAAGATTTTCTTCCGATGCATACGGCTTCAACGCATCCGGCGTCAGTGAGGCGAACCAGTTGCGCTTATAGGGCGCGAACACAGTGTACGGCTTGCCCGCGCCCGTCAGCACGTTGTCCTGATGAAAAATGACCTGGTCCTTGAACGTGAAAAACGCCACGTCCGCACTGGCCAGTTTTTCCCCGATATCCTCGTCTCGCGCCTTCGCCGACGGCTCGTAGTCGCGATTCGTGAATACTGCGTCAACGCTGCATTCCCGGGCCAGCGCCGGGATCTCGTGCGACGGCGCGCCGTGCCGTACCATCAGGCGGCCGCCCGCGTCGCGCAGGGTTTTATCGAGTTCAATCAGGCTGGCATGAATAAACGGGACACGATGATCGTTTTGAGGAAGAGGCGAGAGAATTTCGCTGTCGAAAACGAAGGCGCACAGCACCCGGCGACAGCGTGTTACTGCGTGATAGAGTGCAGCATGGTCTGCTACGCGCAGGTCTCGTCGAAACCAGACTAGCCCCAGATCAAAGTCGGCCATCAAGCGGTGCCTTTGCTAAAATTCGAATTATGTCCAAGACTTCTGATCGCATCAATTTGACGAACCAGTTCCTGATCGCCATGCCCAGCATGGCCGATCCTACATTCTCGGGAACGGTAGTCTACCTTTGCGATCATAGCGAGCGCGGTGCGCTTGGCCTGGTGATCAACCGGCCGACCGACATCGACCTCCAATCGCTTTTCAATCGTATCGACCTGAAACTCGAGATCGAGCCGCTTGTGCATTTGCCCGTCTATTTCGGCGGTCCGGTGCAGACGGAACGCGGCTTCGTGCTGCACGATCCGGCGGACAGCGACGTCTACACCTCGTCCATGAGCGTTCCCGGCGGCCTCGCCATGACCACGTCGAAAGACGTGCTCGAAGCGGTTGCGAGCGGCAAGGGGCCCGCACGTTTCCTGCTCACGCTCGGCCACGCCGGCTGGGGCGCGGGGCAACTGGAAGAGGAAATCGCCAAGAATGGCTGGCTGACGGTTGAAGCCGATCCCCGTATCGTCTTCGACGTGTCCGCCGAGGACAAGTTGCAAGCGGCGTTGTCGCTGCTCGGCGTTTCGCTCTCCATGCTCTCGGGCGAAGCGGGCCACGCATGACGGGTGACGCCCGCGCCGAGGCCACGCTGCTTGCCTTCGATTATGGCGAGAAACGCATTGGCGTCGCGGTTGGCAATACGTTGACCCGGCACGCGCGGGCGCTGACGGTGCTTGAAAACCGCAGCCGCGAATATCGTTTCGAAGTAGTCGGTCAATTAATTGCCGAATGGAAACCCATGACGGTGATTGTCGGCCTGCCCATGCACCCCGACGGCACGCCGCACGAAATGACCCAACTGGCCACACGTTTCGGCAACCAGTTGAACGGTCGTTTCAGCGTGCCGGTGAGCTGGGTGGACGAGCGGTATTCATCGGTGGAAGCGAAGACCGAAATGAAGCGCAACGGCATGAAGATGAATGCAAAGGGCCGTTACGATATCGACGCCGAAGCCGCATGTGTCATCCTCCAACAGTATCTAGACGGACTTGACGACAATCACGAGTTCCATTGATGCCGAGGCGCTGTATCGCGAGCTGCTTGGTCAGATTTGCGCAGCTTATGGCGAATCGCTGACACAAGCGGGCACTCCGGTGCTCGCCGGTATTTATAGCGGCGGCGTGTGGCTGGCCGAACGGCTGGCCAAAGACCTGGACGACGTGGCCGAATTCGGCGTGGTGAACGTGTCGTTGCATCGCGACGATTACGCAAAAAAGGGCCTGCACAGCCAGGCCAGCTCCACCTCGCTGCCGTTCGAAGTCGACAATCGAAAAATTCTGCTGATCGACGACGTGCTCTCAACGGGCTGGACCGTCCGCGCAGCCGTTAACGAGCTTTATGATTTCGGCCGTCCGGCTTCTGTGGAACTACTAGCTGTGCTCGTGATCGCGGCGGCCGCGAGTTGCCCATGGCGGCGCGTTTCACCGGCGGTGTGGTCGACGTACCCGCGAACGCCAATCTTGTGCTCACGCGGCGCGACGACGGCACGTTGACGTTCACGACTGAAGCGCACGGATTAAAACCGCGCGCCAACACGAACCGCATCGAATAGCAGCAACCACCTCTCCGCTTCCACCCGACAAAAAACAAGGTACCACCAGGATCGACATGAACACCGCCACCCAGGGTTCTTGCCGAAAGCAGCGGGCCAGACAGAAAGCCGGCGTCTTCGCGCTACGGTTTTCTCAAAGGCAATCCGCAGCTCACGAAGAACGGCGAACTCAAGCATCTGCTTACTACCATAGAAGGCCTTCCGCGCGTGATCGTCACGCATATTCTCGATACCGCTGAACAGTTCGTCAGCGTGACGGATCGCGAGATCAAGAAAGTGCCATTGCTGCGCCGCAAGTCAGTCTTCAACCTGTTCTTCGAGAACTCCACGCCACCCGGACCATGTTCGAGATCGCCGCGAAGCGGCTCTCGGCGGATGTGCTGAACCTGAATATCAATGTGTCGTCCACGAGCAAGGGTGAATCGCTGCTCGACACCATCAATAACCTCTCGGCCATGCACGCGGACATGTTCGTCGTGCGTCATGCATCAAGTGGTGCGCCATATCTGATCGCTGAGCATTGTGCGCCGCATGTGCACGTGATCAATGCCGGCGACGGGCGTTATGCACACCCCACGCAGGGTTTGCTCGACATGTACACCATCCGCCATTACAAGTGCGATTTCACGAATCTGCGTGTGGCTATAGTCGGTGACATCCTGCATTCGTGCGTCGCCCGTTCGGACATTCACGCGCTGACCACGCTTGGCGTGCCGGAAGTGCGCGCGATTGGTCCGCGCACCTTGCTGCCCAGCGATCTCAACGAGATGGGCGTGCACGTGTATCACAACTTCGACAAAGGTTTGAAGGGTGTCGATGTGATCATCATGCTGCGCTTGCAGAACGAACGCATGAGCGGCGCGTTGCTGCCCTCGGCGCAAGAGTATTTCAAGTCCTGGGGACTGACGCCGGAGTGTCTTGCGCTGGCCGCGCCTGACGCTATCGTGATGCATCCCGGACCGATGAATCGCGGCGTGGAAATCGATTCGCAAGTGGCCGATGGCCCACAATCGGTGATTCTCAATCAGGTCACGTTCGGAATTGCCGTGCGGATGGCGGTAATGGGCATCTTTGCCGGAAATAACGACTAATACCATGAAGATCCATATTCAGGGCGGCACGCTCATTGACCCGGCTGCGGGCACCGAAACCCAGGCCGATGTGTTTATCGCAGCGGGGAAGATCGTAGCCATTGGCGAGGCCTCCGCCGATTTCGACGCGGCGCGGGTGATCGATGCAAAAGGGTTGGCCCTTGCACCAGGTTTCGTCGACCTGAAGCGCGCGGTTGCGCGAGCCGGGCTTTGAACACAAGGCCACGCTCGCGTCAGAAATGGCGACCGCGGCTGCCGGTGGTGTGACCAGTTTCGTCTGTCCGCCCGATACCGATCCCGTTCTCGATGAACCAAGTTTTGTCGAAATGCTCAAGTTCCGCGCGCAGAAGTTGCATCAGGCGCATGTGCATCCGCTCGGCGCGTTGACCGTGGGGCTCAAGGGTCAGGTGATCACCGAGATGGTCGAGCTGACCGAGTCTGGTTGTATCGGCTTCTCCAGGCGGATACACCGATTGTCGATACCCGCACGCTGTTGCGCGCGCTGCAATACGCGACCACGTACGGGTATGCCGTGTGGCTGCGTCCGCAAGACTCTTATATGGCGAGCGGCGGTGTGGCGGCAAGTGGCGCGGTGACGTCGCGGCTGGGGTTGTCGGGCGTACCGGTATCGGCGGAAACCATCGCGTTGTATACTATTTTCGAGTTGGTTCGGGTGTCGGGAGCACGCGTGCACTTGTCGCATTTGTCGTCGTCGGGCGTTGCGCTCGTGTGCCAAGCGAAGACCGAGGGCTTGCCCGTGACCTGCAACGTGACCATCAACCACGTGCATCTGACCGATATGGACATCGGTTATTTCAATTCGCAATTCCGCCTTGATCCACCGTTGCGCTCGCAGCGTGACCGGGATGCGATTCGCGCGGGCCTGGGGGATGGTACCACCGACGCAATCTGTCCCGATCACACCCCGCTCGACGACGAAAAGCTGCTGCCTTTCACCGAAGCCACGCCGGGCGCGACCGGGCTGGAACTGCTGCTGTCGCTGACGGTGAAATGGGCACGTGAGGCTGGTGTGCCGCTGGCGAAGGCGCTCACGCGCATCACGACCGCGCCGGCCGGCGTGCTCAAGCTGAACGCGGGGCGCGTATAGCGGTCGGCGAGTCAGCCGATCTCTGTCTCTTCGACCCCGCCGCCGAATGGCTCGTTGAACCCGCGAAGCTAAAGAGCCCCAGGGCCACAACTCACCGTTCCTCGGTTATGAGCTGCCGGCGCGCGTCCTCATGACGCTTGTCTCGGGGCATATGCGTATGAAGCGCGCTAACCGGTCCTGATCATGTTTGCTTTCCGCAAAGCACGGATTTTTGGGCATCTGCTGCACGGGATGTGGACTGTAGCCACGCGTTTTCCCAACGCGACGCCTCAGGTGCGCATGGAGTTGAATCGGCGCTGGTCGATTGAAATGTTGCGTCGATGCGGGATGAAGCTTGTGGTGCATAATGATCAGGCGCGGCTCGATAGCGGGGCGCTGGTGGTCGGCAACCACGTGTCCTGGATCGATATCTACGTGATTAATGCATGGCGGCCGACGCCGTTCGTCTCGAAGGCTGAAGTGCGCCAATGGCCGCTGGTCGGCTGGCTCGCGCAGCAACTCGACACGATCTTCCTGCAACGTGAAAAACGTAGCGATGCCAAACGCATCATGCATGAGCTGTCGGAACGGCTCGTGCGCGGCGAACTCATGTGCGTGTTTCCGGAAGGGACGACGTCGCTTGGTACTGACTTGCTGCCGTTTCACTCCAACCTGTTTCAGGCGACTGTATCGGCGTCCTGTCCGGTGCAGCCAATCTGCCTGATGTACGAAGGCGCGAACGGACGGCAGTCGGAAGCACCAGCTTATATCGATGACTTGACGCTCGCGTTCACGCTGAACGCCATGCTTCGCGATACGCCGCTGACGGCACATCTTTACGTCTGCGACGCGATCGCGCCGGGCGCCGACAGGCGCGCGCTGGCGAAAGAAACGCAGGCGGCAGTGGAGGCGGCGTTGCGGCGGATGCAGCAGGGGTTGCGGGCGCCGGCTGCGGTCGTTGGCGACGACGTGGGTGCGGTTGCCGAGTTCGAAGCGGTGACGCCGCGGCATTGAACGGTACAGTCGGTAATTGGGCGGACCTCGATATTGGGTCGAGTACAACGCCTGCCCAGATCGACTCCTGAACCCGCCGGACGTAAAAACCCATCTCGCCGTCCATGCTCGACGCAGATTTATACTTCATCGAGCAGGTCTACCATCAGGGCGCAAAAGCAGCGAGACTTACTCTTACTACATCGCGCTGCATCATCCAGGCACCTATCGGCTTAGAGGGCTTTTATGATTCTGGTAACGGGGGGCGCTGGATTTATCGGCGCTAATTTCGTGCTCGACTGGCTGACTGCCGCAAGCGAAGCTGTCCTCAACGTAGACAAGCTGACCTACGCCGGGAATCTGGGGACGCTCAAGTCAGTGCGAAGCAACCTTAAGCATATTTTCGCGCGGGCGGATATCTGCGACCGCGCTGCGATGGATGCGCTGCTCAGCCAGCATAAACCTCGCGCGATCCTGCATTTCGCCGCTGAAAGTCACGTGGATCGGTCCATTCACGGGCCCGCCGAGTTTGTTCAGACCAATTTTGTTGGCACGTTCACGCTGCTCGAAGCGGCGCTTGCCTATTGGAAAACGCTGCCCGGCGCGGATCAGATGGCGTTTCGTTTTTTGCATGTATCGACGGATGAAGTATTCGGCTCGCTGTCCGCCAACGACACGCCGTTCTCCGAGACTACGCCTTACGCGCCAAACAGCCCGTATTCCGCGACTAAAGCTGCTTCCGATCATCTGGTGCGGGCATATAGGCATACCTATGGCCTGCCGGTCGTGACGACGAATTGCTCGAACAATTACGGACCGTATCAGTTTCCCGAGAAGCTGATTCCGCTAGTCATCGGGAATGCGCTGAGCGGCAAGCCTTTGCCTGTTTATGGCGATGGTCAAAATATCCGTGACTGGCTTTACGTTGGCGACCATTGCGCGGCGATTCGCGAAGTGTTGGCGCGTGGCCGGCCAGGTGAAACGTATAACGTCGGTGGTTGGAACGAGAAGACGAACCTGGATGTTGTGCATGCCGTGTGCGACCTGTTGGACCGGCTGAAAGCGAAAGCCTCCGGTTCATACCGCGACCAGATCAGCTTCGTCGCGGATCGACCGGGTCATGACCGCCGTTATGCTATCGACGCGCGCAAGCTCGAACGTGAACTCGGCTGGAAGCCGGCGGAAACGTTCGAGACTGGCATCGATAAAACGGTGCGGTGGTATCTCGACAACCAGGCGTGGGTCGACGAAGTGGCGTCCGGTGAATATTGCAAGTGGGTCGAGGCCAACTATGCGCAGCGTGTGTGTGAACTCCATAAACCCAACAAGGACTGACGATGGCCCGCAAAGGCATCATTCTCGCCGGTGGTTCGGGTACGGGGCTCTATCCAATCACCCATGTTGTCTCGAAGCAGTTGCTGCCCGTGTACGACAACAAACCGATGATCTACTACCCGTTTTCCACGCTGATGAGCGCGGGAATTCGCGACGTGCTGATCATATCGACACCACAGGATGCGCCGCGTTTCGAATCGATGTTCGGCGATGGTAGCCAGTGGGGCATGAACATCCAGTACGCGCGGTGCAGCCGTCGCCAGACGGACTGGCACAGGCGTTCATCATTGGTGAGGAGTTCATTGGCGGAGACACCTGCGCGCTGATTCTCGGTGACAATATTTTCTACAGCCATGATCTCGGCAAGCAATTCTCGGATGCCAGCGCAAAGATCGACGGCGCGACGGTTTTTGCGTACCACGTGCACGACCCCGAGCGTTACGGCGTGGTTGAATTCGATGCGAATTTCCGCGCGTTGTCGATTGAAGAAAAGCCTGCGGCGCCGCGTTCGAACTATACGGTGACCGGCCTCTATTTCTACGATAACAACGTCTGCGAGATCGCGGCCGACATCGAACCCTCGTCGCGTGGAGAGCTCGAAATCACCGATGTGAATTCGTTTTATCTTGCGCAGAGCAAGCTGGACGTGGAGATCATGGGGCGAGGTTTTGCGTGGTTTGATACCGGCACGCCCGATTCGCTGATCGATGCTGCGTTGTTCATCGCGACATTGCAGAAACGCCAGGGCCTGATGGCCGCTGTCCTGAAGAAATTGCGTACCGTCGTGGATGGATCGACGGCGAGCAATTGTTGAAGCTCGTGCACCCGCTTGCAAGAACTGCCTACGGGCAATATTTGCTCAATCTACTTAAGAACCACGTCGTATGGCCGTCCACTTAACCGCTACCGCGTTGCCGGAAGTCGTGGTCATCGAGCCGGAAGTATTCGGCGATGCCCGCGGCTTTTTCTACGAAAGCTTCAACAGCCGCGATTTCAGCGAGCACGTGCAGGCGGGCGTCGAATTCGTGCAGGACAATCATTCGTGCTCGGTTAGAGGTGTGTTGCGCGGACTGCATTATCAGATCGCGCATGCGCAGGGCAAACTCGTGCGTGTGGTGGAAGGCGAGGTGTTCGACGTCGCCGTCGATATCCGCAAGAGTTCCCCCCGGTTCGGCAAGTGGAGCGGCGTAAAGCTGTCGGCGGAGAACCGTCGGCAGGTGTGGGTGCCGCTGGGGTTCGCGCATGGTTTTGTCGTGCTGTCGGAGTCGGCGCAGTGCCTTTATAAGACGACCGATTACTGGTATCCGGAGCATACGCGAAGCATTCTCTGGAATGATCCGGCAATCGGGATTAAGTGGCCGATCGACTTTGAGCCGCTGCTTTCCGCGAAAGACGCGGCGGGCGTCCGCCTGGCCGACGCGGAGCATTTCGAATGAGGGCCCGTAGATGACTACCGGAGACGAGCGGAAACTCGTTTTGCTGACGGGTGCCAACGGTCAGGTCGGCTTCGAACTGGCGCGTAGCCTGGAGGGTTTGGGACGAGTCGTGGCGCTGGATCGCCGCGGCCTTGATCTTACGGATTCCGAACAGATTCAGCGAGTCGTACGCGAACTGTCGCCGGCGTTGATTGTCAACGCGGCAACTTATACGGCTGTGGATTCAGCCGAAAGCGATGCCGCTGCCGCCATGCGCCTCAATGCCGAAGCACCGGATATTCTGGCGCAGGAGGCGAAGTGTCTTGGCGCGCTCTACGGATTATGTCTTCGATGGGACGGTCCGTACGAAGAAGACGATGCCGCGAATCCGTTGAATGTCTACGGCAAGAGCAAGCTTGCCGGCGAGCAGGCGATTGCGGCGTCGGGTTGCGCGCATCTGATCTTCCGGACGAGCTGGGTGTACGGCGCGCGAGGCAAGAACTTCCTTAGAACGATGTTGCAGCTTGGCGTGCACCGTGAGGAGTTGAGCGGGGTGGCTGACCAGATAGGCGCGCCGACATGGTCCAGGACCATCGCGACGATAAACGTTGGAGGTGTTGTCAGCTTCTTGCCCAGGATCTGGATGAGTGGCTGCGGTGGTACTCGGGCATTTACCACCTGACCGCTTCCGGCGCGACCTCGTGGTGCGGCTTCGCTCAGGACATATCGACGCTGAAGCAGAAGCCGGTGGTCAAGGCGATCCCTACGGCAGCTTTATTCGCAATATCCAACTGCGGCGGCTCGCCCGTGGAACTCCCGGCTATCAAACCAGAAGTTGTTCACCATGTTTGGGGGAACGGCGCCTGACTGGCGTGCGGCACTGGAACTCTGCATGGCGGATTTGTTGTAAATCCGCGACGTGCGTGCGGCCTTTAGTCGATGACTGCGCGGCAGTTCGAGCATTCCACCTGGGTCACGGTGCGTTCGGCCGGGTTGCTTGCCAGGCGCACCGCAGTGAGCTCTTCGCCCCACACGCAGCCTGAATCGAGGCCGATGACGTTATCGCGGATGATCAGACCCAGCGCAGCCCAATGGCCGAACACGACTGTGACATCCGATGTTCCGCGCGACTGCACGTCGAACCAGGGCATGAAACCCGTGGGTGCCGAGTCCACGCCGCCGCTGGACGAGAAGTCCATGTCGCCTTCGGCGGAGCAAAAGCGCAGGCGCGTCAGCGCGTTGCACACCACGCGCAGCCGGTCGCAGCCCTTGAGCTTGGGTTTCCAGCGGGCCGGCTCATTGCCGTAGAGGCTCGCGAGCGTTTCTTTCCAGTTGGGCGCGCGCAGGGCGCGCTGGAATTCGTCGGCGAGTTCGAGTGTCAGCGCGACGTCCCATTGCGGCAGGACGCCCGCATGAACCATCAGCATGCCGTGATCGAAGTGCGCAATCGGGCGATGCCGAACCCAGTCGAGGAGATCGGCGGCGTCCGGGGCGGCCAGGATTTCGTCGATAGTGTCGCCTTTTTTCGACTTCCGGATACCCGCCGAAACGGACAGCAGATGCAGGTCATGATTGCCGAGGACGGCAACGGCGCGGTCGCCCAGGGCGATCAGATCGCGCAGGGTGGCGAGCGATTCGGGGCCTCGGTTGATGATGTCCCCGGCGAACCACAACGGCGTGGCGTCGCTCGGCGCGGTTTTGGTCAGCAGACGCTGGAATGCTTCGCGGCAACCCTGGATATCGCCGAAAGCGAGGGGAACGGAGCGTTGCGGGAATAAAGATGCCATGTGGGAACGATGCGAAAAATGAATCTATTGCCGGCACGGGCGCGGCGCGTGAGCGGACCTTATTGGCATGCAGATCTATTGAGAGACTTGTCGCCGGGCCGTTCTGGAGAGGCCGAGGTGCTGTGGCGGGCTTGCATGGGCTTGGGCACTGGCCGCGCAAGCAGGCTAAATCACCGTGACATGATAACCGAGGTTGGTTGAGGCCTGCTGCGGTTTGAAGGTCATCGGTGAACTACTGAATTTCTGGTTTCAGCAAGCCGGCAGGCCCGGGCAATTTTATCTGTGCCCGCAGAACATCGTGTGAAATAGTGTTAAGCGAGCGGACACACTGTCGCCTCAAGATCAACGCGAGCGCTTTTAATAATTTTTTGATCGTTTTTTCGCTGTTTACAATCACGGCAACTACGAGGGCGATTTCGGCGGACTTCGGCTACTTCGAGGCGGCTCCTGGGCCATTTGTCGACCGGGGGTTTTTGGAATTATCCGATTAATTTAATGGCAGCGTTGTCATGGCCGATTCAGATTGGTCATTCGGTTCGGCCGCTGCAATTTTTTCCGGACTGCACTTTGACACGTTGGCGATTCGCTCACGCAATGTCTTTCGAGGCGGCAGCATGTCGTGTCCGGCTGCAGATGCATATGTCTCGACCGACGAAGCGTTTTGCGCGTCGGATATAATCGCACCATTTTTGAGCCATTCTCCACCGTTGTGCCGGATTTGCATGATGGTGGGTTTTTCCAAGGGAGATGGAATTGACGGGCACAGTTGTAACTGGCATTACCGGGCAGGACGGGGCATATCTCACGCAGTTGCTGCTGGAAAAGGGCTACGACGTCCACGGCACCTATCGGCGCACGAGCTCGGTCAACTTTTGGCGGATGGAAGAACTGGGCGTCCTGAACCATCCCAAGCTGCATCTCGTCGAACACGACTTGACCGATCTGGGCGCGTCTATCCGCCTGTTCGAAAAGGCGCAGCCGCGCGAGGTTTATAATCTGGCGGCGCAAAGCTTCGTGGGCGTGTCGTTCGACCAGCCGGCTACAACTGCCGAGATCACCGGTGTTGGCGCACTGAACCAGCTGGAGGCTATTCGTATTGTCGACAAATCGATTCGCTTCTACCAGGCATCGACGTCGGAGATGTTCGGCAAGGTGCAAGCCATTCCGCAGAAAGAAGACACGCCGTTTTATCCGCGCAGCCCGTATGGCGTCGCCAAGCTGTATGCGCACTGGATCACGATCAACTATCGCGAGTCCTACGATATCTTTGGTTCGAGCGGCATCTTGTTCAACCATGAGTCGCCGTTGCGCGGCCGTGAGTTCGTCACGCGCAAGATCACGGATTCGGTCGCCAAGCTCTCGCTTGGGAAGCTCGATGTGATCGAACTGGGCAACCTGGACGCCAAGCGTGACTGGGGTTTCGCGAAGGAATACGTCGAAGGCATGTACCGCATGCTGCAGGCCGACGAACCCGATACCTTCGTGCTTGCCACCAACCGTACGGAAACCGTACGTGATTTTGTGACCATGGCGCTCAAGGGTGTTAGTATTGAAACCGAATGGCGCGGCGCGGGCGACAAAGAAGAATGCGTCGATGCTTCCAACGGCCGAGTGATTGTTCGGATCAATCCCAAGTTTCACCGTCCGGCTGAAGTCGAGTTGCTGATTGGCGATGCAACGAAGGCGAAGGAAAAGCTGGGCTGGGAGCCGAAAACCACGCTTGAGCAGCTGTGCAAGATGATGGTTGAGGAAGATCTGCGCCGTAACAAGGCAAGGTTCTTGTTCTGATTTTCGGTCAGGCCGGCTCGGTTTTACTGACGCTGGCCTGCTTGTCAGTTATGTATTGGCTATGTCGCGCTGAATTGTTTGCGTTGTATTTGCAAGACAGCGCGGCATTTGCATTTGGTTTTGCGGATAGTCTGCTTGGCTTGCGCGGGGAATCGCGACGGCGTTCGCACCCTCCGGTGCCCGGCACGATACCTGTTCCTGGTTGTGCGTGGCGTGGATCAAGCTTCAGCCTGGTCGCCGGGAACCTCAACGTACACATAAAAGCGCAGCGGAATTTATGGTAACCGACGATTTTTATCGCGCGCTAGAAAACCGGTTTCGGGGTAGCCGCGACCTGATCAAGGCGCGGCAGAGCGTGTACTTGCCAGTCATCGAAGCGCTGCTTCAGCGCATCCCCAAGAAGATCATCGACATAGGCTGTGGCCGGGCGGAATGGCTTGAGTTATTGGCCGGGCGTGGGCTGAAGGCAGTCGGACTCGATCTCAATGACGAATTCGTCGCCACGGGCCAGCAAGCCGGACTGTCCGTCATCAAGGGCGATGCAACGGACTATCTCGGTCAGCAGCCCGATCAGTCTTACGCGTTGGTGAGCGCATTCCAGGTGGTCGAGCACCTCGGCTTCGAGAAACTGCTGACGCTCATGAAGGAGGCGCACCGCGTTTTGGACGACGACGGCGCGATGCTGCTGGAAACGCCCAATCCGGCGAACCTGGTGGTGGGTGCATGCAATTTCTATCTTGACCCGACTCACGAGCGACCGATCCCGTCCATCCTGCTTAGCTTCGCCGCGGAGTTCTGCGGGTTCGAGCGTGTAGTCGTGGTGCCGGTGAATCGCGACTTTTTGCAGAACGACCTCGAATTGTTGCCGACCGAATTGTCGGGTGCGAGCGTTGTCAACAAAGTGGTCTCGGCGCTGGATCAGAACTTCATGCAAGCGCCCGATTACGCGATCATCGCGTTCAAGAAAGCGGACAACGAGTCCATCGGGATTGCTGAATCACTCGCCAAGCCATCGGCGTTGCCCATCTCGCAAAAGGAGACTGAGGACGTGAACGCATTGTTTGCTCGAGCACTCGAGGCGGAAAAGGAGCGGGCAACGTTGCAGGGGAAGGCGGAGCGGGCGGCGGCTGAAGCGGCGTATGCCAGGCAACGCGCTCTGGAAAGCGAAGCGCGAGCACGCGATATTCAACGAAGCGCGGAAGAGGCGCAGTGGCAAATGCGCGAAATACAGGGGCAACTGGACCTGTCGCGCACGCGTCTGCTCGAGGCCGCAGCGCGCGTGACCGCCGCAGCCGAGCAAGCCGCCCACGTAGCTAACCACCGGGGGGCTGCTATGCTGAACAGCAGCAGTTGGCGTTTGTCGTCGCCGATGCGTGCGGTAGGGCTGGCCGGCCGTAAGATTGGGGCGTCGCCGGGAGCAGCCAACCGAACAGTGAAGCTTGGCCTTCAGCATGCCATGGCTTATGTGCAATGCCGTCCTGTGCTCAAGCAGCGTGTTGCGAATGTCCTCGCGCGCTTCCCGCGCGTGCGCGCGCGAATTGTGCGCTACACCGGTCTGCAGGCTGCTCAGGCCGTGGTGTCAGGTGCAGCATTTCCAGCTGTAGAGACCGTTGAACGGATGACGGCGCGCGGGCGGTCGATTTATTACGACTTGTTGAGCGTCAGGAACAGCAGCACACAATAAAACTTTCTGGTGCTGACATGCGTATTGTTTTGGATCTTCAGGGGTGCCAGTCGGTCAGCCGGCTGCGGGGCATTGGTCGATACAGTCTTGCGCTGGCCAAAGCTATCGTCCGCAATGCGGGCGATCATGAAATATGGATTGTGTTGAGCGATCTGTTTCCCGACACTATCGAGGAAATCCGGGCTTCATTCGAAGGCTTGCTGCCGTCCGAGCGAATCGCTACCTTCTCCCTTCCGAAGCTCACTCCGTACCAGGGCGCGCATGATTGGCGCGCTCGGGCTGCCGAGCTCATCCGCGAATACGCTATTGCTGAACTCGAACCCGATCTGGTGCATATCAGCAGCCTGTTCGAAGGTTACGTGGATACGTCCATGACGTCGGTCAAGGCGTTTGATAAAACCACGTTGGTCGCGGTCACGCTGTACGACTTGATTCCATTCCTGAACCCCGCCAAATATCTGCCCGATGAAGGTCGTAGACAGCACTACTACGCGAAGATAGAAGCGTTAAAGCGTGCCGACGTACTTCTGGCCATTTCCGAATATTGTGGTGAAGAAGCGCGGCGGGAGCTGGGTATTCCGGCTTCACGCATTGCGAGCATTTCGTCCGCCGTCGCGGATTCATTTGTACGTCTGAAGCAGAACGACGCGGACATCCGCAAGCTGTACAGCCGCTTTGGGATATCACGGCCGTTCTTGATGACTACCGGCATTGTCGAGCCGAGGAAGAATCTGGATGGGTTGATCGTCGCGTATTCGAAGCTGCTCAATGAACTAAGGCAGCGGTATCAGCTGTTTATCGTCTGTCAGCCGACCGATCCAGACCGTACGCGCTTGAATGAGCTTGCTCGCAAGCATGACATGGGTGCTGATGAACTCGTGCTCGCAAGCTACGTATCCGATCAGGATCTCATTGCGCTGTATAGCCAGTGCCAGCTCTTTGTCTTCCCTTCCCTGCACGAAGGGTTCGGCTTGCCAGCACTCGAGGCAATGGCGTGTGGCGCGGCAGTGATCGGGTCGGCAACGACAAGTGTTGCAGAGGTGATCGGGCGTGAAGATGCGCTGTTCAACCCGCTCGACCTGGATCAGATGGCGGACATGATGCACCGTGCGCTGACAGATGAAGCCTATTGGCAGTCGTTGCGCGATACCGCTCCAGAACGGGTTAGCAAGTTTTCGTGGGACGCTACCGGGCTCCGCGCCCTTGAGGCGTTCGAGAGTGCGTACGCGCAACGCTCGGGCGCCCAGTCGTCGACGGGTTCTGGTTCTTCCGTGATCGCGGGGAAGTCTGCGGAAAGTCGTTACCGAAGTCTGGTCGGTGCTCTTTCCCGGTTGGGTGCATCGGCGTCGGATATCGATTTCATTGCCAGTGCACACGCAATTGCTGCTAACCAGCGCGCTCAGCGCGTGCGGCAGCTTCTGGTAGATGTGTCTGTTCTCAGTGCTTTCGACGCCAAATCGGGTATTCAACGCGTTACGCGTTCCATACTTTTGAGCCTGCTGAACTCACCGCCAGCGGGCTGGGCTGTGCGACCCGTGTGGCTTGATCGTCAGGAGATGGCGTATCGGTACGCAAACGACTACCTACGTAGCGTGATGAATGCCGCAGAAGCGGAGCTTCAAGACAAAGACGAGTGGGTAGACACGCAACAAGCCGACATTTTCCTTGGCCTTGATCTTATAGCCGATACTGCTCCAGCCGCCGTGGGCTGGTTTACGGCGCAGCGAAATCGAGGCGTGCAGATATATTTCGTCGTTTACGACTTGCTGCCGGTGCTCCGGCCGGAGTGGTTTCACGAAGGTATTGCGTTGTGTTTCCCGTCATGGGTAGAGATGATCGCACGCGTGTCCGATGGCCTCATTGGCATTTCGCGGGCCGTCACCGACGACGTAAAGGGTTGGCTGGACGGCGCAAACCTCCATCGCCTTTGCGATCTGAAGCTTGGATACTTCCACCTTGGCGCCGATATTGAAAATAGCCAGCCGAGTTCCGGTCTCCCCGATAATGCTGACAAGGTCCTCGAAGCGTTACGCTCCAAGCCGACGTTCGTTATGGTTGGCACGGTCGAGCCACGCAAGGGGCACGATCAGGCATTTGCGGCGTTCGAACGCTTGTGGGCTGATAACGTCGATGTGAATCTGGTGATCGTGGGCAAAGCCGGATGGGGCGTTGAAGGCCTCCCCGAAAAATTGAGTGAGCGCGCGGAACAGGATGACCGTTTTTTCTGGCTGCAGGGCATCAGCGACGAATATCTCGCGCGCGTGTATGGCGCGTCGTCGTGTTTGCTGGGCGCCTCGTTGGGCGAGGGCTTCGGCTTACCTCTGATCGAGGCAGCGCAGAAAGGTTTGCCAATCATCGCGCGGGATATCCCTGTGTTTCGCGAAGTGGCCGGGGATCAGGCTTTCTACTTCGAGGGCGATACGCCCCAAGCACTGGCGGACGCGGTTCAAGCATGGATCGAGCTTGATAAGACGGGCCTGGCGCCTTCGTCAGTGAAGATGCCGTGGCTGACGTGGAAGCAGAGCGCCGAGAAGCTGAATGAGGTGGTGCTGGAAGGGAAGTGGTATCAGACTTGGGGAAAGTCGCAGGGCGATCCTGCCAAGGCATAACTCTGTCTCGCGCAACGTTTGATCCGATTGTGACGAGTTTCGAATCCGTTTGTGACAAATTTTTCCTGAGGAGTATTTAGGCAGTTCTTACATGCAATAATCGGCGGCAATGTGGGTTGCACGCGGGACCGGAAAATGCTGCACACGGGCTTGCTGCCGACTGAATTTAGTCGTACTGGAGAGATGGGTTCTGGCGAGAAGCACTCGTTTGAACTGTTCGCACTGAGAGGTTAGTAATGTTTCAATGGAAACAGCTGAACTCTGCAGACGAATCAAGAAAGATCTATTCGCTTGACTCATTTCCGCTTCGACCAGCATTGCCGTTGCCAGATGGTGTAACAAGAGACGAACTGTTCAATTGGGTAAGAGCAGTGCGGGTTGCAGATGCGCCAGATTCAATTTCTCAGTATTGCGACCAAGACTTCGAGCGATTCGTTCATACGCTTGGATTAGTGCAGCACGCCACCGGGAAATCAGCAGGTCTAAAGACGGGTCTTGAACTCGGGGCTAATCCTTACTTCACCACAATGCTATTGCGCGAGTTCACCTCAGTGGAATGGCGTCTGGCCAATTATTACTTTGGTCCGCATTTGCCAACTGGCGAGGTCACTCAGCGGGTATTTCTCGATCAATTTAGACATCCGGAATTGCGAACTCATGTGGACCTCACATTTTCGCACTTCAACATCGAAAAAGACACGTACCCTTTCGAAGTGAGTTCCTTTGATATCGTCCTATTTTGTGAAATCACTGAGCATCTGCTAAATGACCCGTGCTAAAAGATGATGGCACGCTTGTCCTTACAACGCCGAACGTGAATCGCCTCGAAAATGTGGCACGAATGATCGTGGGCGCAAATATTTACGATCCGTACAGTGACTACGGGCCATACGGTCGTCACAATCGCGAATATAAGCATGAGCTTTACACGATGCTCACGTATCTGGGTTTTCCTGTAGAGGAGATTTTCACTGCAGACGTAAATCCGAACCTTAGCGCGAATTATCTAGACCCAAAAAATTCGGATCTCTTGTTGAATATCGTCAGCACTACCTGGTGTAAACGGGCGGTCAGAGAGCGACGCCAGATGGCGGCGCCGATCGGAAATGCGAAACGATCTTGTTCTGCAGGCCGGTCT
>CALNPU010000019.1 GCA_940588625.1 uncultured Caballeronia sp.
TTCCGCTTGCAGACGGCGTGAGTTTCGCCGAACGACATGACGAGAGGTGTTGACGGCTGCGTAGATCCGCCCCCCCCAACGTTGTGCCCCTGGACATAGCCCTGAGAACGGGACGAAATCTACCTCGGCGAGATGCGACGGACCGTTGCCCTGGTTTCACCGGCTAAACATGCTTTTATTTTCCGTTTCCTGAAGCAACCCCATATAGCGCTTCTTCCATCCCAGGGTCTGACAGACCGAACCACTGCTGCATAAAATGAATCTGCAGCATCGTTGCAACCGGGAATCGCGGCCGTCCAGTCTTTCCAGTCCGATAGTGCGGCCCGATCATCGGAAAATCCGCTCGAGGATCAGGCGCAATATCGTCGCATCAGGCACGCCTTCTATCGGGACCGAAGTATTGCCATGCTGAAGCTGAATGCTGCCGTTTGTAGCTACCGGAAGTGCCGGCGCGTCCGGTGCAGGGCCGGCTGGTCGACCGGACTGTACATCGACAACGACAGGCAACATGGTCTCCGCCTGCGCATCTTCGGCCAACAGACCCTGAGCGTACAGTTTGCGCCAGGCCCACGCCTGATTGGCGTCGATGTTGTTGTCGCGGGCGGCCCGTGCGACCGACGCACCGGGTTCAAACGTCTGCTCGACGACCGATCGTTTCTCCATTCCAATGGATGCCGCCGGTTCTGGCGCCTGCAGGTAAATCGACTGTCCGAGGCACTGTGTCCATTCTCGCTGTTTGTGGACAGAGTCGGTCACTCGTGTCCGTCGCAGCGATAATTGCATCTTCTACGATAGGCAGGGAACGGTTCAAATCAGATGCTTACAATTCAAACGCGACAATGCCAGAAAATAATGGCTTCGCTCAAAGCTAAAGTCCGTGGAACCGAGCGTAAGCTCCCGCTTCGATCAAAAATGAAAAAAGGCGTCGCTGATCAATCGCGACGCCTTTTTTCATGAGTTTTTGCTTGAATCCAGCGGGTAAATCCGGCGAGTTGTTATCCGCCCAGTAAATCGATCACTTGCAGAATGTCCTTGCGCAATTGATTGACATCGACCGCAACATTTACTTGGGGAGCCGCACCGCTTTCCTGTATGTCTTCGATATCAGCCGAACCGTTCGGACGACCATGTGAATCGAGCCGGTTGCGCGCGCCATTGATCGTGAACCCCTGCTCATAAAGCAGTTCACGAATGCGGCGGATCAGTAGCACTTCGTGATGCTGATAATAGCGGCGATTACCACGCCGTTTGACAGGCCTCAGTTGCGTGAATTCCTGTTCCCAGTAGCGCAGCACGTGCTGCTTGACACCGCATAGCTCGCTGACCTCGCCGATCGTGAAGTAGCGCTTGGCCGGAATCGGAGGCAGGACGACTTTTTCCATCGTCAATCAACCATCGTGGTGAAGAATGTCGCGAATAAGCGCTCGGGCGGCACATGACAAATGCCCGCCACTTCAGCGGCCGAAACTGTTTTCAGCACCGGCTTCGACCAGCGCTTTCAACTTCTGACTCGCATGAAACGTGACAACGCGACGCGCCGCGATGGGAATGGCTTCCCCCGTTTTTGGATTACGTCCGGGACGCTGCAGTTTGTCGCGTAGTTGAAAGTTGCCAAAGCCGGATAGCTTGACACTGTCGCCGCTTTCAAGCGCGTCGCGAACGACCTCGAAAAATGCTTCCACCATGTCTTTGGCTTCGCGCTTATTCAACCCGACATGGTCAAATAGCATTTCGGCCAATTCGGCTTTTGTCAGTGTAGGCGTTTCTGTCGTTGCCGCACCGTTCGAAGTGGGAACGTCTCGGATCATGGCGCTGCGTTGCGCCGAAAGAAGGGCTTCGAAATCACTCGAGTTCATTTGGTTCATATCGAAAAAATGGCGTGACGATGAAAACGGAGGGGGCCAACTGCAGGCTATCCGCGCAATCGCGCGCCATTTACTCGAGCCAAGCGTTCCACCAATGTTTTGATGGCCGTTTCGACCGTTTCGTACTGAAGCGTCCCGCCAGTATCTTGCAACGTTACACGGAAGGCAAGGCTTTTCTCATGTGTGTCCAACCCACCGGAAGTGCTTGATTTCGGACGAAATTCATCGAATAAAGCAACCCTGGTGACATGCTTGCAGGCGGGTTCGGAACGGGCACTTTCCAGCTCGTCGATGAGTGCCTGCACTTCCACTTTCTGGTCCACGACAATCGCAATATCGCGGCGAACCGGCGGGAATTTCGACACCTCGGACGGTACCGGCAATGCGCGTTGCATCAAAGCTTCCGCTCCGATTTCGAACAAAACCGGCGCGTGCAGCAAATCGTATTTCTGCATCCAGCGCGGGTGCAGATCCCCGATCCAGCCCACTGCCCGGCCGTCAATCTCGATCCGCGCGCTGCATCCAGGATGCAGCGCCGGATGTTCCGCTTTCACGAAACGCGGCACGACCGGCGCGAACAGCGCTTCCACGTCACCCTTCACATCGAAGAAATTGACGCTGCGTGACGGCGCACCCCACTGCTCTTCGAGCACGAGGCCGTACGCCAGGCCGCCAATCCTTTTCGGCTGGTTAAAACCCTCAATAGCCAGTTTGCCCGCCTTGATCGCCGGATCGTGCAGGAACACACGGCCTGCTTCGAACACACGAATCCGGTCCGCGCGCCGGTTCAGGTTGTAGCGCAGCACGCTGATCAGGCTGCCGAACAACGTGGTGCGCATAACCGAAAGCTGGCTGGCGATAGGATTCAGCAACTTCACAGGATTCGTGTTGCCGGCAAAATCCGCTTCCCATTCAGCATCGACGAAACTGAAGTTCACCGTCTCCGCGTAATCCTGTGCGGCCACGGCGTGGCGCAGCACATGAATAGAACGCTTCGTTTCATTGGTCGGACGCATTTCGCTGGTCGCGACCGGCGGACGCGACGGAATCTTCTCAAAGCCGTAAATGCGCGCGACTTCCTCGATCAGATCCTCTTCAATCTCTATATCGAACCGGTACGGCGGCGGCGTGACGACAAACGTGTAGCCGTCGTGCGTGAACATCAGGCCGAGCCGCGTGAAGATCTGCGCGATTTCCTCGGCGCTAATCGCCACTCCGATGATCCGGTTCGCCCGCGATACGCGCATGCTCACCGGCTCGCGTGTCGGCACGTTGAGCGTCTGGTCGTCTACAGGACCGGCGTTACCGCCGCAAATATCGAGTATCAGCCTCGAAATACGCTCGATATGCTCGACGGTCGTCGAATAGTCGACACCCCACTCGAACCGATGCGCCGCATCGGTCGAAAAATTGTACTTGCGCGCGCGGCCACGAATGCTGTCCGGCCACCAGAACGCGGCTTCCAGGTAAATGTTGGTCGTGTCGAGCGACACGGCGGTGCTGTCACCACCCATGATCCCCGCGAGGCTTTCGACCTGGCGGTCATCGGCGATCACGCCAACGGTTTCATCGAGTTCAACCGTGTTGCCGTTCAACAGCTTGAGCGTCTCGCCCTTCTTCCCCCAGCGCACTTCAATACCGCCGTGGATCTTGTCGAGATCGAACACGCGAGTCGGGCGACCGAGTTCGAGCATCACGTAGTTCGAGATATCGACGAGTGCGGAAATGCTGCGCTGTCCCGAGCGTTCGAGGCGTTCGACCATCCAGTGCGGCGTTTTTGCGTGCACGTTCACGCCGCGAATCACGCGGCCCGAAAAGCGTCCGCACAGGTCCGGCGCCAACACTTTGACCAGCAGGATTTCATTGATTGAGACGGCGACCGGCGGCATGTCGGGCGCATGCAACGGCGCGCCCGTGATGGCTGTGGTTTCCCGCGCCACGCCGAATACCGACAAACAATCGGCCTTGTTCGGCGTGAGCTTGATCTCGAAAACGGTGTCGTCAAGATTGAGCGTCTGGCGAATGTCCTGACCAATCGGGGTATCGGCGGGAAGGATCATCAAGCCGCTGTGATCTTCCGACAGCCTCAGTTCGCGCGCCGAGCACAACATGCCCTGGCTTTCCACACCGCGCAGCTTGGACAGCTTGATCGCGAACGGCGCGCCGCCCGCCTCGGCCGGCGGCAGTTCAGCGCCGACCAGCGCGACCGGCACCTTGATCCCCGGCGCCACGTTCGGCGCACCGCAGACGATGTTCAGCGTCTCGCCGGTACCGGCGTCGACCTGACACACGTTGAGCTTGTCGGCCTTCGGATGCTTCGCCACTTCCAGCACCTGCCCGACGACAATCTTCGTGGTCGGTGGCGCGACGAGCGCGAGGCCTTCCACCTCGAGACCCGCCATGGTCAGCGCGTGCGAGAGTTCATCGGTCGAGAGCTTGGGATCGACGAAAGTTCTAAGCCAGGATTCCGGGAATTGCATGTGTGTCTAGGTTCGAAATGAGTGGTGTCTGCGTCTGGACTTCTGCGTCCAAACCAAGGCTCGCGGCAACCTGCCTCAGGCGAATTGCTGCAGGAAACGCAGATCGTTTTCGAAGAACAGGCGCAGGTCCTGCACGCCATAGCGCAGCATCGTCAGGCGTTCAAGGCCGCTGCCGAATGCAAAACCGATATACCGTTCGGGGTCGAGTCCCATATTGCGGATCACGTTCGGATGAACTTGTCCCGAACCCGATATTTCCAGCCATTTACCCGCGTTCTTGCCGTGCTCGAACATCATGTCGATTTCGGCGGAGGGCTCGGTAAATGGGAAATACGACGGCCGGAAGCGCACAAGAATGTCGTCGCGCTCGAAGAATTTCTTCAGGAAGTCAGAGTACACGCCCTTCAGGTCGGCGAAGCTGATGTTCTCGTCGATCCACAACCCTTCGACCTGATTGAACATGGGCGAATGCGTGGCGTCGCTATCCACCCGATACGTCCGGCCTAGCACGATCACCTTGATCGGCGGTCTGTTCATGCGCGCGTAGCGCACCTGCATCGGGCTGGTATGCGTGCGCAACAGCAGTTGCCGGCCATCCGCATCCTTGCCGTCGATATAAAACGTGTCCTGCATCGAGCGCGCCGGATGATTTTCCGGGCTGTTCAGCGAGGTAAAGTTGTACCAGTCCGTTTCGATCTCGGGGCCGTCGGCCACATCGAAACCAATCGTACTGAAAATCTGTTCCACGCGTTCCCAAGTGCGCATGACCGGATGTAGGCTGCCGGCGCCAAGGCCGCGGCCAGGCAACGTGACATCGATCGATTCCGACGCAAGCCGCTGGTTCAGCAACACGTCCGCCAGCGCCTGACGGCGCGCGTTCAGCATTGCTTCCACCTGCTGCTTGACCGCATTGATGCGTGCGCCTTCGGTCTTGCGGGCTTCCGGGTCGAGTTTGCCCAAGCCTTTCAGCAAATCTGTGAGCACCCCGGACTTACCAAGAAAGCGGGCCTTTTCGTTTTCGAGCGTGGCCGCATCGGCGGCGTTTTCGAAGGCATTTCGCGCGTCGGCGACAATCTGGTCCAGATCCATTGATCCCATCATTTCAGCGTCAAAGTTCTTCTGATCGTTTCCGGGCCGATATTTACGCAACCGTTGCATCGTCGCACCTCAGCCCAGCTTCACCGGCTTCACCAACAAAAACGGGGCTCGACAAGAGCCCCGTTTTCTGTCGTTGCGCTGTCCGGTTAGGGACAACGCAACGACGAACCACGCGGTACCAATCTTGCTAACAAGCTCGATCAGGCTGCAACGGCGGCTTTTACCTGCTTGACGATCACAGCAAAAGCAGCCTTGTCGAACACAGCCATGTCGGCCAGCACCTTGCGGTCGAGTTCGATCGAAGCCTTCTTCAGGCCGTTGATGAAAACGCCGTACGTCATGTCGTACTGACGCACCGCCGCGTTGATACGCGTGATCCACAAAGCACGGAACACACGCTTCTTGTTGCGGCGATCACGATAGGCGTATTGCCCGGCGCGCATGACCGCTTGCTTGGCGATGCGATAGACGTTATTGCGACGGCCGCGGTAACCCTTGGCCAGCTTGATGATCTTCTTGTGACGGGCCCGAGCGGTAACCCCACGTTTGACTCTAGGCATAGTGCGCTCCTGCGAGTATCAGTTAAGGGTTAAGCGAACGGCAGCATTGCGCGCACAGAGTTCATGTCAGATGCATGAACTTCCGTGGAACCGCGCAGATGGCGTTTTACCTTGGTGGGCTTCTTGGTAAGAATGTGACGCTTGAAGGCTTGACCACGCTTGATGATACCGCCCGGACACACCACGAAGCGCTTTGCAGCACTCTTCTTGGTCTTCATCTTCGGCATGAAACTACTCCAGTTTATTTGATGGATATGGGTGTGCGGTCGATCTATTCGATCCTGACCCGCCCTTCGAAACCCACATGCCACTTATGATGAGCGGCAGACTTTTTACAGCCTCCGCTTTTTCATGAACGCAGCCTATTATCCGGCGCCGCCCTGAAACCTGCTCAAACGATGCCGCGCAGACCTTTGAACACTTTCTCGACCGCGCGATCCATCGATTCTTTCGATTACTTCTTTTTCTTCGGCGCCATGACCATGATCATCTGGCGCCCTTCCATCTTCGGCATTTGCTCGATCTGACCGTACTCTTCGAGATCGGTCTTCAACCGCTCGAGCACGCGCATGCCGATTTCCTGGTGAGCCATTTCCCGACCGCGAAAACGCAACGTGATTTTCGTCTTGTCGCCATCTTCGAGGAAGCGCGTGAGGTTGCGCAGTTTCACGTTGTAGTCGCCGTCGTCGGTGCCCGGCCGGAACTTGACTTCCTTGACCTGGACGATCTTCTGCTTGAGCTTCGCCTCGTGCTGCTTCTTCGCTTCCGAGTACTTGAACTTACCGTAATCCATCAATCGGCAAACAGGCGGAACGGCCTGCGGTGCGATTTCGACAAGATCCACGTCTTGCTGTTCCGACATGCGGAAAGCATCGGCCAGTTTCACGATTCCGAGCGGTTCGTTGTCCACTCCGACCAAGCGCACTTCCGGTGCAGTGATTTCCCCGTTGATGCGATGTGCAGACTTATCAGTAGCGATGTTACGTTTCCTCTAAAAATTCAAAAAACTAGCCGCGCTGTGGGTGGGCTTACTTGTACGCCTGCACGTCCTGCTGCAGACGCTCAAGTAATGCGTCGATCAGCATCACGCTAGCATCGACACCGCCACGAGCACGCACGGCTACGGTTTGTGCCTCACGCCCCTTGTCCCGACAACCAGCAAATACGACGGGACCTTCTTTCTGCAGCGCGCACTCATTTTATAGCTAATCTTCTCCTTGCGCAAATCGCTCTCTACTCTAAGCCCTTGTTTTTGCAACGATTGGGGCAGTTTCAGTGCATATTCAGCCTGACTTTCAGCGATATTCATGACCATAGCCTGCACCGACGCGAGCCAGGACGGCATTGCACTAGCATGGTGCTCGATCAGAATACCGAGGAAACGCTCCATGGAACCGATGATCGCACGGTGCAGCATGACCGGCCGAGTGCGTCCTTGATGTGGTACTCGGGTACTCGATCTTCGGGCCGTAGAACGCGCCCTCGCCCGGCAATTCTTCCCACGTGAGGCCGCATGCGGTCAACGCGTCGCGCAGGCCCTGCTCCGCGCGATCCCAGGTTTCGTCGCTACCGGCACGTGCGTCCGGACGCAGCGACAGCTTGATGTCGATATGATCGAAGCCGAAATCCTTGTAGATGCTCATCGCGAGCGTGTTGAACGCGATCAACTCTTCGATGAACTGGTCTTCCGTGCAGAAAATATGGGCGTCGTCCTGGACGAAACCGCGCACGCGCATCAGGCCGTGCAGCGCGCCCAACGCTTCATTCCGGTGACACAAGCCAAATTCCGCGTAACGCAGCGGCAGATCGCGATACGACCGCAAACCATGATTGAACACTTGCACGTGGCCAAGACAGTTCATCGGCTTGATCGCGTAATCGCGCTTTTCCGACTCCGTCGTGAACATGTTTTCACGATAGTTCTGCCAGTGACCCGACGCCTCCCACGGCGAGCGGTCCATGATCATCGTCTTGATTTCGAGATAACCGACTTCGCTCAGGCGGCGGATGTATTACTCGACTTGTTGCCAGATTGCCCAGCCCTTCGGGTGCCAGAACACCATGCCCGGCGCTTCTTCCTGCAGATGGAACAGGTCGAGCTGCTTCGCGAGCTTGCGGTGATCGCGCTTCTCGACTTCCTCGAGCATGTGCAGGTAGACTTCCTGGTCTTCCTTCTTCGTCCAGGCCGTGCCGTAGATCCGCTGCAACTGTTCGTTCTTCGAGTCGCTGCGCCAGTAGGCGCCCGCAACCTTCATCAGCTTGAAGACCTTCAGCTTGCCGGTGGACGACACGTGCGGACCGCGGCAAAGATCCGTGAAACCGCCGTGCGAGTAGAGCTTGATATCGTCGGTGGACGGGATCGATTCAATAATCTCGGCCTTGTACTTTTCCCCGATACTCTTGAAGTAGTCGATGGCTTCGCCACGCGTCACCACGCGGCGCAACACGGGCTCGTCCTTCTTCGCGATTTCGGCCATGCGCTTTTCGATCTTCTCGAGATTTTCCGGCGTAAACGGACGGCTGTACGCGAAGGCATAGTAGAAGCCGTTCTCGATCACCGGGCCGATGGTCACTTGCGTGTCCGGATACAGATCCTTGACCGCGTAGGCGAGCAAATGCGCCGTGGAGTGGCGAATGATGTCGAGACCGTCAGCGTCCTTTTCAGTGACGATGGCGAGCGATGCGTCCTGATCGATCAGGTGGACATATCGACCAGTTCGCCGTCGAGCGCAGCCTTGGCGAGTCCCGCGCCAATCGACGCGGCGACTTCGGCAACCGTCACAGGATGGTCGTACTGTCGAACTGACCCGTCGGGCAAACGTATCGAAACCATTTCGTTCTCCAAGACGCCGGCAACCGACGTCCAAGTTCATTCAACAATGCCTTGCAAACGCCAAGTCGAACGCGCGAAGGCAAAAAAATGCGGCCCCACATTTTGAGGGGCCGCATTCACTTTTCCTACAACTGCAAAGGCGAAAGTGGTCCTTGACTAGCGTAGCTTCGAAGTTGTTTCGGTTAACGTTCGCGGTGCCATCTTGTTCATTTGCCTTTCGCGCCAAGACGCTTGCTGCAGTTTTGAAAATCCGGCGACCGGATTTCCACTTTCTTTGGTAGGCTCGATTGGACTCGAACCAACGACCCCCACCATGTCAAGGTGGTGCTCTAACCAGCTGAGCTACGAGCCTGAGCTACGAGGCAAGACATTATATGGAGCGTTTTGAATCCTGGCAAGCATTTTCATGCGATGACACTGAAGAAGTTCGTCGATACGTTTAATAAGCATCAACAATGCACTTCAAATTCAACGCGTTATCAACAGCTTGCTAACCCCTTGAGCGCGCGAGCCGGCACGCATTTTTCTTGGGCGGCGCGCGGCTCAGGCCCATCTCGATGCACGCACCACGCCCTGCACCTCGCTCAGTAGCGAGCACGCACGCTGAATTTGCGCGGCGCTCGACACCTCGACAGTAAATTGCATGTACGCGACGTTGCGCTGGCTCTGCGTCTTCACGCCGGTCACGTTCATCTTCTCTCGCGCAAAGACTTCGGAGATGTCGCGCAGCAAGCCTTGCCGATCATTCGATTTCACGGCGAGATCGACCGGATACACCGACGATCCGCGCCCGCTCATCACGTCTGCAGACCACGCGGTTTCAAGCACGCGTTCAGGTGCGCGCGCAGCCATCCGCTGGAACGTCGCGCAGTCGCTGCGGTGAATCGACATGCCCTTGCCGCGCGTTACGAAGCTCGAGATGCGGTCGGGCGGAGCCGGACGGCAACACCCACCCGTGCCAGTCGCGTCAGCAACGCGTCCACCGACAACCAGCACCCCGGTAGATGCCCCTTGCGCCACGCTTTGCCCGCTGCTGCGTTTCTCGAACTGCGCCGGCGCTTCGGGCTCTGGTTCCGGTGGCAGTGTGTCGTGCAGCGCCTGCTCGATGTTGCGCAGGCTAAACTCTTCCTTGGCGACGACCGCGTACAGATCTTCAGGCGTCTTGAAGCCCAGCTTCGACGCCAGCTGATCAAGGTTGACAGACGTCTTTTCCTCACGCTGCAGCGTCTTTTCAACCAGCGCGCGCCCGTTCGTGATATTTTCCTCGGAGTAGACCGCGTTGAACCATGCACGCACCTTTTGCCGGGCCCGCGAGCTGTGCAGATAGCCAAGCAGCGGATTGAGCCAGTCGCGCGACGGACCGCCCTCCTTCACGGCGACGATCTCGACCGTCTGCCCGTTCTGCAGCGGCGTGTGCGACACCATGGCCCCGTCGACGTGAGCGCCACGGCAGCGATGCCCAAGCTCGCTGTGCAGGTGATAAGCGAAGTCAACCGCGGTTGAGCCTTGCGGCATCGCGATCACACGTGCCTGCGGCGTGAGCACGTAGATATGGTCGTCGTCGGGCATCGCCTCGCGCAAATGCTACCAGGGTTGTGTACCCGGCTGATCGCCCTCGGAAACGTCCTCCTTCCACGCCAGCAACTGGCGCAACCACGCAATTTTTTCGTCGTACTTGTCAGCGACCGTAACCTGCCCGCTGTACGCGCGCGTACCGGCTTCCTTGTAGCGCCAGTGGGCGGCTACACCGTATTCGGCGAATCCGTGCATTTCCTGCGTGCGGATCTGGACTTCGAACGCTCGCCCGTCATCACCCACCACCACGGTATGCAATGACCTGTACCCGTTCGGTTTAGGCCGCGAAATGTAGTCGTCGAACTCCCGCGGCACCGGCTGCCACAAGTTATGGACGATACCAAGCACGGTGTAGCAATCCTTGATGTCGTCGACGATCACGCGAAACGCACGCACGTCGTTCAGCTCGGAAAAATCCAGCTCCTTGCCGCGCATCTTTTTCTAGATGCTGTAGATGTGCTTCGGCCGGCCACTCACTTCCGCCCGGATATTCGCGGTGGCCAGCTCTGTCTGCAAACGCGCGATAGCTTGGGTGACATACCCTTCGCGCTCGACGCGTTTTTCGTCGAGCAACTTTGCGATGCTCTTGTAGGTGGGTGGCTCCTCGAAGTGAAACGCAAGGTCTTCCAGCTCCCACTTCAATCCAGATGCCTAACCTGTTCGCGAGCGGCGCATAGATCTCGAGTGTTTCGCGCGGGACATCCGGCGAAGGGTCGAGCTTGTTCGCCGCGTAATAGCGCAGCGACTGCAGCCGCGATGCGAGCCGGATCAGCACCACGCGAATATCCTGCGCGAACGCGAGCAGCATCTTGCGCAGCGCTTCGACCTGAGCAAGGCTCACCGCCTGGGCGTCGCGGCCCGTTTCCGGCAGCGTTGCCTGCGGCGGCCCGCGAGCTGACCGAACCGAGCCGCCACAGCTTGCGTACATCGGCGACGAGGCTCTGCACTTCCGCGCCGAAACGCTCGCTGATCACACGCTCGGGATCGTCAATATGCGGCGCAATCGCAAACAGCGCCGCCGCAGCGATAGCCGCCGGATCGACGTTCAAGGTTTGCATGATCCGCGCCGTGCCGGCCGCATGCTCAACCAGCAATTCGCCACTGGTCAACCGTGCGTCCCCCGCATGCTCACGCACGAACACAAACGCGTCGTCGAAGGACGGCTCGGGTATCAGTGCTGGAGAGACGGCGGTATCAGGCATGCGGATCAATCAGGCGCGTAAATGTCCCGGGTTTAGCTACGCACGGCAGCCATGACGACCACTTCCACGAGGCATGCCGGATTGGCAAGCTTCGATTCCACGGTAGCGCGCGGGGGCGCATTGCCTTCCGGCACCCACATGTCCCACGCCGCGTTCATGGCGGCGAAATGGGCCATGTCGGAGAGATAGATCTGCACCGACAAAAGCTGTGTCTTGTCGCTGCCGGTTTCCGCCAGCAAACGGTCGATATAGCCGAGCACTTCGCGGGTCTGGCCCGTGATGTCCTGGTCGGTGTCTTCGGCAATCTGCCCGGCAAGATAAATGATGCCGTTGTGGACCGCGATTTCGGAAAGACGCGCGCCGACATGGTGACGAATGACTGCCATGAGTGTTCCTGAGTGTGAGTTGTCAAAAAATCGCACGAAGCCTGGTATATGCCTCGGTCGTTTCAGTACGGAGGAAGAACCGGTACGCGATCTCGATCTGATCGAGTGCCAGGAACGCGGGCGCGTGGCCCACGCCCGCAACCTCCTTGCTCGTCACGGCCTGCCCGCTCGCGACCATTTTTTTCGACCGTCTCGCAAAGAGAGTAAATCCGAATGTTCACCGCGAACGACCAGCACCGAATGCTGAATTGACACCAGCGAATGCCACAGGACCGCCTCACCGAGCGAGACTGCATCCGTGTCCGCCGCGACGAACGGGACCGCGATCTTCGGATCGTACCGATACCCCCAGCGGCCTTCGCGGCCCTGCATCAGCGGCGTATCGATCCCACGCCATTCCTCGGCGGTCAGCGGCCCGAACGACGCGGCGAGCTGCGCTGCGTCGTCATGCCTTCCTGCAGCGTGGCGAAAGTCTCACCACGGCCAAGATAGGCGCCAATGCGCTCGAGCGCCACCGGTTCAATGTGCAGTCACGTCGTTGAGCAGCATTTTCCGGATGGGCGTATTCGGCATTCTAGCAAGTCCGAGGCCAATTAGCCTACCCATGGACGTGCCGAACCAATCCACCGTTTCCACGTTCAGCCGTGCAATGAGCGCGACCATGTCCGATACATACTGCGGCATCCCGTAATACTTCGGATCGGCCAGCCAGTCCGACAGGCCTCGCCCGACCACGTCCGGACACACCACCCGATACTTGCGAGCAAACGCCTTCGCGACTTCGTCGAAATCCCGGCCCGAGCGGGTCAACCCGTGCACGCACACAAGCACACGCGGGTTCGCCGGATCGCCCCATTCGGTATAAGCCATGCGATGCAGGCCTGACGGGCTGATGCACTGCACATGGCGTTGCCGGGGGGAGCAAACGAAGACGCAGCTTCGACGATAGACGCGGACATAAGATTTTCCTCGGTTTGATGGCGCTGCGGCATACAGCAACTCAACTGAAATTGATTGTAAACGCTTTGCCGGCTGCGCTTCGGCGTGACGCCGTAGCGTTAGCCAAACGGCCTGGACAAATCCATCATATGCCGTTCCCAAACTCGAAACGCAAGACACGTCACCACCCGTCCGGGCTCTCGCAAACGCCACCATTCAAAATGAAAAAACCGTTCCGCCTCACATCGGAACGGTCCATTTCGGCCGGTAAAACAACCTCTGCGGAAAAACCTTACTTGACGCTGCTTACGTCCAGCGGCGCGCCGGTTTTCTGCTGGATCTCTTCTACGCTGACGCCCGGCGCCAGTTCGACGAGTTTTAGTCCGGCATCGGTGACATCGATCACGCCAAGATCCGTATGATCCGGTCGACCACGCCCACGCCCGTCAGCGGCAACGTGCACGCTTCGAGAATCTTGTGCTGCTCGCCCTTCGCGACGTGCTCCATCAACACGATCACGCGCTTCACGCCCGCAACCAGGTCCATCGCGCCGCCCATGCCCTTGATCATCTTGCCGGAGATCATCCAGTTGGCCAGGTCACCCGTCTTGCTGATCTGCATGGCACCCAGGATGGCCAGGTGCACGTGGCTGCCGCGAATCATCGCGAACGAATCCACCGATGAAAAAATCGACGATCCCGGCAACGTGGTCACCGTCTGCTTGCCGGCGTTGATCAGGTCGGCATCGACTTCCTCTTCCGTCGGCGAGGGCCCGATGCCGAGCAAGCCATTCTCCGATTGCAGCCACACTTCCATGCCTTCCGGCACGAAGTTCGCCACCAGCATGGGCAAGCCAATATCCAAATTCACGTAAAAACCGTCCTGCAATTCCTTGCCCGCCCGTGCGGCCATCTGGTTCCAGTCCCATGCCATGATCAGTCTCCTTTCGCTCGCACGACGCGTTGTTCAATGCGTTTTTCCGGATATGCGTTCAGCACGATGCGCTGCACGAAGATGCCCGGCGTGTGGATGGCGTCGGGATCGAGTGCGCCCGTTTCCACGACTTCCTCTACCTCGACCACCGTGATCTTGCCGGCCATTGCGCGCATCGGGTTGAAGTTGCGGGCCGTGCGGCGATAAATCAAATTGCCCGATTTATCGGCTTTCCACGCTTTCACGAGTGCGACATCAGCGGTGAGCGAATGTTCGAGCACGTAGTGGTTGTCGCCGAATTGACGCGTTTCCTTGCCGTCCGCGATCACCGTGCCGTAACCCGTGTTGTGGTGAAGAACGCCGGAATGCCCGAGCCGCCCGCGCGCAGCTTTTCGGCCAGCGTGCCTTGCGGCGTGAATTCGAGTTCGCCGGCCAGATACTGGCGCTCGAATTCCTTGTTTTCGCCGACATACGACGAGATCATTTTCTTGACCTGACGGGTTTCCAGCAACAGCCCGAGTCCGAAGCCGTCGACACCCGTGTTGTTGCTGATGCACGTGACGCCCTGCACACCCCCGTGTCGCGCAACGCCGCGATCAGCGCCTCGGGAATGCCGCACAGACCGAAACCGCCGACGGCAAACGTCTGCCCGCCCTTCAACGTTGGCGCCGGCGTTGTCAGGCTAGCCTGGTCGAGAACCTGGCTCATAGGCCAAACCCGTCGGCGGCGGCGATCACCGAGCCGTTGATAAACTGCGATTCATCGGCGGCAAGCAGCAGCAACAGGCCATCCAGGTCTTCAGGCGCGCCCACCCGGCGACGCGGCAGCATGGCCAGCAGTTTCTGGCCAGCCTCGCTTTTCCAGTGACGGTGATTGAGTTCGGTGTCGATATAACCCGGGCAGATCGCGTTGACGTTGATGCCGTGACGGCCCCATTCCTGCGCCATCGCCTTCGTCATATGAATGACCGCGGCCTTGCTCATGGAATAAATACCTATCTGCGGCAAGGTCTTGAGTCCCGCCATGGACGCGATATTGATGATCCGGTAGCCCGGTTTGACCGTGCCGTTGCCGCGCATGATCATCCGTTTGGCGACTTCCTGGGCGACAAAAAACGCGCCGCGCGTGTTGGTATCGAAAACAAAGTCGAAGTCCGACGGCGTCACGTCCGTGAGCTTTTGCTGGGTCGACACGCCCGAATTGTTCACAAGGATGTCAATCGTCCCTGCCTCCGTCTCCGCATGCGCGACGGCCGACTTGATGCTTTGGTAATCAGTAACGTCAAGCGACACGACGTGCGCCGCGCCGCCGGACGCCTCGATTTCGGCGCGCAGTTCCTTCAGGCGCTCGGTGCGCCGGCTTGCCAGCACGACCCGCGCGCCCGCCTGCGATAGCACTTGCGCAAAGCGCTTGCCAAGTCCGCTGGAGGCGCCGGTGATCAGCGCACATTTGCCTTCCAGGTTGATCGAACGGCCCATTGTTTTTCCTTGGTTGAAAGCGATTGGGGTGTCCGGGTCGAACTGTCTTGATACTGTTCGCCCCAAATCAGCATCGAATCGACACAGCCGATATGCTATCGTGAAATAATACGGCCGTGCTAATTATGGGAACGTCCGTTGCACCATGCGAAAGGTTCCCTGACAATACCAGATCCCCCCCCCCCCAAAAAAGCATTCTAACGTTAGTTAGTTAGACAGGAGCATTGGATGACCCCGGAGAGTCTCATCGAGCAGTACGGTCCCCGTGAATCCATAGAGTACGACGTCGTGATCGTGGGCGGCGGTCCTGCGGGGTTATCAGCGGCTATCCGGCTGAAACAGCTCGCGCAGGAAAAAAGCGTCGAACTGGGCGTCTGCGTGCTGGAGAAAGGCTCCGAGATCGGTGCGCACATCCTTTCGGGAGCGGTCATGGACCCGCGCGGGTTGAGCGAACTGCTCCCCGACTGGAAGACCCAGGGCGCCCCGCTTGATGTGGAAGTCACCGAGGATCGCTTCCTGTTTTTGTCGAAGGACAGCGCAAAACAGGTGCCCAACTGGCTGCTTCCGGACAACTTCAAGAACCACGGTAACTACGTGGTGAGCCTGGCGAACGTCACGCGCTGGCTGGGGCAACAGGCCGAAGCGCTGGGCGTCGAGATCTTCCCGGGTTTTCCCGCAGCCGAAGTGCTCTACACTGAAGACGGTGCGGTGCGCGGCGTGGCGACGGGCAACATGGGCGTAGGCAAGGACGGCGAGCCCACCGGCAACTTCCAGCTCGGCATGGAATTGCACGCCAAATACACGCTGTTCTGTGAAGGCGCACGCGGCAACCTGGGCCGCCAGCTCATGGATACATTCCAGCTCGGCCGCGACTCAGATCCCCAAGTCTACGGCCTCGGCATTAAAGAGCTGTGGCAGATCGATCCCTCGAAACACAAGCCGGGTCTCGTGATTCACACCGCAGGCTGGCCGCTTGAGACCGATACCTACGGCGGCTCGTTCCTCTATCACATGGACGACAACCAGGTAATGATCGGCTTTGTCGTCGGGCTGGGGTATTCAAATCCGTACCTGTCGCCGTTCGAGGAATTCCAGCGTTACAAGACGCATCCGGCGATCCGCACCTTCCTCGAGGGCGGCAAGCGCGTGTCATATGGCGCACGGGCGATCACGGTCGGCGGGTTGATGTCACTGCCGAAGCTGGTGTTTCCGGGCGGATCGCTGGCGGGTGACGCCGCCGGGTTCCTGAATGCATCGCGGATCAAGGGCAGTCACGCTGCGATCAAGTCCGGGAAGATGGCTGCCGAAGCCGTGTTCGATGCGGTGCAAGCCGGTCGTCAGGCTAACGAATTGAGCGCCTACCCCGAAGCGTTTGATAGCTCGTGGCTCAAGACCGAACTATATCGCGCACGCAATTTCAAGCAGTGGATGAGCAAGGGCCTGTATCTCGGCACGTTCATGGTCGGGCTCGAGCAAAAGGTCTTGGGCGGCAATGTGCCGTGGACGCTGCACCATCAGCACGCCGACAACGAAACGCTCAAACCCGCGTCGCAATGCAAGCCGATTGTTTATACGAAGCCGGATGGGAAGCTGACATTCGACCGCTTGGCGTCGGTGTTCATATCGAATACGAATCACGAGGAAAACCAGCCGGCGCATTTGACGCTGAAGGATGCATCGGTGCCGGTTGACGTGAATCTGCGGACCTATGCGGGACCGGAAGGACGGTATTGCCCGGCACAGGTGTATGAGTTCGTGAAGAACGACGACGGCAGGGAGCGCCTGCAGATCAATGCGCAGAACTGCGTGCACTGCAAGACGTGCGATATCAAGGACCCGACGCAGAACATTGTGTGGGTCCCGCCGGAAGGTGGCGGCGGACCGAATTATCCGAATATGTGATTGTTCGGATTTGAGGCTTTGCGAATGGCGCCGGTTCTTATGCTCAGAACCAGCGCTATTTTATTTGGCGATATGCGCGGCAATATGAGGCGTCGTCGTCACCACGTCGCTGTTCTGCGCGCGATGCCGCAACACATGATCGATCAACACGAATGCGAGAAGCGCTTCAGCGATTGGCGTCGCCCGGATGCCAACACACGGATCGTGGCGACCGAAGGTTTCGACCGTCGCGGAATGACCGGCTTTATCGATGGATTCGCGCGGCGTGCGGATGCTCGACGTCGGTTTGATCGCGATCGATACAGTGATGTCCTGGCCGCTCGAAATGCCGCCCAGCACGCCACCGGCATTGTTCGCCGCGAACCCCTCGGGTGTCATTTCGTCGCCGTGAACCGAGCCGCGTTGTGCGACGCTCGCAAAACCCGTGCCAATTTCAACACCTTTCACCGCATTGATGCCCATCATCGCTTTCGCGATGTCGGCGTCGAGGCGATCATAAAGCGGCTCGCCCAGCCCGGTCGGCACGCCCGTCGCCATCACGCCGATGCGCGCGCCGATCGAATCGCCGTCCTTGCGCAGCGCGTCCATGTACTCCTCGAGGCGCGGCACGATTTCCGCATTCGGTGCGAAAAACGGATTCTCGCGCACGTGTTCCCACGCAACGAACGGAATCGGGATTTCGCCGAGCGCGCTCATGAACCCGCGTGTTTCGATACCCATGCGCTCACGCAGCCATTTCTTCGCTACAACGCCGGCAGCCACGGTCGGCGCAGTCAACCGCGCCGACGAACGGCCGCCGCCGCGATAATCACGGATACCGTACTTCTGCCAGTAGGTGTAATCGGCGTGCCCGGGACGGAACGTCTCGGCGATATTGCCGTAATCCTTGCTGCGCTGATCCGTATTTCGGATCAGCAACGTGATCGGCGTACCGGTCGTTTTACTTTCGAACACGCCCGAGAGAATCTCGACCTGATCAGCTTCCTGACGCTGCGTCACATGCCGCGACGTACCCGGTTTGCGTCGATCCAGTTCGATCTGGATATCTGCCTCCGAGAGTTCCATTCCCGGCGGGCAGCCGTCGATCACGCAGCCAATCGCGGGACCGTGCGACTCGCCGAAGTTCGTGACGGTGAAAAGCGTGCCGAGTGTATTGCCGGACATGAGCATCGTCCTGAAAAAAGCGAAAGAGCCAATATTATGCCAGCCGAGCGCGCTTTGAGCCCCTTGGGCCTCCTTGAACCTGCCCTCCGGGGCGTATTTGCGAGCGCCTCGCAGTATCGTGACCACCTCTTGCAGATGTTCCGGCGTGGCATCGGCAGGATCGATTGGCTCACCTACCGCCAGCGTCAGCCGGCTCATCACCCCGCGTTGAACAGGACGCGGCCAGCGGTTGTCATCGTGGTGTGAAAAAACGCTACCCCACAGACCGCGTAAAGCGATGGGCACGACCGGGGCGGAATGGCGCCGGAGAATTTCTGTGATGCCATGGCGGAACGGGTTAATATCGCCGGTCCGGGTGAGCTTGCCCTCCGGGAAGATGCACACCAGATCGCCGTCGGCGAGCGCGCGACCGCAGGCATCGTAGGCTTTTTCCAGCAGTTTTGCGTCTTCGTGGGCCGGTGCGATCAGAATGACCTTGACGTGACGGAACAGCCAGCCGACCAGCGGCGAGCGGAAAATCCGGTGATCCATCACGAAGCGAATCGGCCGCGGACTTTCCGACATGATCGCGATGGCATCGACGAAACTGACGTGATTGCAGACCAGCACCGCCGCCTCGTGCTCGGGAATGCGCTCGGCGTTCATCAGCCTGATCCGGTAGAACGTATGCACAAGGATCCATGTGAGAAAGCGCAGCAGGAACTCGGGCACAAGCGAATAGATATACGCGGCCACCACGATATTCAGCAACGCCGTGGTGAGAAACAGCCCGGGAATACCGACGCCCGCCGACGTCAGGCCGACCGCCATCAACGCCGACACGATCATGAAAACCGAGTTGAGGATGTTGTTCGCGGCAATGATGCGCGCGCGGTGCGTCGGCTGGCTGCGCGACTGGATCAGCGCGTCTGTAGAAACCGCCGAACATCGCGAGCAGGAACAGGTCGGCCAGGATGCGCCAGTGCACGCCCATTTGAAGAAACTCGCCGACACCCATCAAATGACCCACCGGCGCAATGTCGTGGCTGGCAAAGAACAGGTCAATGGCGAAAACGCTGGTGCCGATCAATCCGAGCGGCACGAGTCCGATCTCGACACAGCGTTTCGAGAGCTTTTCACACATTAGCGAACCGATGCCGATACCAATCGAAAACGTGCCGAGCAGCACGGTCACCGCATCCGGATTCGCCGACAGGACGTCCTTCGCGAAGTTGAAGAATAATGTGAGAAACGTCGCGCCGACAAACCACAGCCACGAAATCCCGAGCAGGCTCAGGAACACGGTCCGGTCCTGGCGTGCGAGCGCGAGGTTACGCCAGGCGAGGTTACGCCAGGTCTCACTGAAGGGTTCCAGTTGATCTTCAGATCGGGCTGCAGCGCTGCGGTTTTCGGTACGAAACCCGACGCGACACGCCCGATCAGCGCAACTGTCACGCAGCACACGGCAAGCAACATGGCGCTATGCTCGGTCGACCCGAGCGCCGCGCTGCCAATGATCGTCCCGATCAGGATGGCGACGAACGTCCCCATTTCGACAAGCCCGCCCGTTACCACCAACAAGTTCCGACGGCTGGAGATACTGCGGCAGATACGCGTATTTCACCGGTCCGAAGATGGTCGAATGGACACCCTGAGGAACGTGCAGGCCGTACAGCAGCGGCGCGCTGTGCAGCATGAAACCCGCGCCGCCGATCAGCATCGCCACGATTTCGAACGTTTTCACGAAGCGCGTGAGCGTGGCCTTGTCGTATTTATCAGCGACCTGCCCTGATGTCGTGGAAAAAAGCACAAAGGGTATGGATGAAGATGGCGGAGATCAGGAAAGCGGCTGTTTTCGGATCGACAACTGAAAAGCGCGCGGCCTGAAACGTAACCAGCGACGTAAAGCCGACCTTGAAGACGTTGTCGTTGAGCACGCCAAGAAATTACGTCCAGAAGAACAGCGCAAAACGACGTTCGCGCAACAGGCGAAACTGACTGTCGCCATGTTGGGCGACGGCTTTTTTCGCTCGGGCCGATGCAGAATGCAGATGTTTCGCTCATGGATTATTGGAATTGGTAGCTGAGAGAGTTGATCCGTTGAAGGTACGAAAAAAATGTGCGCCGCTCGGGCGCGCATTTATGCGTGACGTTGTGATGCGCTTCGACCGGGTTAGCGCGAATCGTACCAATCGCGCGACGCCCCAATCACCGCGCTTCTTCTTGCTGCTCCGGCCAGTCGCGGATATAGGCCTTGAGCATCTTGTTCTCGAAGCCCTGCTCTTCCACCACGGCCTTGGCCACGTCGTAGAAAGAAATCACGCCCATCAACACGTTCTTTTCCATGACCGGCAGGTAACGAACATGATGCTCAAGCATCATGCGACGCACCTCGTTCACGTCCGTTTCCGGCGTACACGTTATGGGATGATCCTCCATGACCTTGCGGATAGTGGAGGTGCCCACGCTGCCGCCGTTCTCGCTCAGCGTGAGAATGATCTCGCGGAACGTGAGCATGCCGGCGAGATCGCCGTATTCGATCACCACAAGTGAACCAATGTCGTGTGACGCCATTGTGTTGATTGCTTCGTGCAGCAGCGTATCGGGTGTTACCGTGAAGAGCGCGTTGCCCTTGACGTTCAAAATATCGCTGACTCGCATGATTGTCTCCTCGCGAAAAGCCTGAATATCTATCGTCGACCCTAGCGGAAAGGCAGTTAAAAAGAAAGCGCGCAAGAACCCCGTGTTTTGTCTGCAAAAGCACGCGGGGCAGGCTTTTGCACCGAGTCGGCGCATACCGCGCCAAGGCTGCCCTTGCGCGGCATGGCGCCGCATCGGGCAAACGCCGGCGCTGGCGTCTACCCCAAGTTTATCGGGCCACACCCGATGTTACGATAAATGACTCTTTCCCATGGTAGCCCGTCCACGATGCCCACCAACCGCTTCGACACGCTCGTGCTGCACGCCGGCGCAGCACCCGACCTTAGCACCGGCGGCGCCCGCGCCACGCCGATCTACCAGATTACGGCGTTTTCGTTTCGCGACACCGACCACGCTGCTTCGCTCTTCACATGGAGCGCTCAGGACACGTTTATTCACGTATTTCGAACCCGACCGTCGCCGTATTCGAGGAGCACGTAGCCGCGCTGGAGGCGGTGCGGGGACAATTGGCGCGGCCAGCAGGCAGGCCGCGCTGCATCTTGCGATCGCTACGCTAATTCCGCTTATGGTGGGTGCTGCTGAATAGTCCGTGGCTCGACGCTTCTTAGATGTGAGCGGCGCTACCCGCATCTATCCTTTGCTTTTGTCTCGTAACCGTTCTGTACGTCTTCAGCGCGCGGCAAACCCAAATTTCTCGAGCAATGCGAGTCTACCAGCAATGTGCGGCAGTGTCATGCAGATGGGAGAGGACGCGCGGGATAGTGGTGGCACAAATTTGGCACACACGGTGTGCCAAACCCTGTCTCTGAATACAGAACCAACGCACAACATCGCAAAACGTAGTGCATTGTTTTTATTGAAAATTTTTGTGGAGAGGAGGATCGAACTCCCGACCTTCGCATTGCGAACGCGACGCTCTCCCAGCTGAGCTACCCTTTTTCTGATTCTAGCACAGCCTTAAGACCGTCTGACAAGGCCCAAACGCTGCCTGCAGCGTATCTTATTTCGACAGTGAGCCCGCGAGAATCCAGCCAACAACCGTCTTGATATCGGCCATCGCTCATGGATGGATCGATGCGACGGCATGGGCAAGACGCCCCATACTCCGCTGCCATCGGTTTCGAGTCGCGCTTGCGCCTGCGCGTCGCCCTTGTACTTCCGGGCTATCTGCTAGAACGACGGCCCTACCAGCTTGCGATCCACCGCGTGACATCCCATGCAGGCATTCTTGCACGCAATGTTGATGGCATCGGCGGGAGAAGAAACAACGGGCGCGTCAGCCGCCAGCGCGCCCTAGCTGGCCGTGATCGCCATCGCGAACACGGTCATGGAAACCATCGCTTCATTTCGCGGCGGGCGCAGGATTGCCCGGATGTACGTCGGAGTTCTTGACCGGCGTGGGCGCCTGCACATCCAGCGGCGTCGAACTCACGGATGAATCAGGCACCTTGCCGACCGTCGCATCGCTGTTCGCAGGTACGGGTGCAGCCGCCGCACTTGCATCCGATGCTGCTGTGACCGACAACGCCTGAGCTTCCTCCGGCTTGATGTACTGGAACACCTTGACCACCTGCGCAACGCCTGGCACCTGTGCCGCCACATTCGCACCGGCATTGCCTTCTTCACGCGTGACCAGACCCATCAGATACACCGTGCCGCGCTCGCATACCACCTTGTAGTAGTTCGCCCGCAGATCCTTCTCACCGACCAACGCACCCTTCACGCGGCTCTCGAGATAAGCATCGTTAGTCCGCGATGACAACGAACTCGCACCCTGGACAGCGAGCTCATTCACAATGCTGTTCACATTGTTGATGCCGCGCACCACCTCTTTGGCCTTCTGTTTCCATTGATCAGCCGGTACTTCGCCGGTCAGCAGCACGCGTCGGTTGAACACGGTCACGCTGACGTGTGCCTGATCGGGCAAGCTTTCACCAATGCGCGACTTGGCTTTCACCTGAATCTCGCGATCCTCGGTTTGCGCGCCGAGCGTCCGCCGGTCGGTGGCGACGAGCGTGCCGCCGCCCACTGCGCCGCCCATTGCACCGATCACCACAAGCGGGCAACCTTGCAGGGTCAGCGCGACGCTTGACAACAGGCTCGCCAGCAACGTGGCTCTGGCTAGCGTCGACCTGACGCGGGTCTTTTTTATCAACTCGTTCCCCTTAAGAATCATTCGTCTCCCAGCAGCATCGCGTCGATGCCATCGCACAGGCAGTGAATGGTTAGCAGATGGACTTCCTGGATTCGCGCCGGCCGTTCGGACGGCACGCAGATATGGATGTCGGTATCGGCAAGCACTTCGCTGATTACGCCGCCGCCCGCGCCCGTCAAAGCGATCACGAACATCCCGCGCTCATGCGCGGCCTGGATTGCCGCCAGCAAGTTGACCGAGTTGCCCGAGGTGGAGAGGACGACCAGCACGTCACCCGCTTGCCCGAGCGCACGGATCTGCTTCGCATAGATCTCTTCGAACGCCGAGTTATTGCCGATCCACGTGAGCGTCAGGACATTCGCGTCCAGAGCAATGGCGGGCAAGCCGGGCCGCTCGCACTCGAAATGGCTGACCAGCGCAGACGCAAACCGCTGAGAGTTGGCCGCGGATCCGCCGTTCCCGCACGTGAGGATTCGCGAGCCGTTGGCGAGCGTGCCGAACAGCACGTCAATGGCTGCGGCGCCAGGGAAAGCAAGCGTGTCGAGTGCTTCGCGATGGACTGCCGCGTTTTCGCGGAAATGTTGCTGGATATGTTCGACGGACATCGACTCTCGGTTATCGACCGCGCCATGCGCGGTGGTTCATTGATGGACTGCTTCGATAATTTGCTTCAATGACTTGCTTGGACGACTTGCTGCCAAACCGATGCTGCACCACTGGAATACTTGAGCTTCGGCACCTCACGGTACGCGCCTAACCGCAGCGCGCCCTCGCACAACGGTTAAACATAAGACCGCGATCAAACCGGCCCGCAGGCTCCGCGCAGTTTACCGCACTCACTGTCCGCGTCACTTAAGATGCGGCCATTTTCACGACGTATCGGAGCGAAAAGCATCGCGTAACCACACGATACGGCCCGCGTCGAACACGATCACGTCGAAGCGGCACACGGGCAACGCCCCTCGCCACGTCATCAGATAGTGCTGCGCCGCGAGCACCAGTTGCCGCTGCTTATGCGCACCGACGCGCGCGCCGCCGCGAACTGGCGGCGGCGCGCGCGTACCTCCACGAATACAAGCGCACGCTGGCTGCCGATCTCACGCATCACGAGATCGATTTCGCCACTGCGACAGGAGAAATTGCGCGCGACAAAACGCAGGCGTTGCCGCTGCAGATATTCAAGCGCGCGTTGCTCGAACCTCGAACGCGCTTCCGATCATTTTCGACACTCCGTTCCCCAAAAAGTTGTCCCTCATCGCATGGCACAATGGCGATCTCCGCATGCCACCCGCCCTAATGACTCCACTCTCCGAATTGGTCCTTGGCCAGCAGTTTCCGGCTGGCGCGCTCTATATAGTCGCGACACCCATCGGCAATGTCGCGGACATCACGGTGCGTGCGCTGCACGTGCTCGGACTTGTCGACCGGGTGGCGGTCGAAGACACGCGCAACACGTCGCAACTGCTGTCGCGCTACGGCATTTCGAAGCCGACCATAGCCGTGCACGAACACAACGAGCGCAGCGCCGCCGAGAACGTGATCGCGCATCTGCGCAATGGCGAACGCATTGCGTACGTCTCCGACGCAGGCACGCCAGGCATCTCGGACCCTGGCGCGAAGCTGGTCGATGCTGTACGTGAGGCAGGCTTTCCCGTCGTTCCTTTGCCGGGCGCAAGCGCCCTCACCACCGCGCTCAGCGTAGCCGGCGCATGGGTTCACACGTTTTCGTTCATCGGCTTTCTTGCCACCAAACCGAAGCAGCGCGACACGCAATTGCAGTCGCTGCTCACGCACACGCCGGCGCTCGTGTTCTACGAAGCACCGCATCGGATTGTGGAAACGGTGCAGGCGCTTGAGCGCGCGTTCGGTGGCGAGCGGCAATTGCTGATTGCCCGTGAACTGACCAAGTTACATGAGAACATCCATCGATGCACCCTGGCCGAAGGGCTAACGTGGCTATCCGGCGATGCAAACCGGCAACGCGGCGAATTCGTTCTTGCGGTGGAAGGCGCGCCACAGAAGGAAGCGGCGGACAACGCTCATGATGCATTGCTCATGACCCTGCTGGAAGAGTTGTCGGTGAGCAGCGCTGCGAGACTGGCCGCAACATTGACGGGTGCATCGCGGAACGCGCTTTACACAAGGGCGCTGGCAATGGATAGGCGCGCGGCGAACAAGGCGAGAACGATCAGAAATGAAGCGGGCAAACGCGCTGGGCAATAAAAAACGGGCCGTCGAAACGGCCCGTTTTTCCACGCAACAAGTTGACGATGATCAGTCGACTGGGTTAATTGACGCCAGGGATTGATCTCGTACCGCCGCCCGCGCTTCCTGCTGCGTCAAGCCTTCGATCTTCACCTTTCCGACACCGGCGCCACGCATGCCCAGCACGGCAGCGGCTGCATAGGAAAGGTCAATTACGCGGCCACGCGCGTACGGGCCGCGGTCGTTGATCTTGACGACCACCGTTTTGTGACTCCCCTCATTGGTCACACGAACCCACGAAGCAAGCGGTAACGTGCGATGTGCCGCGGTGAGCGCGTGCATGTCGTAACGTTCGCCGCTGGCCGTCTTGCGGCCGTGGAAACCGCGTCCATACCAGGAAGCGCGGCCCTGCTGCTCGAAGTCGCTGACGTCAGGCCCGGCGGTGATGGGCTCCGCGTTGGCAAGCGAAGATGTGTCGGACGAATTGCTGGCCGACGGAGGCAATGCATTCAGCCGGGAGTCGTAGTCAAGCGGTACAGCCAGACGTGCCGAACCTCGGCCCGTATTCGCAGCGTTGCTTGCGGTGATCGACTGCGTGCCGGTTCTCAGCGCGCTGGCCTGATCGCCGCCGCTCGGTGGCATGGCGCAACCCGTGAGGATTGCAAAGACCCAAAGACTCCCGAGATGTCGGGTTAGTCGTACATTCATAGACGTGTACTCAACGGTTCGAGCCGCCTCAACCGTCCGACAAAACACGGACGCACGTAGGCAGCTCAAGGCTTTTTCCGCGTAAAGATACACACCGCTCGAAAGTTCGAACGGCGAGCCAGTGCTCGGGTGCGGCGTACCTCGCCGCAAATGCCCAGTTAGTTTTCACGTCTGGCACAACCTGTCCCCGGCAGCCTGACCAGACCCCACATGCCGCCATCGAACGTAGATCACACGTTCTTGCGCGTTCAACTGCGCAGGAACGACGGCGTAGGCCCCATCCAGCGTAACGGCAGCTAAGACCGTTGGCAGGCGCATCGCACCTGGCTGGACAAGACGTGTACATCGGTCGAAACCGATGCTTGATTGCGATTTCGAAGCATCTCTGCTCTGAATTGCGTACTTGATGACAATTGTAAAAACGCGCTACTCCGTGTTTTTCATCGCCCATTGATGGCATGATTAAACCATGCACAACTGTATAAATTATACCCAAACGCATAGGCGAACCACCCAGAGACGAACAAAATGTTACTTATTTTCTCCGTTGGCGTAAAAATTGCAGCTTCTGCCTGTTTTTTTAGGCACATTCCGACCGTTCGGCCAACGCTTGGCACACTGCCGCAGCGTTGGTTTTCACCCGTTACAATGGACGTTTTTACACGCCTCGGTCCCCCAGCCATGAAGGTCACCCTGATTCCCGTAACACCGTTCCAGCAAAACTGTTCAATCGTCGTGTGCGAGACAACGGGCCGCGCGGTCGTTGTCGATCCAGGCGGTGAAGTCGAGCGGATCATCAACGCAGTCGAACAACTCGATGTGACCGTTGACAAGGTGCTGCTCACGCACGGACATCTGGATCACTGCGGCGGAGCAAAGGCGCTCGCCAATCACTACGGCGTGGAGATCCACGGACCGCACACCGAGGACGCTTTCTGGATCGACCAGTTGCCGGGACAAAGCAAGCACTTCGGCTTCGGCGAAGCGCAAACCTTCACGCCCGACCGGTGGCTACAAGAAGGTGACTCGGTTCAGTTCGGCGACGAAACCATGGAAGTCTATCACTGCCCCGGACATACCCCGGGCCATGTGATCTTCTTCAGCCGGGCGAATCGCCTGGCCTTGGTCGGTGACGTGCTGTTCGCGGGCTCGATTGGCCGTACTGATTTTCCGCGCGGCGACTATTCGGACCTCGTGCGCTCAGTGCGGGATAAGCTTTGGCCACTGGGCGATGACATCACGTTCGTGCCGGGCCACGGTCCAACCTCCACGTTCGGACATGAACGCCGCACCAATCCGTTTGTCGCCGACAGGATCAACGCATGAGCATCGCCATTCCTGAAATCTACGTCAGCACAGATGTCGAAGCTGATGGCCCCATCCCCGGCCCGCATTCCATGCTGAGTCTTGCGTCGGCGGCCTACACGGAAGACAAGGAACTGATCGGCACGTTCTCAGCCAATCTCGAGACACTGGAAGGCGCGGCGCCCCACCCTATTCAAGCCGCGTGGTGGAAAACCCAGCCCGAGGCATGGGCCGGGCCAGACCGACTTGCAGCAACCGCTCACCGCTTTGCGGGCGTACCTGGAATGGGTCGAGGCGTTGCCCGGCAAGCCGGTGTTCGTCGCCTATCCGGCCGGTTTCGACTTCACCTACATGTTCTGGTACATGATGCGTTTCGCTGAACGCTGCCCGTTCTCATGGTCGGCGCTCGACATCAAGACGCTCGCGTTCGCGCTGACCGATCTGCCCTACCGGAAGGCGATCAAACCGCGTTTGCCGAAACCACTGGTTCGACGAACTCCCGCATACGCACGTCGTGCTCGATGACGCCGTTGAACAAGGCGCTCTTTTCTGCAACATGCTGGCCGAATTGCGGACTCAACGGGCACTTCTGGCGTCGCTGAAAGCAACTGGCGAAACGCTGGACGACAAAGACATTGAAGGACAAAACGCGCATTCTGGGCGCTGAGTTAGGCAATATTGCTCACCGCAGGCGTTTGACATTGCGCTTCTTTTCCGCCGCCTCTACTCTACTATTGGAGTTGGTAGCGACCGAAAGGAGGCGCAGTTGACTCTCGACACGTTTTCACAAAAAATCCTGCGACTTCTGCAACTGGACGCCCACCGTTCGGTTCAGGAGATATCCGACCAGGTCGGGCTGTCGAGCACTCCGTGCTGGCGGCGTATCAAGGACATGGAGCAGTCGGGGGTGATCCAGCGCTACACCGCATTGCTTGATCGAGAAAAACTCGGTTTGCATGTCTGCGCGCTCGCTCATATTCATCTCACCCGTCATACAGAAGGAGAAGACGGTGTCGAGCAATTCGAACGCGAGATCACTACGTGCCCGGAAGTGACGGAATGCTATAGCACCACGGGCGAGGCGGATTACATCCTGAAAATTGTCGCCCTGGATATCAAGTCCTACGACGCTTTTCTCCAGAACCGCATCTTCAAAATTCCGGCAGTCGCGCAAGTCCGGACCAGCGTGGTCTTGCGCGAAATCAAATTCGATACGCAATTGCCGCTTTAAGATATATTTAAAACACATTAATATTGACGTTTTATAATTAGGGCGTGAAACGGCAGTCGAGGCAGTCGAGAGGCAGTCGATTCAGTAATGACCATGTTCGGTCCATTTCTTACAGTTCGTGCAAACCGAATCTCGCGTGCGCCGAGTTTTCGCTTGAGCACGTCAAAATCGCCAGGTTCTAGACTGGCCAGTTAATCGTCGCTTAAGTCTGCAGGAAGCGTCACGTCGATATCGAAGCCGCTGCTCAGATAATGCAGGTTCAGCGCGTTGTACGTGAGACCATGAGCGCCCAATAAGGCGCTTACGGCGTCGTCGACAGCCGAGCGCGTCGGCATTCTTCCCGGCGGCGGATTGATTTGATCATTTTCTGGATCGACGTGAATCAGCGCGTCGAAAACACGGGTATTCCTCAGCAAGCGCGCTCGCGCCGATTCCGCAATGTAATGACCCTCTGAAACTGAAATGAGGGGATCGACGAGAATATGCGCGTCGACAATGGCGAGATCTCCCATTTTCCGGGTACGCAATTCATGCACGTCACGAACACCTGGCGTGCTGGTCAACAGCACGCGTAACTTATCCGTTTCGGCAAGATCCAGCGCGCGATCAGACAAATCCTGCAGCGCATCCCATCCGAAAGTCCGACCCATCCGTGCCACCATAAAACCAACAATGGCGGCCGCGATAGGGTCAAGCACACGCCAGCCGGCCATATTGCCAATTACCGATAGCGACGACCAACGACGACGACGCGTCCGAACGAGCATGCCACGCATTTGTGATCAGGAGTGCCGATCTAACGCGTTCGGCAGCGCGGAGCATATAGCGAAACAATAATTCCTTAGAAATCGAAACGATCACCGCAACTATCAGCCCACTTGCGTGAACTTCCGGGATGTCTTGAATATTGGTAATATGTTCACCAGCTCGCCATAACATCCCCATGCCGACAGCTATTAAAAACGCGCCGAGAAATAATGAAGCGACCGTTTCATAACGACTGTGGCCGTAGTTGTGATCGCTGTCAGGGACAGCGGTGCTATGCCGATTAGCCAGGAGAACGATGAAGTCCGACACCAGATCGGACAGTGAATGAACGCCATCGGCAATCAAGGCCTGGGAATGCGCAAACACGCCGACGACAATCTGCGCCGCCATCAGCACAGAGTTCACCGCGATACTCGCGAAAGTTGTTTTGCGGGCTACATCCTGCTTTTCCGCGGCCCGCGCTGTTGATAGCGGCATTTCATCACTCAAAGTTATCGTGTGACGAATTTTACCAAGCCGCCCTGTACCGCACTCACCTAAAAACCCAAAAATCCTATAAAAATTATCCATTTAACTTAAACACGACGCGTTCTCAGTCGCGTCTTGAATATCATCCCAATGCCGCGCGGTAGGCTGGTTTCAATCGTGCCAGCTATCGGCGAGCAGACGCGGAGGCACAAAAAAAGCCGCACCTTTTAATGGTGTGGCTTTTTCAAACAATCCCATCTCACTTCTGGATCAGGAAGTTGTCGCGCTCTTGACCGGCAATCCATTTCGGCGGCTTGCCGCGGCCCGACCACGTGCTGCCGCTGTCCGGGTCACGATACTTCGGTGCAACGCCCGCGCGCGGACGCGTGGCATTTTTCAGATTTTTACCGCCGCGGCCACCTGCTAATTCAGCAAGCGTGATGCCGTAGTCGGCCATCTTCTGCTTGATTTCATTGAGAACTTCGGCATATTCCCGCGACTTCGCTTCTTCAATCTGTCGTTCGAGATTTTCGCGCTGCGCGAGAAGTTCCTTGTAAGACGGCATGATGATTTCCTTTGTGGTTTGCCGTGTACGAGTCGTCGCCCGTTCCGGTTATAACGTAAAGCCTCTCAATAGATCGCAGATTAACACAACCAGGATTTTGCGCACGTTTCTACACTATCGATTTAAATCGATTGAGTCGAACGGACGTCCGTAACAATTGGTGTGATTCGATGAATCGTTGCCGAAACTCCGCATTCATCTTACTTACATCGTTAAATTAACCGGCAAAGTCTTTCATGAAATGAAAATAACCAGAGACATATCGGTCAAACCTTCCATCCCGTGCGAGTTTGTCCAAATTGCTTCATTGCCGTAACGCCATCTTGTAATTTACCGATATAAAGACACACATCGGGCGATTGCAAGTTCAGACAATCACCTATGCGTTCAATACAGTCGATCAACGCGGCATTCAGTTCCGCGCGAGTTTGTTTCGGTTTATCGAAGGTGAAACGATTGCGCGTTCCGGGAGTTCGCAGGTCGCAACCATATTTGTCGATACCCATTAGTTCGAGGTCCAGCAGGTCGCGCGGGAGAATCGGCAAATAATTCCAGGAGCCGATGCTCATTCGGCTCGGATAACGGTTCGAGTTGATCGAGCGCCGTCGCATCCAGACAGCCCATTGCACCAAAGCCGCCTATATAACGCATGCGTTCAAGCGACATGATCCAGAACGTGAAGTCGCCCAATTCGAGATAACGGGCCGCATCCGGGTGATATCGTAGATAATGGCGCGCCAGTTCATCGACCGATTCAGGCGGCGCCGGAGAAAACGAGCCGAGCATGATAAGACGCTGGCCTTCGAGAATAGTGTCGCTGCCCGAATGGGTAATCAGAAAACCCGCGCGCGTGTCCAGTTGCAGATTGTGCGTGTGCTCCGCCAGATGGCTAATGAGCACCATTGGCACGTGGCGGGCGGGCGGCGCGAACGGTAATGCCGTGGGGTGTCGATGGCGGTCAGGAACCGCGCGGCTTACGCGAGTGCGTGGCAAGCGTGCCGTGCGGCACTTGATGCAATAGATGCAACGGAGCATGCGACGGGATATTCAAAGCGGAACCTCACGAGAGAACTCATCACTGGAACTCACCAGCGGTCATACGAGCGGGCCAATAAGAGAAGCGGGCGCCCCTTACGATCTTAAAGCACTAAAACCAGGTCCGTCCGCAACCCGATAGAATTGAAAGCTTCCTCGGTCGCTGAAAGAACCGGCCGCCAAAACAAAAGCAAAGAGAGCGATTCCCGTGTCCGAATCCGTTTCAGGTGCCCGCGCCGTCGGGCACAACACCCCAAACGCCGTGCATCGGCGGCTTCCCGCGGCAAAACGCGAGCAGTGCGCCACGCGACGATGGCCGTGTTTTTCATCGCAGGGATATTGTATGCCTCCTGGGGCGTGCACGTGCCCACGGTGCGTGACAAATTCACCTGAGCCACGGATCGCTCTCCATTGCGCTCCTGGCGGTTGCCGCCGGCTCGATTGTCGCCATGCTCATCAACGGTCCGTGGATCGCGCGTGTCGGCACTCGCCGCGCGTGCCTGGCCGGTGATCGGTATGACGATCTGCGGCGCGCTGATCCTGGTCGTGCCTTTCTACTGGATGCTGCTGGTCGTGCTGGCGCTGTTCGGTTTCAGCATGGCCACACTCGATGTCGCGATGAACGCAGAAGCCAGCGCCGTTGAAGAAGCCCTCGAGCGGCCGATCATGTCGTCCCTGTACGGCATGTTCAGCATCGGGCGGCATGTCCGGTGCAGCAGCCGGCGGCGCACCTCGCGCTCGCGTCGGTGGTGAGCCTGATCGTGCTGCTATACCCGCCGTGCTGCCGCACGTCCCTCACGCAGACAATCTGCATGGGCAGGTCGTCGTCGAATCGATGGCACTCCGGGGCGTTGTGGGCGCTCGGCGGCATGGCGTTGGTCGCGTTGATCGCCGAAGGGGCCATGTACGACTGGGCAACCGTCTACATGCGCGACGTTGTGCTTGCACGCCCGCGCTGTCCAGCGCGGCCTACGCGGCATTCACCGGCGGCATGGCGGCCGGGCGTTTCGGCGGCGACGCGGTGCGCGCCCGCTTCGGCGTGTCCCAGCTCATCTTCGCAAGCGCGGCGCTGGCGTTTATCGGCATGGTGGCGGCGCTGTTGCTGCCGAACGTGGTCGTCACGCTCGCGGGGTTCACGCTGATGGGGCTCGGACTCGCGAACATGATGCCGGTGCTGTTCGCCGCTGCGGCGCGTGTGAAGGGCCTGAGCCCGGCTGAAGGGCTGGTGCAGGTCGCAGGACTGGCTTACTTCGGCTTGCTGTTCGGGCCGGTGCCGATAGGCGGCGTAGCGCAATTGAGCATGTTGCCGATCAGGCTGTCGTGGTTGCGGCCTGCGCAGCGCTGATCGTGCTCGTAGGACCGAGAATCATGAAGTAGTTGAAACTGTGAACGGGCCGCAAACGCCAGCCATCACTCTCCAAACCGCCAGATTAAAAAAACGCGCTGACCGGAATCAGCGCGTCTTTTTTTAAGAATGAAGATCATCGAGGGCGGTCTTCATCGAGACATCGATGACATCGAAGCTCGACCAGGACCGCCTGCGATAATTACATCTTGACCACGTCCAGCAGCGTCTTCTTGCCTGCCTTGTAGTTGTACAGCGAGATCACGCCGTGCTTCAGGTCGCCCTTCGAGTCGAAGGTCGTTTCGCCGATCACACCCTTGTAATCCGTATTCGGCATAGCTGCCAGAATCTTCGCCGGATCGGTGGAATTGGCGCGCTTCATGGCATCGACAATGATGTACACCGCGTCATACGTGAACGGAGCGTAGATCTGGATCGGCTGGCCGAAACGCTTCTGGAACTTGGCTTCGAACTCCGCGCCGCCCGGCATCTTCTCGAGCGCCATACCGGCTTCCGAGCAGACGATATTGTCGGTTGCATCGCCAGCGAGCTGCGACAGTTGGTCGGTACAAACACCGTCGCCCGCCAGAACGCGTGCGCGCAGGCCAAGTTGCTTGGCTTGCTTGGCGAACGGGCCGCCGGTGGCGTCCATGCCGCCGTACATGATCGCGTCCGGGTTTTCGCCCTTGATCTTCGTCAGAATTGCGCGGAAGTCGACAGCCTTGTCATTGGTTGCATCATGCGACATCACGTTCATGCCGAGCGACTTGGCAGTCTTTTCGAACGCGTTCGCGAGACCTTGGCCGTAAGCGGTCGAGTCGTCGACAATCGCGACGCTCTTCAGCTTCAAGTCCTTCGAGGCATAGTTAGCGAGTGCCGGACCTTGTTGTGCATCGGTCGCCACAACGCGATACGTCGTCTTGAAGCCTTGTTGCGTGTACGCCGGGTTCGTTGCCGACGGCGAAATCTGCACGATGCCCGCATCGCTGTAGATCTTCGAAGCCGGGATCGAGGTGCCCGAATTCAAGTGGCCAACCACGGCGACGACCTTATCGTCGACCAGCTTCTGCGCCACTTGAGTAGCCGTACGCGGGTCAGCTGCGTCATCCTGCGCGTCGAGTTGAAGCGTGATCTTCTGGCCGCCGATCATCAGACCCTTGGCATTGATTTCCTCAATTGCGAGACGCGCGCCGTTTTCGTTGTCCTTGCCCAAGTGGGCAATACCACCGGTCAACGGTGCAACGTGACCGATCTTGACGACCACGCCGGTCGTAGCGGTTGTTGCCATCGAGGCGAACAATAGCGCTGCAGCGCTGATAGGCAACAGTTTGTGAAGCTTGGTGTTCATGTAAGTCTCCAGTTTCGGTCCCAAAAACAACGGTTTCGCCCTGTGCTCCGTCTTTGTCACGTTTCGCTCAGCCCCGTGGACGACCACGCCGGATGCATCGTCATGCACTTGGCTCGTACTTCCGCAAGCCGTTTTTGACGACCAACATCCGTACTGCGCGCAAGTATAGGGTTGTCAAATTAATTTGGGGAAGTTTTTTAGGATACTGGTGCGACTACTAATAATAAGACATATGTTGAAAAGCCATTGAAAGTGTGCTGGTGCGGTGCGGAAAGGTCCTGTTCATGCGGTTCTTCAGCAGATTGGCAGATTTCCCCAACTGAACCGCCCGGGAATCGTGGAGGCTGGTTAGGTGGAGGCTGGTTAGTGCTGGTTAGTTTAAGTCGATACCGGCACAGCAGCAG
>CALNPU010000020.1 GCA_940588625.1 uncultured Caballeronia sp.
CGATGCCGCGTTCATGGCATCACGTCGAACCGCACGTCGCCGGATTTGCGCGGCTCCCGACCGCCATCGACAGATGCGCCCGCACGTCGAGGTGCTGCATGGAACAGCCACCGCACTTGCCGAAATAAGAGCATTTCGGCCGCGTGCGCATCACGCTTTCCGCAGGATTTTCACGAGAAGCGCCTGCTCGAATGCGGCTTTCTTGCTAAAGCTCGCATACAACACACGTTCTCCCGGCAACGCGCCTTCCACGAAAATGACCTTGCCGTCCGAGCCGTCCTTGGTCGTCGCGCGGCCAACGCCTTGGGCATCTAATGTTGATCGATTTGATTTCGATCTCGAGCGGCGCGGCCGAAGGATCCAGAGGAACGATTCGAGCCGGCGGACTCCGTCGACTATGCGATTTTTTCGAGCGTGAGATACCTGCGGACTTCCTGGCCAATGTGAAAAATTGAACAATCGGGAAGCGGAAAACAAAAAGCGGGGCGAAGACCCCGAAAACGAGCAGCAAAGGCGAGATTGTAGGCGATGCTGGGAGAACCCCGGCCCGATGCTCAGCTGTCGAACGCCGCCAGATATTCGGCCCAATGTGACGCTGGTTCAAGCGCGAGTGCATGCTTTACGAAGCTGATCTCGTCGGCATACTCTTCAGCGGAAAAACCGCCTCGCATCAATTGAAAACGGCAATACATCAGGTACGTGTTAACCACGTCCGTCTCGCAATAGTTGCGGATTTCTTCTATGCGCCCTTCTGAGTAGGCCTGCCAGACCATTTCGCCATCCATGCCGAGCTTGCCTGGAAAACCACAGAGCTTGGCGAGCGCATCGAGCGGCGCGTTCGCGCGCGCCTGGTACATCGCGAGCACGTCCATCAGGTCAGTGTGGCGCGCGTGATAACGGCTGATGTAGTTGTTGTAGCGAAACTCGTGATCGTCGTTGCCCAGGTCCCAATAGCGGGACGCCGTCACGCCGTGCACCAGCGCCCGGTAGTGCAGCACGGGCAAATCAAAACCGCCGCCGTTCCATGAAACGAGTTGCGGAGTATATTTTTCGATCACGCGAAAAAACGACTGGATCAGTACCGCCTCGGAATCCGTCGTCGTGCCGAGCGAGCGCACGCGAAAACCGGTGTTATCGCGGAACACGCACGAAATGGCGACAATGCGCTGCAGATGATGCGGCAGGAAGTCGTTGCCCACCTTTTCGCGGCGGGCGGCGAACGCATGCTCCGCGACCTCGACGTCGGTCAGCGTGGCGGGAAGATTGTCGAGACGGCGAATACCGTCTACATTGGGAATCGTTTCGATGTCGAATACGAGAATGGGTGTCATTGTTTTTTTTAAGGACAACATTGCAAGGACGGCGCCTCGCCTAGAGCACAGCGTCTTTTCGCACACCGTTCGATGCGAAGAACCGCTTGAGCCGGACCAGCGCTTCTTGCTGGATCTGGCGCACGCGTTCGCGCGTCAGATCCATTTCGTCCGCGAGTTCTTCGAGCGTGGCCGGTTCAATGTGGTTCAAGCCGAAACGACGCTCGATAACGTGCCGGTGTTTGTCGGACAGGCGGGAAAGCCACAGCTTCGTCAGCGTTTCCAGTTCGCGATGCTGAACTTCCGAATCAGGCGACTGGCTGGCGTCGTCGGAAAGCAGATCAAGCAGGCTGCTCGCCGGGTCGAGATCCAGCGGAGCATCAAGTGACGCCGTGTGTTCGTTGAGCGCAAGGATGTCCGTGACTTCCTCGGGCGTTTTGCCGGTGAGATGCGCGATGTCGTCAATACTCGCATCGCGCCGGTCGGGCGCAATGGCCGCTGTCGAATTCGCCAAGCTTTTTTCGAGATGGCGTTTCGCGCGCAACACCTGATTGAGTTCGCGAATTACGTGCACAGGCAAGCGCACCGTGCGCGCCTGGTTCATGATCGCGCGCTCGATACTCTGCCGGATCCACCACGTGGCATACGTCGAAAACCGGAAACCGCGCGTGGGATCGAATTTTTCGATAGCGTGCATCAAGCCGAGATTGCCCTCCTCGATCAGATCGAGCAGCGGCACACCACGATTCAGATAACCCTTCGCGATACTGACGACAAGGCGCAAGTTGCGCTCGATCATCACCTGGCGTGCCTCGAATTCGCCGGCTTTCGCCAGCCGCGAATAACGCTGTTCTTCCTCGACGGTCAGCAGCGGCTTCACGCTGATGCGGTTCAGGTAATGCTGGATTGTGTCAGCCGTGAGTTCGGCCTGCAAAATGGACTTGAAGTCGTCGACGTCGGGTATGGAATCAGCCGCACCCTCGGTGGCATCCTTGCCGCTCGCGCCACTGTCTTCGTCTACATCAAGCTCGGCGTCGGCCGTTTCACTTTCAGCCTCGTCTGCATGGCTCGAAGCGCCGTCTTCCACCGTTGTCTGCGTGGGTCGACCGATTGTCTCAGTCTCGGCTTGCGGCGGGTGGCGATTCGATTTAGGCATGATGGTTTCGCTTATTGCGGCGGCAAATACTTCAGAGGGTCGACAGGTTTGCCCTGCCGGCGGACTTCGAAATGCAACATCACGCGGTTCGAATCGCTGTTGCCCATCTCGGCGATTTTCTGCCCTTTTGTCACCGCGTCTCCCTCTTTTACCATCAAAGCACTGTTATGTGCGTACGCGGTAAGAAAAGTTGCGTCGTGCTTGATGATGATGAGATTGCCGTATCCGCGTAGACCGTTGCTGGAGTAGACGACCCGTCCATCGGCCGCCGCATTGATCGGATCTCCGGCTGCGCCACCAATGTTCAAGCCTTTGTTTTTCGCGTCGTCGAACATGCCGAGAATCGGTCCGCGCGCCGGCCAGATGAATACCGGCTGTGCAGCCGGAACCGCGACCGCACCGTTGTCAACGCCGGCTCCCGGCGGCTGCGTCATGGCCAATCCTGGCACCGCTGTGCCCGGCATTGCCCCCATGCCGCCATTCGTGCCCGGTGCAGCCGAAGGATTCGCGCCGTACGTATTATTCAGCGGTTGGGCTTGCACTCCGCCGCCGACAATTGGAACGGTAGAAACGCCCGGTGTGGCCGCCGCGAGATTGACGCCCGGGGGTGCCAGGCGCAGTAACTGGTCGACTTCGATCTGGTTCGGGTTCGTCATGTTGTTCCACGACGCAATATCCCGATAATTCTGGCCGTTTTCCAGTGCGATCCGGTATAGAGTGTCACCCTGCTTCACCCGGTAGTAACCCGGCGGCAACACGGCTCCATCCTGAGCGGCTTGCGTACCGATTGCGGATCCGGTCCGGTCCACGACAGGCGCCTGGTCCATACGGGTCGCGCAGGCGGCCAGCGCACACAGCGCTACCACGCATACACCGCGCTGAACCGCCATCAGACCGGGGTTCGCGCTCACTTCTCGTTTAGCACGCAACATACTCATCGGTCTTAAATCACTCCAGATTTTAAGGGTACAAAGAAAACCTGATCGAGCTGCGACTCGCGCCATTGAGTGGGCGAAACGCGCTCGACGAGCATCAGTATCTGCGCTTGCGCCGTCTGGGACTCGACGGGCGCAACAAGTCTGCCGCCTACAACGAGTTGATCGAGCAATGCCTGCGGAACGTCGAGTCCGGCACAAACAATCACAATGGCATCGAACGGCGCGACCGCCGGCAGTCTGAGACGGCCATCGCCGTAATGCAGGCGGATGTTCGGCACACTTAATGGTCGCAGGTTCAACTTTGCACGTTCCGATAACGGCCGGATACGTTCGATGGAATACACGTCGGTTGCCACCTGCGACAGCACGGCTGCCTGATACCCGCAGCCCGTGCCGATTTCCAGCACATTCTTGAGCGTACGCCCGACCGCGACCAACTCGATCATCCGCGCGACCACCGACGGCTTCGAGATGGTCTGATGATGACTGATCGGCAGCGCAGCATCCTCATAAGCCTGCGCGGCAACACCAGGATCGACGAACATATGCCGTGGCCATGGCACCGCGGCCATGGCGGCAAGCACACGGGCGTCTGTAATGCCATTCGCCCGCAGCCGTTCGACCATGCGCTCATGCACTCGTTCTGATGTCAGCGCGTGCGTGCTTGGCTGCCCCGCCTGGGACGCAGCATTTCGGACGGCGTTCGGCCTGACCTCGAGCTGCGGCGCCGGTGACTTTGCCGGTTGTGACTTTGCATCCGGCCTCAAATGTGTCTTTGACTTTGGCTGAAGATCACGCGTTTCGTTCGGACGCACGCCCGAACGCAGAGCGCCGGGCTGACGATGCGCGAAAGGTTTCGACGCAGCATGCAATCTTGCCGATGAGCGATGCTGATCGCCCTTTGATGCAGCCGGACTTCCCGCCACGCCGCGCGCTGCCGTGTTACCCGCGAGCGCAATTGATTCAGGTTTCGCCGCCGTACTCGCGTTCATGCCGGAATGCGTGTCGTTAGCCGGTTTTACTGCCTTGCCGCCCGCCAGTTTCGGAGCGACTGCAGCGGCCTTGTGCGTAGCTGACGCAGGTTTCAAACCACCGCCCGAAATGGCCTTCAATGCTAGTTTCAAGCCCGGCTTAGCTCCCGCATCGGGACACGCAGTCCCCTTGTGCGGCTCGCGCACCAGATCGGCGAGCGCCAGCGGAAAGCGTTTCGCGCGATCGTCCGTCATGAACTGCGGCTCCGCGCCTCGGCCCACTCGCGCGTGGCGGGCAGCAACTTGGTGTGAGTCAGATCGAGTTGCAGCGGCGTGATGGAGATATGCCCGTTCGCCACCGCGTGGAAATCTGTGCCTTCGCTCGCATCGAGCGCGTCACCGGACGGCCCGATCCACCAGATCGGATTGCCGCGCGGGTCGATTTGCCGAATGACCGGCTGCGATGGATGACGTTTGCCGAGCCGTGTAATGCGCCACTCGCCCATCTCGTCATAGGGCAGACTCGGAATGTTCACATTGAGCAGCGGATGGCCTGGCATGGGGTGCGCGAGATAATGCGCGACGATGTCCGCCGCCACCCTCACCGCGTCTTCCAGATGCAGCCAGTCGGGCCCGACCAGCGAAAACGCGATGGCCGGCATGCCGAACATGAACCCTTCCGTGGCGGCGGCGACAGTGCCGGAATACAGCGTGTCCTCGCCCATGTTCTGGCCGTTGTTGATACCCGATACCACCAGGTCCGGCTGCTCGGCCAGCATGCCCGTCAGTGCGATGTGCACCGAGTCCGTTGGCGTGCCGTTCACATAGTTGAAACCATTCGCCGCCGTGTGAATGGTGAGCGGGCGCGACAGCGTCAGTGAGTTCGAAGCGCCGCTGCAGTTTTGCTCGGGCACCATCACCGTCACTTCTCCAAGCGGCTGCATGGCCGCATGCAGCACGTTGAGGCCACGCGCCAGATAACCGTCGTCGTTACTGAGTAGGATTCGCATCCGACAATTGTAACCGAGGAAGGAAGGCCCGCGGATCGCCCTCGGGGCACTTGGCCTGACGGCCTGCTGCGGCGCGTGGCAATGGATGATTTGCATGCGTTTTATAGACCTTTCGGCCAACGCGGCAGAGGCAGACGCACACTCGCGCAGCCTTGATCTACACTCCCAGATCACGATAATTTCACCCGGAGACAACATGCGAGCCATTCGATGCAACCAGTACGGGCCACCGGAGTCCCTTGTCCTGGAAAACGCTGCTCGATCTCCAGCCCGGGGCCGGCCAGGTAGTGATCGACGTACGCCCCGCCAGCGTGAATTTCCCTGATGTGCTCGTGATCCAGAACAAGTACCAGATGAAACCCGAATTGCCGTTCACGCTGGGCTCCGAATTCGCCGGCGTAGTGCGGGCCGTAGGTCCGGACGTCAAGTGGCTGAAGATCGGCATGCGGGTCGCCGCGTACACGGCCCAAGGCGCGTTCGCCGAGCAGGCGCTGGCCAGCGGGCAGCATGCATGTATGGCATTGCCCGAGGACATCGACTTCGCCAGCGCTGCCGTCATTACGCTTGCGTACGGCACGGCACGTCGCACCACGCCGTGATCGACCGGGGTGCGCTGAAGGCCGGCGAAACCATGCTCGTGCTGGGCGCGGCGGGTGGCGTGGGGCTGGCAGCGGTGGAAATTGGCAAGGCGCTCGGCGCCCGTGTGATTGCAGCGGCATCGAGTCCGGAAAAGCTCGCGTTATGCTTGGAACATGGCGCGGACACCATCATTGACTATACGAGTGAAAACCTGCGCGAACGGATCAAGGCGCTGACGGACGGGAACGGGCCCGACGTCATCTACGACCCGGGCGGCGGGGCGGTACGCGGAACTGGCTTTTCGCAGCATCGGGTGGAGCGGCCGGTATCTTGTTTGTGGTCGGGTTTGCGAATGGCGAAATTCCGAAGCTGTCGCTCAACCTCGCGCTGCTGAAAGGCGCGAGTATTGTCGGCGTGTTCTGGGGTCAGTATATCCAGCGCGAGCCCGACCTGGCGAGCGCCGCGTTGCAGCAGATTTTCGGCTGGATCAAGGACGGCCGGGTACGGCCGCACGTCACTAAGCGCTCGCTCTTGAAAAGACCGCCGCGGCATTGAACGACATGGCGAGCCGGCGCGTAGCCGGGAAAATCGTGATTGAACCTTGAGTAAGGCGGTAAAGGACGGCTGCGCGCGCGAATAACGCTTCTCAAGCTGCCTGCCGCCTTTCACATCTTTTCGATATCGCCAGTGCCCGGCTGCCACTTCATCAGGCGGCGCCCGACGAACGTCACGCAATCCCGCCAAGCACCAGAGTGCCGGCGAGCATGGTGTCGACGTCGAAGATAGATTCAGCTTGCAGGATCAGGTGACTGACCCCGCTCGCCGAGTTCTATATATTTGGCGGATTGCCAAGGCGCACAGGATTAACACAGGATTAAATCGCGTTGTTCGCGCGCAGCCGCGCAATCTCATCAGCGTCATAGCCGAGCGATTGCAGGACTTCATCCGTGTGTTCACCGAGTTGCGGGCCAAACCAGCGTGTAGCGTGTCTCGCCGGGCGTCTCCGACAACTTTGGCGTAATGTTCGGCAGCGCGATATCCCGGCCGTCCTGCCAGGGAAAATGCTGGATCATCTGCCGCGCGATGTATTGCGGATCGGTGAACATATCGGCGACGCTGTAAATGCGGCCTGCGGGCACATCCGCGGCGTTCAGCACGGCGAGCGCCTCGTCTATGGAGAGCGTGTGCAAAGCCACACGCGGATTGTGTCGTCGATTTCCCACGTGCGCAGCACGCGCCCGTCATTCGATGCCAGCGTGGGATCCGTTACCCAGGTCTTCACGGTCGATAGCGAGCATCAAACGCTTGTTGAAGATCGGATCGCTGTTGCCGCCAATCACGATGCGGCCGTCGCGACACGGATACGTATTCGACGGCACAATGCCCGGCAGCGACGCCCCCGTGCGCTCTCGCACATTCCGTACACGCCATATGCGGGAACGACGCTTTCCATCATGTTGAAAACGGCTTCGTACAGTGCGACATCGACTACTTGTCCCTTGCCGCCGTTCGCTTGCCGATGGTGCAGCGCCATCAAAGCGCCGATCACACGATGCAGTGCGGCAATGGAGTCGCCGATGGAAATGCCGATGCGCGGCGGCGGCAAGTCCGGATAACCGGTGATGTGACGCAATCTGCCAATCGATTCGGCGATGGCGCCGAATCCCGACCGGTCACGATACGCCCCCCCCCCGGTCTGCCCGTAGCCCGACAGACGCACCATCACGAAGCCGGGGTTCTCGGCGGATAACACTTCATAGCCAAGCCCGAGTTTCTCGAGCAAGCCCGGCCGGAAATTCTCGACGACGATATCAGCTTGCTTCGCCAGCCGCCGTAAGATTTCCTTGCCTTCGGGAGACTTGAGATTAACCGTTACCGACTTTTTATTGCGTGCCTGGACGGCCCACCATAGCGATGTTCCGCCCACTTCCGGATACAGCTTGCGCCATTTGCGCAGCGGATCGCCGCCGTTCGGATCTTCGATCTTGATCACGTCGGCGCCGAACTCGCCCATGAAGCGCGCGGCGAACGGCCCGGCGATCAGCGTACCGAGTTCGAGCACCTTGACGCCGGCGAGCGGTCCCGTAGAAACGCTCATGCTGTCTACTTGTTAGGGTTTTCACAGCGGCCTGAAATGGCTTAATAGCCTGAAACGCTGGACGGCCTTTACAGCGGAATATCGAGCGCCTTGACGCGCGGCGAACCGTCGGCCAGCGGGCCGTTGAACAATTCCGCCGGACGCACCCACAGGCCATGATCGTGCGGCCAGAGATGTTCATAGACGATCATCGACTCTTCGGTCTCTGAATGCCGCGCCACACCGATCACGCGATATTAAAGCGCCCTTGTAATGCCAGTGCGTGGCGAGCGCCAATGCTTCGCTTCGGTCATGTTATTGCCTTGTTGCGGTGTAACTGCTGTCTACACGGAGCGCCGGTCGAGCATTGCGCGCGTGATCGTGCCTGCATCGACGTATTCGAGTTCGCCGCCTACCGGCACACCGCGCGCGAGGCGCGTTACCTTCAGTCCCTTCGACTTGAGCGTTTGCGCGAGGTAATGCGCGGTCGCCTCGCCCTCGTTCGTGAAGTTCGTGGCGAGCACGATTTCCTTTACGAGCCCGTTGGTGACGCGCTGGATCAGGCGATCAAAATGGATCTCTTTCGGCCCGATACCGTCTAGCGGACTCAACCGTCCCATCAGCACGAAATACAGTCCGCGATACGTCAAGGTCTGTTCGAGCATGATCTGGTCGGCAGGCGTTTCGACCACGCAGAGCAGTTCAGGATCGCGTTCAGGGTCGCTGCAGACTTCACAGATCGCCGCCTCGGTGAACGTGTTGCACTTCTCGCAGTGTTGCAGATGCTCGGTCGCGAACATCAGGGAGCGGCCGAGTTTTTCGGCGCCAGGCCGGTCATGCTGCATCAGGTGATAGGCCATGCGCTGCGCCGACTTGGGACCCACGCCCGGCAGCGCGCGCAGCGCTTCGACGAGCGCCGACAAGGCGGAAGGTTGTTTCATGCGCTTGGGACCCTATGCTCTGAGGGTTGAGGTGTTTAGAACGATAGCTTGAAACCCGGCGGCATAGGCATACCGGCCGTCATGCCGCTCATCTTTTCTTGCGTGGTGGCTTCGGCTTTGCGCACGGCGTCGTTGAACGCAGCGGCGACGAGGTCTTCCAGCATGTCCTTGTCGTCGGCGAGCAGGCTCAGGTCGATCAACACGCGGCGGACATCGTTCTTGCACGTCATGGTTACCTTCACGAGACCGGCGCCGGATTGTCCTTCCACTTCGACCAGGGCGAGTTCGTCCTGCATCTTCTTCATGTTGTCCTGCATCTGCTGAGCTTGCTTCATCAAACCGGCGAGTTGGTTCTTCATCATGGTCGGGCTCCTTGCTGGAAACGGGGTAGAGAGAATGAATGCGTGCCGCGCGGTTCGGAATCAGCTCGGGTCCGCGCTGACTGTGATGGGTTGTGCCTTGGCTTTAGGTACTAGCGCGTGTTTCGGTGTTCGTTCGAGCCGTCCGACTGAAGAGGGTTCCTCGCCTTCGTGCAAATCTCAGTTCGTCGATGCCGCGTTTTGGCCGCCACCCTGCGCGTTACCCGATGTGATCGGCTTGATCGATCCCTGCACGATACTCGCGCCAAAATCGCGGATCAGCGACTGCACGAACGGGTTCTGCGTAATCTCCTGCTCTGCCTCCTGCTGGCGCTGCGCGCGAGCGGCGGCATCGACTGCAGCGGCCGTGCGGCGCGCCGGACCGACACTCACGTTCACGTCGATTGGCCGGCCGAGCTTATCGGTTAACGCAGCCTTCAGCTTCGCAACCTGTGCGCTTTCGGCGTACTGCGGCGGCACCGCAAGGGTGATGGACGTGTCGTCGCACGCGGTCAGTTCGCTGTTGAACGCAAGTTGGTAAGCGATCCCCTTCAGCGGCAAATCCACGGCCAGCGTTGGCCAGTCACCGCTCGCACCAATGGCGTCGAGCGGAACGGCAGGCGGTAACGGACGTGCATCGACTTTGGGCGCTGGCTTGGCAGCAGGTGCATCGTTAAAACGCAGGTCGTCGGGGCCGCTGTCGAACGCCGGCATGAAATAACCGTCGTCCGATGACACCGGTTGATAGTCGTCCAGCGGTATTTTTTCCCACGGAGGGGTTACGCCGCTACTGCTCTTGCCCGCACCGGCGCCGCGCTGGGCTCCCGCATTTGCATCATTGCCGTTCGCATCCTGCTGCGCTCCGTCGAACCGCGAGTCGCCTGCTGCGGGCGCGGCACTTTGATCGGGCGAAGCAGCGGGCCTGCGTGGTACCGGAACCTGTACGGTGGGTGCCGCCTTCGGGGCGACGGGTTTGCGCACGGGTTCTGGGGCACGTGCCACGCGATCCGACGATACCCGCATGCCTGCACTGCGCAACACATCGAGCGCGACGCTAGCACCGCCCGTTCCACGAGGCGAGGCCATTTCTTCAGCCGACGGCGTGGTCTGGTTTTTTGCCCTACCGGCAGCCGCGTGATCGACGAGTTCCTGGGCGGCAGCGGCAGGCAATGCCGGGTTGGAACCGGGTTCGGACTTAGGCGCAGCCGATACCTTATCCGGAGATGCGCCGGAGCGGTCCCCCGACGAAGGCGTGGTGGCGGAAGGAGGCGCATCTGAAGGATCGACCGATGGCGCGATGACTTCGGGTGAGCCTAGTCCAGCAGAAATGGTCGTCGAAGCGCTTTGTGTATCCGCCGCGCCAGCTTCCGCACCCTCCGGCTTGCCGGTCAGCGTTTCAACCTTCCCTTCGGCTGTATCGTTTGGGGCATTGTCACGGGCCAAGGAAACGGCAGGGGTATCGATAACCGCAGCCGTTTGATCGGGCTCCGCCATCACGTGAGCCTTTGCAGCCGGCTCCGGCTCAACGGCAATGCTTTGCACCGCGCTGTCAGCACCGCCCGCGGCAGGACGCTCGTGCGAGGCCGAGGCCGATACTGTCCCCGATGCCGAACCGCTACCATCCGCAGCCGCGCTGCGCTCGAACACGACACTTTGCGGCAGCAGCGCTTTTGCGCGATCCGAACCCGGTGCGGCGGCTTGCACCGAAGCGACATCGGCTGCGCGATTCGCCACTGGCTTTGCGGTTCCCGCGGCCGCCATACCCGACCCGCCGTCCGCGACACCGCTCGGCGCCGATCCGCGCGTGCCGGTACTCGGCGCGCCCATCACCGCCGGCTTTATCCGAGCGCCGCCCCCGCCTTCTCCGCCCGGTTCACCGGCGGGTTCGAACGCAAGCATGCGCAACAAGGTCATGGTGAAACCGCCGTATTCATCGGGTGCCAGGCCCAGCTCACCGCGCCCGATCGTCGCGATCTGATAGAAAAGTTGCACGTGCTCGGCGCTGAGCACGCCGGCGAAACGACGGATATCGCTTGCCTCTGGCCATTCGTCCAGCACCGAAGCCGGTGCGAATTGCGCCCACGCGATCCGGTGCAACAAGCCGGCCAAATCCTGCAGCGCTGTGGAAAACGACAAACTGCGCAACGCCATCTCGTCCGCGATGCTAAGCATACCCTGCCCGTCGCCGGCCGCGAGGGTATCTAGCAAGCGGATTAGATAACTTTGGTCGAGCGCGCCGAGCATGCCGCGCACGGCTTCCTCGGTCACCTGGTTCGCCGAATACGCAATGGCCTGGTCGGTGAGCGAAAGCGCGTCGCGCATGCTGCCGTCGGCGGCACGCGACAACAACCGCAACGCCTGCTGCTCGAAAGGGATCTGCTCTTCACCAAGCACATGCTCCAGATACCCGACGATCTGTCCTGCCGGCATCTGCTTCAAATTGAACTGCAGGCAGCGCGACAGCACGGTGACCGGGATCTTCTGGGGATCGGTGGTAGCCAGGATGAACTTAACGTGTGCAGGCGGCTCTTCCAGCGTCTTCAACATGGCGTTGAACGCGTGGTTCGTGAGCATGTGCACTTCGTCGATCATGTAGACCTTGAAACGCGCATCGACCGGGGCGTACACCGCGCGTTCCAGCAGCGCGGCCATTTCGTCCACGCCGCGGTTACTGGCCGCGTCCATCTCCACATAATCGACAAACCGTCCCTCGTCGATCTCCTTGCACGCCCGGCATATGCCGCAAGGCGTGGACGTCACGCCGGTCTCGCAGTTGAGCGCCTTGGCAAAAATCCGCGACAGCGTCGTCTTGCCGACACCGCGCGTGCCGGTGAACAAATAGGCATGGTGCAGACGGTCGCCGTCGAGCACGTGCGTGAGCGCGCGTACCACGTGCTCTTGGCCAACGAGCGAAGTGAAAGATTTGGGCCGCCACTTGCGTGCGAGAACTTGATAGGTCATGCCGAAATTGTATCAACAACATCGAGAAGCAAAAGCGTTTCCCCTGCCGCGCACGCCGGCGGAAGCGGCGCGCCGGAACCTGCCCCGCGTGTTCTCAGAAAGCAAAAAACGTGGGAGGCACACGCATGAAACACGCAAACGGTTAACAGAGGACTCCATGAGAACGCCATGAACCCGGAAAACACAAGAAGTTGGAAACGAGGGACAAAACGACGGTACGCTTGGAATGCGCCCTGGGGAAACTACGGGGTATGACGAAAGGCTGGAAACAACCAGACAAACACAAAGAAGAAAACACTAGGAAGAAAAAGCGAAAGTGACGAGCCCGACCCTCGGCACTGGTAGAAAACGGCTGTGGCTGCTTCGTTCCCGACCTGACCAGGTTGACCGCGCCACCATGCGAGGAGGCCCGTCACATAGAATCTTATCAGAGAAGGATCGCCGCGCCTACTACCCAAAGCTGAGCGCTATTGCAATTCAGGCACGTAATCGCAATATTCGTGGCGTGTGGGGCCGGCAGCCTTTCCGCATGCCCGCTGCCCACTATATGAATACGCCGCAAATCGCGCGCTGGAGGTTCGTACAGACGGGGCCTATCGGTACCCGACAACAGATAGCAAAGTAAGCTAAGATGACAATTTGAAACACCGGTTAAATATCGTGTGAGGCAGAACGCGGCTTTTCCGGCAACGCGGTACGCGCCCATCCAAGCGAGCGGCTCTACACCCCGCAGCGCGGTGAACTATTTCCTGTTTTGGTGTATCGTGGCGAGCATTCAAACGCGGGCCTCGAATTCATAGAGGTATTCACATAATGAGCGAATCGATCAAATATATCAGCGACGCATCCTTTGACCAGGACGTCACGAAATCGGATAAACCCGTCCTGCTCGATTTCTGGGCGGAATGGTGCGGTCCCTGCAAGATGATTGCTCCGATTCTCGACGAAGTGGCCAAGGACTACGGCGACCGCCTGCAGATCGCGAAGATCAATGTGGACGAGCATCAATCGACACCGGTCAAGTTCGGCGTGCGCGGTATACCCACGCTGATCCTGTTCAAGAATGGTGCAGTCGCCGCGCAGAAGGTCGGCGCATTGTCCAAGCCGCAACTGACCGCGTTCCTGGACAGCAACCTGTGATTTGAAGTTGTGACTCGGAGCCGGAAAACCCGCAACGGTATTTCCGGCTCCCGCGGAACAGTTGCCTCCAGCAGCATGGCCCGGTGTCCGGATTTGATGCGGTCGCATCTGGCATTACAAGTAAAAGTTGGCAAAAGCAATTAGCAGCACGTGAGATTCTGGTAAAATGTTGTGAGACCACAACATGAACGCGGAATGACACTGCCGCCACGGTCACTCGAGTCCCTGCCGGCGTGTGCTATGCTAAAATGCTAAGATGTACACGTACAGACGTACCGTACACGTACAGACGTACGTTTCCTAGACGGCAAGACGTTTAGGTCCTTGAGCGTTCAGCTCACTTCTCCTCCCAAATTCTCTGTTGTACCGCTTCTCCCTGGCGGGAAATCCGTATGCATTTATCCGAGCTCAAGTCTCAGCACGTCTCCGCATTGATCGAAATGGCCAATGGCCTGGAGATCGAAAACGCCAATCGACTGCGCAAGCAGGAATTGATGTTCGCGATTCTTAAAAAGCGCGCCAAGACCGGCGACACGATTTTCGGCGACGGCACGCTCGAAGTATTACCGGACGGCTTCGGCTTTCTCCGGTCTCCCGAGACCTCGTATCTCGCCAGCACAGACGACATCTACATCAGTCCGTCGCAGATCCGCCGCTTCAATCTGCATACCGGCGACACCATTGAAGGTGAAGTGCGTACGCCGAAAGACGGCGAGCGCTACTTTGCCCTCGTCAAGGTGGACAAGGTCAACGGCCAGGCGCCGGAAGCCTCGAAGCACAAGATCATGTTCGAGAACCTGACGCCTCTGCATCCGAACAAGCCGATGCCGCTCGAGCGCGAAATGCGCGGCGAAGAGAACGTGACGGGCCGGATCATCGACATGATCTCGCCTATCGGCAAGGGTCAGCGCGGGTTGCTAGTGGCATCGCCGAAATCGGGCAAGACCGTGATGCTGCAGCACATTGCGCATGCCATCAAATCGAACCACCCCGACATCGTGCTGTTCGTGCTGCTGATCGACGAACGGCCGGAAGAAGTGACGGAAATGCAGCGCTCGGTGGTCGGCGAAGTGATCGCCTCCACCTTTGACGAACCCGCCGCGCGCCACGTGCAAGTCGCCGAAATGGTGATCGAAAAGGCCAAGCGCCTGGTCGAAATGAAGCACGACGTCGTGATTCTGCTGGACTCCATCACGCGTCTGGCACGCGCCTACAACACGGTTGTGCCGGCCTCGGGCAAGGTGCTGACCGGCGGTGTGGATGCAAACGCGCTGCAACGGCCGAAGCGCTTCTTCGGCGCGGCGCGTAACATTGAGGAAGGCGGATCGCTAACCATCATCGGCACGGCGCTGATTGAAACCGGCAGCCGGATGGACGACGTGATCTACGAAGAGTTCAAGGGCACGGGCAACATGGAAGTGCACCTGGAACGCCGCCTTGCAGAAAAGCGCGTGTATCCGTCGATCAACCTGAACAAGTCCAGCACGCGTCGCGAAGAATTGCTCATCAAGCCTGACCTGCTGCAAAAAGTCTGGGTACTGCGCAAGTTCATTAACGACATGGACGAAGTCGAGTCCATGGAATTCCTGCTCGACAAGATTCGCCAGACCAAGAACAACGCTGAATTCTTCGACCTGATGCGCCGCGGTGGTAGCTAATCCAACAAGTTAATCCAACGCGCTGGTTCGAAACATGAAAGCCGCCCACCTTCGCTGGCGGTTTTTTCCGTCTACCGAAACTAACTAGCAGTGCCATTGATAACGTTCATGTTCATGTTGATCTATAATTTCTGGAGATCATCATCCGCCGAGATACTGATAAAACCATCGGCCAGCGCCATGTCCAGCGAACTGCTCACCGTACGCGACGCCGCCGAACGACTCGGCGTCACCTCGCGCACGCTGAATACTACGAAGAACGCGGTCTTGTTACGCCGAGCCGGAGCGAGGGGCGGTATCGGCTATATGACGATGACGAAAACGATTTGGAGCGCTTCGGGCGGATCTTGCGGCTGCGGTCGCTGGGATTTTCGCTGCATGGCATTATCGAAATGCTCAAGCGGCCGCTCGAGAAAATCGCCGCGGGCTAAAACCGCTACTCACCGGAATCGCTGGCGGACATCCGCCAAGGCCTGCAGCAGCTTGACGCCATTGATACCCCCGCATTGAGTCCGTGCGCCGCGAGCTGAAAGAAGCGCAAGCCGTGCGCGCCGAACTGCGTCTCGACCTGGACTACGTGGAAGCGCGTCGGCCGGCTAGCCGGCCGACGCGCTGCTCGAACAAAGATCCAAGGCTGGGAGCAAGAAGTAATCCAGAGTGCGCGGGCACAAGTGTTCACCGTCGAGCAGTTGCGCGGCGATTTTCTCCCGTGGGTGCTCGCGCTCGAGACCGGGCTGGATTACTTCGACAACGCCATCTTTTCGTTTTTCGCCAGCTACATTGCCGGCGGCATTAATGCATCGCCGGATGAGCTCGTGTGGTCGTCGAGTGCGTACGCGGTCGTGCTCGGCATTTTGCAGCAGCAATGGTGGGTGGGCTGTCTCGGGCACCGGCGTTATGTAGCCGGCTGCATGCTGCTTTACGCATACGGCGTGATGATGTCTGCGCTCACCGAAACCTCGCTGCAACTGATGTTCACGCGCGGTCTGCAAGGCTATTTCATCGGTCCGATGATGGGCGCATGCCGGATCCTGATCCAGGTCAGCTTTACGCCGCAAGAACGCGCCGGCGCGATGCGAGCGTTCCTGATCTGATCCTGATTGTGGGCAGCAGCGCGGTTGCGCCCTTGCTTGGCGGCTGGCTGGTATCGCATTTCGACTGGCGTGCATTGTTCGCCTGCACCGCGCCCGCAGGGCTCGCATTTGCGGTGCTGGCAATGCTTGCGCTACCTGATTCGGGCAATGTGGTGCGGGAAGAACGCAGTGCGACGAGTTTCTGGCCATATCTGTGTTCGCGTTTGCCCAGGGAGCACTGCATATCGTGATGCAGCAAGTGCACTTCAGCACATCGCCCGCGCTCGTGCTGCTGATGGTCGTGGGTATGGGCGCCCTCGCCTGGTTTGCATGGATCAATGGTATCTCCCGCACCCCTCGGGCGCCTTCACGCGCTGCGCGAGTGCTCGTTTCAGGTCGGTCTCCTGCTCTATATGTTCTATTACTTCGAGTCGACAGGATTCAGCTACCTGATCTCACGATTCCTTGAACAGGGTCTCGACTATCCGGTCGAAAACACGGGCCGGCTGGTTGGCATTACGTCGCTGATATCGGGTTCCGCGCTGTTCCTATATTTCAGATATACGAAGTACGTGAAGCGCAAGAAATGGATCATCGTGCCGGGTTTCACGATTGCGGCGCTGGTCGGGTGGCTGATGACGCGCATGTCGCCGGGCGTGGCCCAAGCGACCTGATCCTGCCAATGCTGTTGCGGGGCCTGTTGCTGCTGTTCATCGTGCTGCCAGTGGCAAACCTGACGTTCAGGATTTTCGAGATCGAGGAGTTTACGCATGGATACCGGCTGAAGAATATCGTGCGGCAGTTGACGCTCTCGTTTGCCACGGCGGCCGTGATTATTGTCGAGCAGCATCAAGAAGCGCTGCATCAGTCGCGCCTCGCCGAAGCTGTGAATCCGTACAATCCGGAGTTTCAGAACGCCGCGAATGCGCTGGCGAATGGCTTCGCGGCAGCGGGCCATTCAGCCGCCGATGCGCATGCGCTCGCTATGGCAACCATCGCTCGCACGGTCGCGCAACAGGCAAGTTTCCTGGCTTCGCTCGACGGCTTTTATTTCCTGATGGGCGTGGCGATTTGCGGCGGTGCGTTCGCCCTCTGGCAAAAACAGATCGATTGAGTTCGAGAGAACTCTTCGAGAAAACGAGGCAGACCTCATGGCCAATTTCCTGACCCGGTTGATCAGCGGAAATCGTCGTGAACGCGCGCTGCGCAAGCACGCCATCGACGACACCCTCTGGCAAACCACGCTCGATCATCTGCCGTTTTTCGGCCACTTGGACGACGACGGGCGCGCCCGTCTGCGCGAATGCACGACACTTTTTATCGCGGAAAAGGAGTTTTCTACCGCCCATGACCTGACGCTCACCGACGCGATGATCGTCGCCATCGCGGCGCAAGCCTGCCTGCCCGTGCTGAATCTGAGCCTGGACTTGTACCGCGGCTGGGTCGGCGTGATCGTGTATCCGGGCGAGTTCGTGATCCGCAAGACCGTGGAGGACGAAGCCGGCGTGGTACACGAGATCGAGCACGATGCGAGCGGCGAAGCATGGAAAGGCGGGCCGGTTGTGTTGTCGGAAGACGCGCAGATAACCGACGGCGAGGACGCCTACAACGTCGTCATCCACGAATTTGCGCACAAGATCGACATGCTGAACGGCGAGGCGGACGGGCATCCGCCGCTCTTCCGCCGCTGGCACGCACCGCTCGATTCCAACACGTGGAACGACGTTTTCGATCACGCCTACGACCATTTCTGCGCTCAGGTCGATGCCGTTCCGCCGCGCCGCTGGGGCCACTTTGAACGCGAATCGCTGATCGATCCCTACGCCGCCGACCATCCGTCGGAGTTTTTCGCGGTCTGCAGCGAGGCACTGTTCGTGCAACCGATGGTGTTCGAGCGGGAATATCCGGAATTGTATCGCTTGCTCGCCTGGTATTATCGGCAGGACCCTGCGGGCGTGGGAGCGCTGGGGACATCGGATTCGCCGGGGCGGGAATGAACCCCGCAAGTCGAGTCCAGGCACCCTGAGAACATGCCAAACGGCCGGTTTTCTGGCATAATATTTGTTTTTCGACCTCAGGCAGTGGCTCGCGTCGCGCCGCAGGATCGGCTTACAAGCGCACGCGCAAAACCCGCAACCCGGGTGGGCTGGCTACCAACAGATACCAAGGAAAGACCATGAAAGAAGGCATTCACCCGAATTACCGCGAAGTGCTGTTCGTCGACATGTCGAATGACTTCAAGTTCATCACACGCTCGACCATCAACACGCGCGAAACCGGCGAGTTCGAAGGTAAGACGTACCCGCTGGCAAAGATCGAAGTGTCGTCGGAATCGCATCCTTTCTACACCGGTCAGCAAAAGATCATGGACACGGCCGGTCGCGTCGAGAAGTTCAACAAGAAGTTCGCAGCATTTTCGGCAAAGAAGTAATTAGCCGAGAAAGTAGAAGGCTGGAATCGAAAAAGGCAGCGAGAGCTGCTTTTTTTCGTCTGTGTCCCGTGTTTCGAGGCGTCGCCAAGCCAATCAGGCGTACATCGGGCGAACTCTTCCGGTCAAACAGCCACGCCGACAAGCACCGCAATGACGCGCGTGACGCTGCCCGTCTACAATGCCGGATTCGGTAAAAATCGCACGATCTGTCAAGGCACGAGATTCGCGTGCCATGCAAGACCCAAGCGCCGCCGCATTGCTCCATCAGTTTTGTTCCCTCGCCCAAACGTATGCGAAATGTCGTCCGTCTGACCGCCTCCGCCACCAGCGCCCTGCCGCGTTGGTTGCTGCTCGCCATTTGTATCATCTACGCTTCGTTTGGACTGTTCGGCCGTGACCCGTGGAAAAACGAGGACGCAACGGGCTTCGGCGTGATGTGGACGATGGCCAACGGCGGCGTAAAAGACTGGCTGCTGCCCAATCTGGTGGGCAAGGCGCTCACCTCGGACGGCCCGTTCGTGTACGGGTTCGGCGCGGGTTTCATCCGCTTGCTGAGCCCGTGGGTCGATGCAAGCAATGCATCGCGCGTGGTAACCGGATTGTTGTTTTGTATCGCCTGCGTGTTCGTCTGGTATACGGCCTATCTGCTCGGCCGGCGCGACGAAGCGCAACCGTTCAAATACGCATTTGGCGGCGAGCCCGAACCGCGCGACTACGGCCGCACCCTCGCCGACGGCGCGCTGCTGATCCTGCTCGCCTGCTTTGGCCTGGCCATACGCGGCCATGAAACCACACCCCAGCTTGCTCAGTTCGCCGGCACCGCCATGTTGCTCTACGGCCTGGTGCGTAGCTGCGACAAACCAATCCAGGGTGCGCTCATCTGGGGTGCGGCAATCGGTTTCGTGGGTTTGTCGAGCACTCCAGTGCTGGTGCTCGCACTGCTAATCTGCACGCTGGCAATGACCGTGATCGTGCGGGAAGTGCGGCCGTATCATCTGCTCGTGCTCGGCGTGCCCGTCGCGGTGGTCATGATCGGCGCGTGGGTATGGCCGGTATTGCACTTCTACCCGGACGACGGCGAATGGTGGCTGCGCCAATGGTGGAGTAACAGTTTCGACGCTTTCTCCGGCTCGCCGATCCAGGCGCTCTCTTACGCCTTCAGGAATCTGCCGCTCTTCACGTGGCCGGCGTGGCCGCTTGCCATCTGGACCTACGTGAGCTGGAGCGGCTTGCGACGCTCGCCGCATGTGGCAGTGCCGGTATCGGTGATCGGGCCGCTGCTGGTGCTGGTGATCCTGCAAAATCATCAGTCGAACCGCCTTTTCATGCTGTTGCTGCCAACGCTGTCGGTGCTCGCCACGTTCGCGCTGCTCACGCTCAAACGCGGGGCGATCAACGCGATCGACTGGTTCGCGATGTTGAGCTTCACGCTGCTCGCCACGTTCGTCTGGCTGGTGTGGACCGCAGGCCTGTTTGGGTTCCCTGCCCTGCTCGCCCGTAATCTCGCGCGTCTGGCGCCCGGTTTCCAGCCCGAATTCAAGATCATGTCGTTCGTGTGCGCGGTCGCCGTGACGGTGTGCTGGTTCTTGCTCGCGCGCTGGCGTCTTGCGCGTCATCCGAAGGTGTTGTGGCGCAGTGTGGTGTTGTCGAGTGCCGGCACCACGCTGATGTGGGTGCTGCTGATGACGCTGTGGCTGCCGGTGGTGAACTACAGCCGGACGTATCGCGACGTGGCGGAGCAGATCGCCGATCATCTGCCGCCTGACTACACCTGCATTTCCCCGGTGCGTCTGGGCGATGCGCAGATTGCAACCTTCGCGTATTTCGGCGGCATGCATTTCGCCTTCGATGAAGACTGCGACGTGATCTTGCGCCAGGACACGCAGGACTACGGCGAGCCGTCGTCAATCTCGCCGTTCGAGTGGAAGCTGGTGTGGGAAGGCCGGCGCGTGGCCGACCGGGACGAGCGGTTCCGGCTGTATGTGCGCATCGAGCGGCCCGTGGCACCGGTCAAGCGGCTGCGGCCCAAGTCGTTGCATCGCGGAAGCGACTGACCATGTTGCCGGATGTCCGCAGGATCGTGGCCCTGGCGTGGCCGGTACTGATCGATGGCGATCATCGCGTTCGGCGTGATCGATACGGCCATGGTCGGCCGTTTTTCCGCCACGGATCTCGCGGCGCTCGGTCTCGGTTCGTCGATCTACATCTCCGTCTATATCGGCTTGACGGGAATCCTGACGGCATTGCAGCCTATCGCCGGGCAATTGTTCGGGGCGGGGCGCGAAGCCGAGATTGGCGAGGAAGTCTGGCAGGCGCTATGGCTGGCGGCGGTGTTGTCGGTGATTGGCCTCGTCTGCCAGTACTTCCCGCAGGCTCTCCTGAGCATCGCCGATGCTCCTCCCGCCATGCACGACTGCACCCTCGCCTATTTGCGCATCCTGTCGCTTGGACTGCCCGTGAGTCTCACGTTTCGTGTCTATAGCTCGCTCACGAACACAGTCGGCAAACCGCGCCTCGTCATGTTCCTGCAAGTCGGCGCGCTGATGCTGAAGGTCCCGCTCAACCTGTGGTTCATCTTCGGCGGGTTTGGCGTACCGGTCGGCGCTCGGTGGTTCGGGCTGCGTGATCGCCAGCACTATGATCAACTGGCTGATAGCCATTGTCGGAATAACGGTACTTCTGCGTGTCAAGTTCTTCCGGCCGTTCGGCGTGTTCTCGCGGTTTTGCGCTGGCCCGTCTGGCACCGTCAGAAAGCACTGCTCAAACTCGGCGTTCCGATGCGGCTCTCCTACCTGATCGAAGTGACGTCATACACGTTCATGGCGCTGTTCATTTCGCATTTCGGCACGACCACGTTAGCAGGGCATCGATCACCGGCAACATTGGCGCGGTGCTCTATATAACGCCGCTGTCCATTGGTGGTGTGGCGTCCGCGACGCTAGTCTCGCAAGCACTCGGCGCAGAACGTTTCGACGCCGCCCGTTTGCTCGTGCGCTACGGCATTGCGTGCGTGTACGGGGCCGCGCTGTTTGCGCTGCGGCCGTACTTGCTCGAGGCCTACACGCCCGACAGCCAGGTGATCGCAGCAGCCATGCCGTTGCTGGCCATTGTCGTGTTCTATCATTTCTTCGATGTCCTCCAGATCGCCACCGTGTTCGTGCTGCGCGCCTATAAGGTGGCAGTCGTGCCCACTGTGATCTACGCAGTCGCGCTGTGGGGCATTGGACTCGGCGGCGGATATCTGCTCGGGTTCGACGTAGGCGGTTATGCACCCGCGTGGCTGCAAGGCGCACGCGGGTTCTGGGTAGCGAACTCGGCATGGCGGGGGTAGGACTGTTCCTCTACTGGCGGCGGATCAGCACGCGGCATATTCCGGACGACCGCGTCCGTGCTGGGGCGGAGCCGGTTTAGGTTCAACCGCGACAACCGCGCACTCGATGCAATCAGTTCACATCGCGTTGTCATAAAATGAAACAACTGGCAAGGATGACGTAACACTCCGGTAGAATCGCCTGCGTTTTGGCCACCCTGGAACGAGTGCGATGATCCGCGTCATAAAAGAAAAACGCTGGCCGCTGGCGGTGCTCGCCGCCTTCTCCTTGCTCACCATTGGTTTGCGGCGCCACACATCGCGCCGACGCGGCCCGCACGCTGAGCGTGTCGCCGCAAAGCAAGGTCACGCAGGCCCGCCAGGTGGTCGTCAAGTTCGACGAAGCCATGATCGCGTTCGGCGACCCCGCGGCGAAAGCTCCGGCCCAGGTCCATTGCAGCGGAGGATCATCGGCGGGTTCCGGCCACTGGATCGACGATAAAACCTGGGCCTTCGATTTCACGCAAGACCTCACGCCCGATATGCGCTGCTCGGTCGCGCTGGTCGACAGACTCAAGTCCACTGCGGGCAACGCGCTCACCGGTCCACGGTAGTTCGGCTTCGAAACCGGTGGCCCGTTTGTCGCCCGATGGCGGCGAAATAGAAGAAAACCAGATCTTCGTGCTGCGCCTGAACGGCCCCGCGACGGAAGCATCCGCGTTGCAAGACATCTGGTGCGAATCGAATGGATTGGGCAACCGGATTCCCGTGAAGACCGTCGACGCCACCTCGCGCGCCGCCCTCCTCAAACACTTCCGGCTCGAAAAGAACAGCGCGCGCGTGCTCACGCTCGCCTGCCAGCAAACCCTGCCATCCGCGACCAAGATGCAACTCGTGTACGGCGTGGGCGTCGCCGGCCCGAGCGGCCTCGCGAACGACGTGGAGAAGCGCTTCGACTTCGACGTCCGCGAACCCTTCCCGCCAGTTTCTCGTGCGAACGCGAAAACGCCAAGGCGCCCTGCACGCCGTTGCGCCCGCTGCGCATCCGCTTCAGCCCGCCAGTGCCGCGTGCGGACGCCCAAAAGATCAAGTTGCACGGACCGGGCGGCACAACGCCGCTGCAATTTGATCCCGATGAAAAGGACAACGACATCACGACCATCCAGTTCGCGGCACCTTTGCCCGAACACGCGGATTTATCGATAGAACTGCCGGCGGGACTCAAGGATTCAAGCGACCGCCCGCTGTCGAACGCGGACCTCTTTCCGCTTAAGACATCGACGGCGCCCATGCCGCCGCTCGCCAAGTTTTCATCGTCGACATTCGGGATCATCGAGCGTTTCGCCGAGCCGAACATGCCCGTCACGCTGCGTCATGTGGAAGCCGACCTGAAGGTGAAAGGGCTCAACACGGGCTCATCGAACGTGACGAAACTGCGCGTGGATGCCGGTACCGAGATCCGTCGATGGATGAAAACCGTCGATCATTTCGACGGCTTTTCGATGTCCGTCTCGCAGATCAAACAAGAGATGCCGCAGGCGCTCAACAACGGCATCAAGCCGGTCTATGCGCCGGGCAGCACGGCAAGATCCGCAAATCGATATCCGCTCGCTGTCGTTGCTCGCGAACCAGTCGGGCGTAGAAACCCTGAGCGTGCCGCAAACTGATCCGAAGGCGCTGCGGCTTTTTGAAGTGGTCGGTAGCTCCCGAAACCTGGTTTCTACGTGGTCGAACTGGCGTCGTCGGCGCTGGGCGCTTCGCTGCTCGGCAAACAGCAGGACATGTATGTGCGCACCTCCGTGCTCGTGACCAATCTCGGAGTGCATTTCAAGCAAGGTCGCGAAAACAGCATTGTCTGGGGACTGCCCTCGATAGAGGCAAACCCGTGCCGATACGCAAGTGCGTGTCGCCAATTACAACGGCAACTAGGTCGCCACCGCAAAAACCGATGCGCATAGCATCGCGACGATTAGAAAACCACTGGCATCAACACGCGCTTGCGATGAAAACAGTCTCGACGACTCGGGCTTTTTCGTCTCCGCACGTATCGATGATCCGAAGACCGGTCCGGACATGGCGTTCGTGCGTTCGGACTGGAATCGCGGGATGGAATCGTGGCGCTTCAATGTGCCTACACCGATATGAGCCGCGATCAAACCACGCGCGCCACGACCGTGTTCGACCGGACGCTGCTGCGCGCGGGCGAAACGGTATCGATACATCTGATGCGCGAGGAGACGCTCACTGGTTTTGCGTTCCCCTCGCATCTGCTGTCGCGCGTGACGATCCGTCATGAGGGCAGCGGCCAGACTTATCATCTGCCGCTCAAATGGGCGGCCGACCGGAGCGCGGATTCAACCTTCCCGATTCCGGCCGCCGCGAAGCTTGGCGAATACAGCGTGACGCTGGATGACGGCTCGACGAACTCGGACGACGACAGCGATAACAACGATAACAGCGGTGGCGATCAGAATTCGGTCAGGCACATGAGCATCAAAACCGGCAGTTTCCGTGTGGAGAAATTCCGCCTGCCGGTGTTCAAGGGATCAATCGGCCTTCGTGATCAGAAGACCGGCGCGCTGCTGCGGAGCAGATTGAATATGTGTCGGGTGGACCGGCGTCGAATCTGCCGGTGCAAGTGTCAGCGTTGATGAAGGACACGTCGCCCTCTTTTGCCTCGCAGTTCGAATCGTTTAGTTTCGCGCCGTACAAGAAGCCTGCCGATGACGGCGCCAGCGCCCCACAACCGAGCAGGACGACGACAACAGCAGCGCGCAGGAAGATACGTCCACGGCCAAGCTCATCGCCGATAAAACCGCGCTCACGCTCGATCACAACGGCGCAGGAAGCGACCTTCGCGGACCCCAACGGCGAGATCCAGACGCTGCGCGGCAACGCCACGCTCTGGCCCGCGGCTGTCGCGGCCGGCATCAAAGTAGGCGACTGGGTATCGGTCGGCAACGCGGTGCCGGTGCAGGCGCTCGCCGTCGACTTGCAAGGCAAGCCGCGAGCGGGTGTGGTGCTGGAAATCCGTGGCGTTGCGCGCACCATGACGAGCTCCCACAAGCGCATGGTCGGCGGTTTCTACACGTATGACAACCACACGGAAACCAAGGACCTCGGCACGCTATGCAGCGGCAAGAGCGACGACCACGGCATGCTTTCCTGCGATGCAAGACTCAAGGAGGAAGCAGGCAATGTCGACCTGATCGCCATCGCCAAGGACGGGGATGGCGAGTGGCGAACGCGACCACCTCGGTCTGGGTTACACGCGAAGATCAACTCTGGTTCGGTGGCGAAAACACGCCGGTAAGCGGCCAGACGCGCATTGCGCTTGGTACGACGGAGAAAGCTGTAGCATGGAACGCGCCCGCCTCGCCGCAAATCCGCGCAGCGTCACGCTGTCTTGGGCCTCGCGTACGCTCAACCTGACGCAGGAAGGCAGCGGCAAATCGTGGGCGACCATCGAGAGTCTTGCGGCAGTCGCGTTGAAAGCGCCGTTCGCGGCGGGGTATCGGATCACGAAAACCATCAAGCCGATTGATCCGGCGGCAGTTAAGGGCATGCTCTCGCGCGGTGACATCATGCGTGTGCCATCTCGTCGACATCGACGCCCAAAGCGATATGACCTGGGTGGTCATCAACGATCCCAATACCGGCCGGTGCAACGATCCTCGGCTCGGGCCTCGGCCGCGATTCGGAAGTGGCGACCGAGGTGAAAAGAGCCCGTAAGGCGCGTGGCCGGCGTTTGTCGAGCGTGGTTTTGATGGCTATCGCGCGTATTACGACTATCTGCCGAAGGGGAAATTGCAGGTCGAGTACACGGTTCGGCTGAACAGCGCCGGAACATTTGGGTTGCCGCCCACGCGTGTGGAGGCGCTCTATGCACCCTCGGTGTTCGGCGTGATTCCGAACGCAACGGTGGTTGTTGCACCCTTGGCCGCAAGTAACGCGATGAAACGCGCCGCCCTCGCGCTGATCGGTTGCATGCTTGCGAGCTCGGCTCATGCGCTGCCGAGCTTCGACGAAGTACTACGCTCGGGCTGGCGCAGTTCCGACTGGGTGCTGCTCGCCAGCGATGGTGAACCGCTGCAGCGGACGCGTATCGACACAACCGAACGGCGCGGCGACTGGGTCGCGTTGCAGGATGTGTCGCTGGCATTGCGCGGGGCGATTGTCGTGTCGGAGGACAAGCGGTTTTACGAGCACAGCGGCGTGGATTGTCGCGGCGCATCGATGGCGACCATGCAACTGACCGGTTTGATCGATGAAGATCGTCGGCCCGGACGCCGCTTGATAGGTGAGAAAGCGACGCAGACAGTCGGCACGTTATGGCTCGACCACGACTGGCGCAAGGACCAGATTCTCGAAGCCTATCTCAATCTCGTGCCGTTTCGCGGCGAGATCGTGGGTTTGTCGGCGTTGTCGCAGACTTTGTTCGGCAAACTTCCGTGCGGGATTTTGCGGGACATGAGCCTGGCGCGGCCATCGAATATGGACCCTTGCGCGAACCTCGACAGCTACGTGCAATTGACGCTCACGCGCACCTTGGTCGAACTCAACTCGCGTGCTCATCAGCGCAATGTGCACGACGGCGCGGTGATCGTCATCGACAACCGCAGCGGCGAGATTCTGGCGTGGGTCGGCTCGGCGGGAGGATTGTCGAACGCACCGGAAGTTGATGCCGTTGTCGCGGCCGGCTCGACGCTGAAGCCGTTCCTGTACGCTCAGGCTATCGATGAAAAGCGCCTCACACCTCGATGACGTTCCGCTCGATCTCGCCACCGGTGGCGGCCTGTATATCCCGCAAAACTACGATGATTTCAAGGGCTAGGTAGCATGCGCACGGCGCTTTGGGTCGTCGCTGAATGTGCCTGCGCACGCTGGTCATGGTCGTGCCGCACCGGTCGAAAACGCTGGTGTCGCTTGGTCTTCCGCTCACGCAAGCCGGTGATTACTACGGCTTCAGTCTCGCGCTCGGCAGCGCCGACGTGACGCTGGCCACACTCACGAACGCTTACCGGACGCTCGCAAACGGCGGTCTCACCGGGCCAATGTCCGACCTGCCAGCGGGGATATCCACCATCCCCACCGCACCCGGCACGCGCGTTTTCAGCCCGCAAGCCAGTTTTATCGTGACGAACATCCTTGCCGATAACAACGCGCGCATGCGCTTTCGGCTTTGACAGCGTCCTTGCCACGCGCTTTTTCAGCGCTGTGAAAACCGGTAGGTACAGTATAAGCAAGGACATGCGCGACAACTGGGCAGTCGGCTACACGTCGCGTTATACGGTGGGCGTGTGGGTCGGCAACGCGGACGGCGCGCCCATGTGGGCCGCGCTGGTCAACTACCTGCACCGGCGCGCGACGACTGGTTCCTGAGCGGCACGCAAATGTCGCGGATCGCCTCGTCGGCGAATGCGGAAGGCGCGGCCGTACGCAACGGCACGGCCCGTCTCCCACCGGCACCATTTTCGCGCTCGATCCCGACATTCCGGCCGCCGCCCGCCAGCGGGTCTGGTTCGAGAGCGCGCAAGGTGCGCCTACGGGCAGCGTGTGGCGGCCGGACGGCAAATCGGCCGGGCCTTTCGCGCAAATGGCACGAATGGCGTGGCTGCCGTGGCCGGGGCATCATACGCTGGAACTGGTCGACCGCCAGGGCCTGGTGGTCGATTCCGTGAAATTCGAAGTACGCGGCGCGTTTGCCAAAATCAAAGCAAGAATTAAATCCGCGACAGCATCCATTCCGCCAAGCCAATATCCGGGAAACGTTAAATCTGATCTGATCCGCCCCCATTCGCCATGAGTCTGGTGATAATCGCTACATGAAATCGAAACCGGACAGCGGATTAGGATGCAACCGGGAAAATAATAATCGCCATTATTGTGAAAAATAATCCCGTCCACGCCAGACGGATGTCGCTGCCATTATCCTGACCCGCATTTTGTCCTATGCTTGTTGGGCTTTCTGGCCAGGCTTCCAGTAAGGCCGACATCGATTCCTCCTTTTGTTTTTCAACCTGGAGCACTTGTCATGCTTAAGAAGCTGTTGATGCTGTGTTTGGCCTTTGCGTTGTCGATGGGTGTCGCGTTTGCGGCCGTTGACGTGAATATGGCGGACCAAGGACCAAACCTCGCTTGAAGGGGTAAAGGGGCTTGGGCCGGTGAAGTCGAAGGCGATTATCGACGAACGGACGAAGAATGGCCCATTCAAGGACGCCGCCGATCTCGCCAACCGCGTGAAGGGCCTTGGCACGAAGGAAAAGACACCGGCGGCCACCAGCGCCAGGGCCGCGGCTCCCGCGAAATCGACAGTGAAAGTCGCCACCTCACCGGCTGCAACCACGGCCACAACAACCGCAGTGACGCCGGCAACAGCGGCAGACGCGGCTTCCACGACCAAGGGCAAGAAGGGCAAAAAAGCCAAGGCCAGCGCAGCAGCTAGCTCGAGCATGGCCACAACAACGACGGCGACGGCCGACGCTGCCTTGGGCGCGAGCGGCGCCAAGGCATCGAAGAGGTCCAACAAAAAGAAAGCCGCGAGCGACGCGGCAGCAAACTGAGAACGGCGACGCATTTCGGCACCGGATCCCGAGCGTCGGCCATCAACGCGCAGTTCGGATTCAGGCCAGCCAGGTCGTATTGCAGCAGAAACACTCTGGCCGATCCTTAACGGACGGCACGTTTTCCGTCCGGCAGAGGCCAACCAGCATGACGCCGGACGGCATTTAACCAGCATCGTTTTCAGACAGCCATGAGCCTACTCGATACCCTCACCTCCTCCTTCGGCAATTCGCCTCAAGGCGGCGCACAGTCCGGCCTGATCGCCGCTGCGATGAAGTTCGTCAACAATCGGTCCGGCGGCCTGAACGGTTTGATTCAGCGTTTTCATGAAAACGGCGCGGGCGACATCATCTCGTCGTGGGTCGGCAACGGCGAAAACAAGCCGATCAGCTCGGACACCGTGACCAATGTGCTCGGCTCGGACGCGCTCAGCCAGATCGCACAGAAAGCCGGGTTGTCCGGCGACCAGGTGTCCGGCATGTTGGCTACGGTGCTGCCGCATCTCGTGAACCATGCGACGCCGGACGGCCAGGTGCCGGCGAACGGCCAGCTGGACGTGGGCAGCCTGCTGGGTTCGCTTGGTGGTCTCGGCGGTCTGGCAGGCTTGTTCGCAAGAGTGAAGAACCGAAGGCCTAAGCGTTCCCGGCCTGGTCTCCTGTATTAAAAAAGGGGCAACGGATTACTCCGTTGCCCCTTTGAGCTGGGAAGAACGACGCTCGGCCTGCTTCGTCGGGCGCCTTCAATGCACGTCTTAATGCACGATGTGATCGAACACCAGCTCGCCATCCCGCATATCGACGGGAATCACGTCCTTCGGTCCGAACTTGCCGGCCAGGATCAACTTCGCGACCGGGTTCTCGATCTGCTGCTGGATCGCGCGCTTCAGTGGCCGTGCGCCGAACACCGGGTCGTAACCCACCGTGCCGATGTGTTCCAGCGTGGCATCCGACACGTCGAGTTGCATCTCCAGCTTCGCGAGCCGCTCATGCAGCCGCTGCAACTGGATCTTCGCGATCAACTGGATGTTGTTCCGGTCAAGCGAATGGAACATCACGACGTCGTCAATCCGGTTCAGGAACTCCGGCCGGAAGTGCAGCTTGACCTCTTCCCAGACGGCTTCCTTCACTGCCTCGTGCGGCTCTCCGACCATCGACTGGATGACGTGCGACCCAAGATTCGACGTCATCACGATCACCGTGTTCTTGAAGTCCACGGTACGGCCTTGCCCGTCTGTCATGCGGCCGTCGTCGAGCATTTGCAGCAACACGTTGAACACATCCGGATGCGCCTTCTCGATTTCATCGAGCAGGATCACGCTGTAGGGCTTGCGACGCACCAGCTCGGTCAGGTAACCGCCTTCCTCATAACCGACATAACCCGGCGGCGCACCGATCAAACGTGCGACGCTGTGCTTCTCCATGAACTCGCTCATGTCGATACGGATCAAGTGATCCTCCGAATCGAACAGGAACGCGGCGAGCGCCTTGCACAACTCGGTCTTGCCCACACCCGTCGGCCCAAAGAACAGGAACGAACCATACGGACGGTTCGGGTCTGACAACCCGGCGCGCGAGCGGCGAATAGCATCGGCCACCGCGCTGATCGCTTCATCCTGACCCACCACGCGGTCGTGCAGCTTGCCTTCGATCTGCAACAGCTTCTCGCGCTCGCCCTGCATCATCTGCGACATGGGAATGCCAGTGGAACGCGACACTACTTCCGCGATTTCCTCGGCGCCCACCTGTGTGCGCAGCAAACGCGGCCGCGTAGGATTGCTTTGTTCCGCGGTCTCGGCCTGCGTGACCTGCTTCAGTTGCGTCTCGAGTTCGGGCAGCTTGCCGTACTGCAATTCGGCGACCTTCTCGAGCTTGCCTTCGCGCTGCAAACGCACAATGTCCGCGCGCACTTTCTCGATCTCTTCCTTCAGCATCGCGCTGCCCTGCACGGCGGCTTTCTCCGCCATCCAGATTTCCTCGAGATCGAAATACTCGCGGTCCAGCCGCTTAATTTCCTCCTTGATCAACTGCAGGCGCTTCTGCGATGCCTCGTCCTTTTCCTTCTTGACGGCTTCGCGCTCGATCTTCAACTGGATCAACCGGCGATCAAGCCGGTCCATCTCTTCGGGCCTCGAATCGATTTCCATCTTGATCTTGGACGCAGCTTCGTCGATCAAGTCGATGGCCTTATCAGGGAGAAAACGGTCCGTGATATAGCGATGCGACAATTCCGCCGCCGCAACAATAGCCGGATCGGTGATTTCCACGCCGTGATGCAGTTCGTACTTTTCCTGCAAGCCGCGTAGGATCGCGATGGTTGCTTCCACCGACGGTTCATCGACCAGCACCTTCTGGAACCGGCGTTCGAGCGCCGCGTCCTTTTCGATGTATTTCCGATACTCGTCAAGCGTCGTCGCGCCAATGCAATGCAGCTCGCCGCGTGAAAGCGCCGGCTTCAGCATGTTGCCCGCGTCCATGGCGCCTTCGGCCCTGCCGGCGCCCACCATGGTGTGGATTTCATCGATGAAAACGATGGTCTGGCCTTCGTCCTTGGCAATATCGCTGAGCACGGATTTGAGCCGCTCCTCGAATTCCCCGCGATACTTGGCGCCGGCCAGCAGCGCGGCCATGTCAAGCGACAGCACGCGCTTGCTCTTCAGCGATTCCGGCACTTCGCCGTTCACGATCCGCTGCGCGAGACCTTCCACAATCGCGGTCTTGCCCACGCCCGGCTCGCCAATTAGCACCGGATTGTTCTTCGTCCGGCGTTGCAGGATCTGGATTGCACGGCGGATTTCGTCGTCACGGCCAATCACCGGGTCGAGCTTGCCGGCACGTGCGCGCTCGGTCAGGTCGACCGTGTATTTCTTCAACGCGCCGCGCCGGCTTTCGGCGTCCTGGCTATTCACCTGGCCGCCGCCGCGAACCGAATTGATCGCGGCTTCGAGCGCCTTGCGCGTCAAGCCGTGCTGCTTGGCGATACGACCAGCTGCGCCTTTGTCATCGGCGATGGCAAGCAGGTACATCTCGCTTGCGATGAACGTGTCGTTGAGTTTTTGCGCCTCTTTGTCAGCGCTGTTCAGCAAACCGGCGAGGTCACGGCTGACCTGGACGTTGCCGTCCGTGCCCTGGACTTGCGGCAGACGCGCCATGGCGTCCTTGAGCGCGGTTTGCAGCGCCTGGACCTGCACGCCAGCCTGCGACAGCAACGAGCGCGCCGAGCCGTCCTGCTGCGCGATGAGCGCGGCAAGCAGGTGAACCGGTTCTATGTATTGATTGTCATGGCCGACGGCGAGACTTTGCGCGTCGGCCAATGCTTCCTGGAACTTCGTAGTTAGCTTGTCGATTCTCATATTGAGACCTCCAAATCGGGATATGTTTAAAATGAGGCGCGATCCGGCACTTTCAAGCGTTCAGCGACCCAAAAACCGCATTTTTCTGCGAAATGACGCTCGAACAAGGATTGACGTGTTTGATAGTGTCGAGCGATTCGTGATGCGCAAAAACAGTCCGCGGGAAGCACTTGTGCACGTTGGCGTGCGGTTGGCGTCCGTCGAGCGCAGGCGTCGCAGGGCCATTGCGAACGGATCACGGCGGCAGGGATTGACCTGCATCGAAGAACTGACGCTGGCGGTGCTGGATGTCGACGCACATCAATCAGGCCAGGCAGATCGGGCAGCTATGTCCCGCGATTCGATTTATGCTTGCCGCTGCCGGCATGAATCGCACGCACGATACCGAGCACGCCCGCGAGTTCATCGGCCGGCGACGCGAGGTCCCCGACGGTGTGCTGGTCGAGTTCCGCGAGGAACGCATCGCGCGCGGCGGCGAATATGCCCCGCAGACGGCAATGGAACTGGATCACGCAATGCCGGTGGGTCTCGCTTTCATCGGCGAAACAGCCGACTATCGAAAAATCGTTCTCCGTCTTGCGCACCACCTCGCCGATAGTTAGCAACGGCGTACGCGGATCGAGCCTCAGGCCACCGTTACGGCCGCGCACGGTTTCCACCCAGCCCAACTCCCCGAGCCGCTGGACCACCTTCATGAGATGGTTCTTGGAGATCCCGTAGGCATCGGAAATCTCCTGGATGGTCGACAGCCCCTCGGGCCGGACGGCCAGATATAGCATGACGCGCAACGAATAGTCGGTGTAATCGGTCAGTCGCATGGGTGGATCGCGTAGTTCGCGTAATCAGTCGCATGAGCCGATCGCCTGTTCACGTCGGTCCGGTGCTTGGTAAAAGCTTCAATCGCACGGATACAAAGTACGGCCGCGGGCGACGCAGATCGCCAGGTGCACGCTCGACCTGACCCAGATCCGTGTATGTCCGGCCCAACCCGTATGCCCAGCTGCCGGCCAACACCGGCTACCGCTGCTGCAAGCGGTAGCCTGGCGCAGCTATGCTTCCCGATTAAACATCGATTATCATGGGAAGCAGTCCGCCAGATGTCAATCCGCCAGATGTCAACAATGAAACGTCATTAGGCCCAATTGCTGTACTCATTTGGCGCACTACTGGCCCTATTAACGATGGCCTATTTAACGTAACGGCGTCGGCTTTATAGGCACTGGCTTGCAATAGATTCGTTGTTTCTTCAGTTATCCGTCAAATACCCAGTGTACGGGGCATTTTACTAATATCCGGCCGGTTGACCTCCCGTTTTGGCTATCGCGTTTAGCCATTTAACGGCCACGATCTGCGTTTTGCCAGCGGGACTAGGGACTAAATACCTCATTGAGCCGTGTCATCGAATCCCAGAATCCTGTAATCCCATGAACCACAACCCCTGATCGAGCCTTCAAACAAGCCGAACACACCGTCGACGCCATTCGTCCGCGCCGCGGAACCCGACGAAGCCAATATCCGGGAGCTGGTCGACGTACTCTACCGGCGTGTCGACGATGACCTGCTGCTCGGCCCGATCTTCGCCCGCGAACTCGCTGGCCGCTGGGACGCACATCTGGCAAAGATGACAACGTTCTGGTCGAGCCTCGTGCTCGGTAAAGGGGTATAGGGACAACGTTCAAGAGGCGCACCGGCCTCTCGGCGATATTAAACCCCAGCACTTCGCCCGCTGGCTCACGCTTTTCCTGGAGTCGACACCCGTTACGAGCCTGCCGCGGCCATGCAGTTCATGGAGCCGGCGCTGCGTATTGCGCAAAGCCCGCAGCTGAGCAAATTCGGCTGGGACTATGCGATTCCTGACGCGCAACGCGCTTTGATGGCGTCGCTCAAATGCCTGCACACGGGAAGCAGCGAAAACGAATCCGCGACAGAGTTGCCCGACCGGGGCCACGGCCAGCCATTTCCGGTCAGGTTGTCGGGCGCTGAAGCTACCAAACCGCGCGACGAATCCAGTAACCAATCAAGCGACGCGTAATCGAAAGTTCCCTGGCGCCTACGACCCGGCTGAAATTGAGTGCCGCTACTTCTACTCGCCTGCCCGTTTCGATGGCTCCAGGTCCCACCGCGCGAGTGCGGCGTCGTCGGATTCACGAGCGTCGCCCCATTTTTCGCTGTGTTCGGTCTTTTCCTTCTTCCAGAACGAGAACGGCGCCTGCGTCTTCAGATAATCCATCACGAAGGCACACGATTCGAACGCTTGCGCCCGATGCATGGCGGTTGTCACAACCAGCACAATCTGGTCGAGCGGCAAGAGCTTTCCCACGCGATGCACGATCAGCACGTCCGAACCCGGCCAACGCTCCCGCGCCTGCGCCGCGTTCGCCTCCAGGGCCTTTTCGGTCATGCCGGGATAATGTTCCAGCTCCATTGCCTGGACGGTTTGGCCCTCGTTCAGGTCCCGCACTGTACCGACAAAGCAAGCCACAGCGCCCACCTTCGGATTGTCGGCGCGTAAAGCGGCAACTTCCGTGTTGAGATCGAAATCAGCTTCCTGCACACGGACTCGGGCCATATCAACTATATGAATGAACGCTTCCCGTTTGCGAAGGGTTTTTCGTGTGTTCTGGTGGACAGGATGGGCTGCAGTACTATATATCGGGCC
>CALNPU010000021.1 GCA_940588625.1 uncultured Caballeronia sp.
CCGTACCGCTCTTAACTCCGGGGGGGTGTCAGCCATAGGTGCCCACCAATTTTTGAGGCGGACACCCGTGCCTCCTCAACCCGTGCTCCTCTCTCGTACCGCTGCCGATAAACGCCGAAAATCGAGCACTTACGAATAAGCGCCCACACCCACGAACGCCGCTTGCCCGAAGCTCGTCATCCCGCCAATGCCCGTCAGCAGCACGAGCCCGATAGCGACAATGGAATACAAACCGATGTAGTTCAGCAGCGTGATCCAGTACTCGGGCGTATGAATCGGATGCGGCAACACAGACAGCGCGAATACGACCAGCAGGAATACCCAGAAAAACTTGTTTCGCATGACGAATTTCATCGCGTCACTCCTCGTCTTCGTCCGAATGCGGGCTTGCTAGACTCCGCCACAGCAGCATCGGAATGATCGGCGTGAAGACGATCACCTCTTTGTACGCGCTCGCCCAGAAAGACGAATACGATTCCAGCAGCCCGACCAGGAGCGAACCCGCAGCCGCGAGCGGATAACTCACCAATCCGCCCAAGATCACGCCCACAAACCCCCTTCAAGCCGATCAGGAAACCCGAGTCGTAGTAGATGTCGTGATTGGACCACCAGGACGCCGCAAAGCGCGCCTAAGCCGGTCGCGAGTGTGAAGGGGCGGGCACCTACCGCCTGCGTCGTGCCGATGCCCACCAGGCGCGCGCCAAGCCGGTTCACTGAGGTCGCGCGCAGCGCCTTCCCCGAGATTGAACGTGGCATCGGAGAAGCGGTCATGCGCGACCCCCTTCCGCGCCGAACATGACGAGGCCAAGGCCGACCATCGCGAAATGCACGGCGACCGCCACGATCAGCAGCGCGAGCGCGACCTGCACGATCATGGGCAGCGGCTGCATCAGCACGCTTTGCGTCAGCGCATAGACCGCCACCGGGAACAGCAAATATTTGCCTGCCAGAACGGCAAGCGTGCGCCCTATCTGCCGGTATCGCGACGGATGCCGCAGGATGCCCGCGATCTCCGCGACGAAGCACCCCACGCCCATAGCAATCAGCAGCCAGCACGTTGCCGGCAGCTTTTGCGCTTGCAGCGGGGCCAGTGTCAACGCACCGTAAGCGACAAACTCGCCCTGCGGGATGAAGATGACACGCGTCACCGAAAACACGAGGACCAGCGCGAGCGCGAGCAGTGCATAGATAGCGCCCGTGGCGATGCCGTCTTGCGCGAGAATCGCTGTAATCGATAAGTCCATACTTCCTCCTCTTTAGGAGCATCCTGCAAGTGGGGCTGCCGGGTCAGCCCATCGAAACATGACCCGGTGCTGCCAGAAAAACGCAGCCTCAGGCGATGGTTGAAACTCCGGAACGTTGGAACGCTAACGCGCCAAATTGCCGGCGGGCAAGCGGTCCATGGCACAGCTAGTCGTTCTGTAACTTCCACTTGCCGTCGACAATCTGCACCATCACGCGGGCGCACTTGTCGAGGCCGTTGTGATCGGTCGGCGTGGTGTTCATCACGCCATATGCGCGAGCGGCTAGATCCTTCACGTTTTCCAGCGCGTTATGCAGCGCTACGCGAAACGCTTCCGTACCAGGCTGAGCCGTCTTGAGCGCTTCGGGAATGGCTTGCTCCAGCATGTGACCCGCGTCCCAAGCGTGGCCGCCAAACGTGGAGACCGACCCCGCTCCGTAGGCCTTCTCATAGGCGGCCTTATAAGCCAGCGACGACTTCTTCACCGGGTGTTGCTGTCCGGGCAATTGATCCGCCACCAGGATCGGCCCCGCCGGCAGCAATTCGCCGTCGCAATCCTTGCCGCACACACGCAGGAAGTCATTGTTCGCCCCCCATGGGTCTGATAGACTTTGCCCTTGTAACGCGCTCCTTCAGCGCCTTAGCGGGCAGTGCCGACGGCGTGCCCCGCACCGGCGATCAACACCGCATCCGGATTTGCGCTCATGGCCTTCAGCACCTGGCCGGTGACCGAGGTATCGGTACGATTAAAGTGCTCGTTCGTGACGAACTTCAGCTTATGCGCGGCAGCGGCTGCATCGAAGACGCTATACCAGCCATCGCCGTATGCATCCGCAAAACCGATAAAGCCAACCGCCTTCACGCCGTGCTTCTCCATTCCTCGGCAATCGCGTCGGCCATCAGGCTGTCGTTCTGCGGCGTCTTGAATACCTACGCGCGTTTGGCATCCATCGGTTCGACGATCATGGGCGTGGAGGTCTCCGAGGCCACGTCGATCATTGCGAGTGAATTCGGGACTACCGTGGAACCAATCAGGGCGTCGACATGATCTTCATTGGTCAGCTTTCGGGCGTTCTTGACGGCTTGCGTGGAATCGGTCGCATCGTCCAGAACGATGTATTCCATCTTCTGCCCGGCGATCTCTTTCGGCAGCAACGCAATCGTGTTCTTTTCCGGAATTCCCAGCGATGCAGCCGGGCCCGTGGCGGACAACGTCACACCTATTTTTACGTCTGCGAAAGCTTGCGTACTTATCACTGCGGAAATGCTCGCGACAAATGCCACTGTCGAGACCCAGCGTAAAGCCAACTTCATTGATATGTCTCGTAAATGTGTTTTGTTCACTGGAGCGATTTTACGATTTTTATATCCCGACCACGCGGTCGGTGAATCGCGGGTGTAGCGGACAAGAACCGCGTGGGGCAAGCGTTTTGAAGGAATTTGAACGTATGAGTGGACGCTAATGCACGCATTGAAAAATGCTCGGGAAAACCCGCATGAAAATGATTAAGTTAATGGGAATTCCCGGTGTTCGAGGGCCGCGTCTGGCCCTTTAATTCCGGCAAAATAAATTGATCTGGTCTGGATGTAAGAATTCGTAAATGCGCGTGAATGCGGAGTACAAATAAAAAGCGCTGTTAGAATCATCCAATAGCGCTTTCGGTCGGGCACTTGATGCCTCGTTGTCTCCTCGTTCTCCACCTCAAAATTCGGGTGCAACAGAACTGAAATGGATACTAGATTGTGTAACCAATACCGACAACCTAGCATTTACCCTAGTGGTGCACGTTAGCACCTTGCACCTTTATTGGGCGCTGGTTTCTCCGTGCCATCTTAAAAACCGCGGTTAACTGCGGAAAACCATAGCTCGCAGCGGCATATGATTCGGATCGCCAACTAAATTGCGTGGATCCCGGTTGTGTGAGTGATTCTAGCCGCGCAACGGCTTCACCCGTGCGACGATTTCCCGCACAATCCCGCGCCGGAACAGCAGCACGCACGCAATAAAGATCAGGCCCGTCACGATCATCACCGACTCTCCTAGCGAGTTGAACCAATCAATACCGGTGAGGGAAGACAGCGCAGTGCCAATATCGCCGAGACGATTTTCCAGCGCCACAATGATGAACGCACCGAGCAGAGGCCCAAACATGGTGCTCATGCCACCCACCAGGGTCATCAGCACGACCAGACCGGACATGGTCCAGTACGCGTCGCTAAGCGTTTCGAATCCCAGCACCAGCGTTTGAAGCGCACCTGCCAGTCCCGCCAAACCAGCCGACAACACGAACGCCAACAACTTGAAACGCGACGTGTCGTAACCCAGCGAAATAGCGCGTGGCTCGTTCTCCTTGATCGCGATCAGCACTTGCCCGAAGGGCGAGTGCACGACACCCACAATAAATCCAAACGCCAGCACCATTACCAGCACCAGCAGCACGACATAGTAGAGCGTCAGGTCGGAACTGAGGCTGATTGCGCCGAACAGCTTGCCGCGCGGCACGCCTTGCATACCATCGTCGCCATGCGTGAACGGTGCCTGCAGGAATACGAAACAGACCATCTGGGCAAGCGCCAGCGTGACCATCGCGAAGTAGATGCCCTGGCGTCGAATCGCGAACAAGCCCACGACCAGGCCAAGCAGCGTCGCCACGACCGTGCCCGCGATCACGCCGAGTTCCGGTGTAAAACCGAGCGTCTGGATGGCGTAACCGGCGGAATAACCCGCGCTGGCGAGAAACATCGCGTGGCCGAAAGAAAGCAGACCCGTGTAGCCGATCAACAAATTGAAGGCTGCCGCCAACAGCGCGAAACAGAGCACTTTCATCATGAAGACCGGGTACGCGCCAAGGAACGGCGCCGCGATCAGGCCGGCAAGCAACACGCCGTAAAGCACGTTCCTAACCATCATTTTTCCTTGCCGAAAAGTCCCGCCGGGCGCACGAGCAGCACCAGCGCCATGATCACGAAAACGACGGTCGCAGAGGCTTCCCCGGATAAAACACGCGCATCAGGCCTTCAATCACGCCAAGCCCAAGACCGGTCAGGATCGATCCCATGATCGACCCCATTCCGCCGATAACGACCACCGCGAACACGGTGATGATCATCGACTGCCCCATCAGCGGCGACACCTGGATCACGGGCGTAGCAAGCACACCGGCGAACGTCGCGAGCGCCACGCCGAAACCATAGGTGAGCGTGACCATCAACGGTACGTTGATACCGAACGCCTCGACCATCTTCGGGTTCTCGGTGCCTGCGCGAAGATATGCGCCCAGCCGCGTTTTCTCGATCACGAACCACGTCGCAAAACACACGACCAGCGATGCCAGCACCACCCACGCGCGATAATTCGGCAGATACATGAAACCGAGATTCGTCGAGCCGGACAGCAGTTCGGGCACATCGTAGGGCTGGCCGGATGAACCGTAGATCGACCGGAATACGCCTTCGATCACCAGCGTCAGGCCGAACGTGAGCAGCAGGCCGTACAGATGATCAAGCTTATAGAGCCAGCGCAACATCGTCCGTTCGATCACGATGCCGAACACGCCCACCACCAGCGGCGCGAACACGAGCATCGCCCAGTACGACACATTGAAATACGAAAAACCCATCCATGTGAGCATCGCGCCCAGCATGAACAACGCACCGTGGGCGAAATTGATCACGTTGAGCAGGCCGAAAATCACCGCGAGGCCAAGGCTCAGGATGGCGTAGAACGATCCGTTCACCAGCCCGAGCAGCAACTGGCTCATCATCACCGCGAGCGGAATGCCAAAAATTTCCATTGAATCTGCCCTCAAAGTAGTTTCGACACATGCCACCCTGCCTCAAGATGAGCAGGCCGTCATGCGTTGATCGATCATGTGGATCACGAGCGGCGCATAAGCTTCAGCGCCCTACGCGTCATACCTAAATCCGCAGTGTGCCGCTAAAACCCGACCGCTTACTTCCACAATGCGCAGCGCGATTCCGCCTTGGTGTCGAACGCTTCTTCGCCCGGGATAGTTGCCGTGATCTTGTAGTAGTCACAAGGTTCCTTCAATTCCGCCAGCGTATTCACTTGCATCAGATACATGTCGTGGATCATGCTTCCGTCCGCGCGGATGTAGCCGTTCTACGCGTAGAAGTTGTTGATCTTCATCTTGTGCAACTAGTCCATCACCTTGTCGCTGTCCGTCGTGCCGGCCGCTTCACCGCCTTCAGATACGTGGTGACCGCGGAGTAATCGGCTGCGTGAAAACTCGTCGGCATCTTCTTGATCAGCGCTGTGCCCAGGCACATGTCGCTGCATCTTTGTTCCAGTACCAGCACCAGGCTTTGCGTAGTTTCGAGGCCCAGGCTGTGGGGCGGCGAGGAAGATCAACAGCGCCGCGATCTTCATCGTCTTGGTGATCCCGAACTCCTTCGCGGCCTTGATCGAGTTCATCGTGTCGCCGCCTGCGTTAGCCAGGCCCAGCACCTGTGTTTTGGACCCTTGCGCCTGCAACAGGAAGGACGAGAAGTCAGAGGCCGACAACAGATAGAGCACCGCGCCAAGCACCTGGCCGCCGTTCGCCTTCACCACGTCCGATGCGTTCTTTTCCAGCGCCTTGCCGAACACGTAGTCGGCTGTCAAGAAGAACCACGTCTTACCGCCCTGCTTCGTTCACCGCCGAGCCTGTGCCCCGTTGGCGAGCGCCATGGTGTCGTACGCGTAGTGAACACCGTGTATGGCGTGCACTGCTCGTTGGTCAAGTTGTCCGCGCCCGCACCAATGTTGATGTACGGGATATGCTGTTCGCCGCCCGACAAACGCGTACCCTGACTGCTACGCCGCTCCTTGAGATTGGCGAACATCGAATAGATTTCATCGATCAACATGGCGTCTTTCGCGTTACCTACGAGCGGCGGCAGAAACAGGTTCTCTTCGCACGAGAGGCTTGAAAAGATGCCGCGCTCTTCCGGGCAATATCCCACGCCGTAGTGCGCGATCTTATGCGTCGATATGCCGACGGTTTCGTGTCCGCCAATACGAATCGATCCCGTGCGACGGCCGGTGAGGCCCATGATGGCGCGCAGCGCTGTTGTTCGGCCTGCGCCGTTGCGCCCGAGCAGCGTGACCACTTAGCAATCGTCAACGTTGGGGAATTCGTATTGCCGGAGGTGATAGTCGGCATCACCGAAGCATCGACCACCCGCAAGCCGCTCATACCAATCACACGCAAACGCCCATCAACAACCGCAGCCGGATCATTATCCGTCCCCATCCGGCATGTCCCCACAGGATGAAAAAAATAGTCGTCCTGACCTTCCCGGTCGCAACAGCAAACTCTGCGTCTGTTTGGAACGCCGGCCCCGGCAAGATCTCCTCCGGTGAAAACTTCGCCAACGCCGGCGCACTCACAATCCCGCCGCGTCAAACGCAAAGCATTGACCGCCACCTCACGATCACGGTCGGTCGACAAATAATTAGGTGCGGTCAAAGGCGCATCCCGCGCATCCGGCGACGCAATATGCGCGCTCCCGCGCGACGTCGGCCGCAACGGACATACTGAAGCCGTGAACGCATTGAACGAGTGCAACGGCTCCCCGAACCGGTCAAGCGACAACGGCTACACGTGATACTCCACATCGGGCCGCGTAATGGTCGAGTCATCCGGATCGGACTTCGCGAACGCTCCCAATTGCGAAGGCGCCATAGACATCGGCCTGCTTTGCATCAACATGTATTGCAAGCCAATCAATGCCTTACCCCACCAATGCGCCGACAACGTGTTCAACGTTTGTACGCCGTTAACTTTGTAAGCCATCCTAAACTGTAGATGATCCTGCAAATTCTCGCCAACACCCTGCACGTCCTGCACCACGTCAATACCCAGCCTCTGCAGCCGCGCCCCATTCCCAATGCCGGACAACTCCAGCAATTGCGGCAAGTTCACCGCGCCCGCACTCAGGATCACCTCGCACCACGACTTGGCCGGGGGTAGTCCGTATCGCCACCCCGATACTCCACACCCATGCAGCGCTTGCCTTCCATCACCAGCTGCTGCGTATGAGCACCCGTGATGATGGTGAGATTGGACCACTTCATCGCGGGCCGTAAGAATGCCTTCGATGCATTCCAGCGAATCCCGCTGCGCTGGTTCACATCGAAATAACCAACGCCCGTGTTATCGCCACAATTAAAGTCGTCGGTAGCGGGAAGACCGCTCTCCTGAGCCGCCTGCGCGAACGTTTCCAGGACCTTCCAAGCCGCTGTTTCTCTACCCGCCATCCCCGCATTCGTTCGGACCGCCGTGATGGTCCTCGCTGCGTTTGAACACCGGCAACACACACACACAGAATTCCAGGACCAGTCGCGGTCCCCGGCAATGCGCGCCCAATCGTCGTAGTCCTTGCGCTAGCTACGCATGTAGATCATGCCGTTTATCGATGAGCAACCGCCCAGCACGCGACCCCGCGGATACGACAACGAACGCCTATCAAGTCCCGGTTCGGCCTGCGTTTATTTTTATATAGCCAGTCCGTGCGTGGATTGCCAACGCAATAGAGGTATCCGACCGGCACGTGAATCCAGTGGAGTTATCCCTGCCGCCGGCTTCCAGCAGTACACTCGCATCGGCGTCTTCGGTCAGCCAGTTGGCAAGCACGCACCCCGCCGTTCCCGCACCAACAATGATGTAATCGAACTCACCCTCGAGCTTGCGCGCGTCCTGTTTCATCTGTGTCTCCTGCCAAACCCTTCCTCTTCACCGCCGGTCGATTGGAAGCACCGAAAGCCGCCGTTCGCGCGATCCACTCTAACGCCATAGCTACTGCGAACGCAGTGCAGCAATCCAATCAGATGTCTTCAACAGCTTTTGGGGGCTAATATCAGACATGGATCTGACTCTAATCCGCGCTTTTGTCACTGTCGTCCGCGAAGGCAATCTCACGCGCGCGGTCGTGCTGTTGCATGTGTCGCAGCCCGCCGTCAGCCTGCAAATCAAGAATTTGCAGGAGACACTCGACGTAACGCTGTTTTTGCGGACGTCGCACAGCTTGATGCTCACACGTGACGGTGAAACCCTCCGTCGCACGCTGAGCATGCACTGACGATCGCAAGCGAGGTCCAGCGCGTGGCCGCCGCGCTTCGCCACGAGGTCAGCGGACGCCTGACCATTGGGACGATCTTCGATCCCGAATTCCTCCGGCTCGGCGGCTTCTTGCGAGCACTCGTGGAAACGTACCCGCGCATTGAAACCGCGTTGCGGCACGGCATGTCGGGCTGGGTGCTCGAGCGCATCAAGACGCGCGATCTCGATGTGGGGTTTTATATCGTCGATCCGGCTCCGGACCGATTTCACGTTGTGCAATTGAAGCCGTATCTGTACCGCGTGCTGGCGCCGGCGGGCTGGAAAGAGCTCGTGAACCGGCCCGACCACCCGGAAGGCGGAGAGAATGGTTGGGTGGCGCTTGCCCAGCTGTCCTGGATCTGGACGCCTCCAGAGTCGGCGCATAACCGCTTACCCGGATCTTCGACGCCCACGGGGTCCAGCCGGTTAAAGTGGCAGAAGTGGACCAGGAACCGTCCATGCTCGATCTGGTCAAGTCGGGCGTGGGCCTGACGCTCGCTCGTGCACGATTCCATCGCACTGGCCGAAGCGCACGCGCATGCGCTGACCATAGTGGAAAGCGTCACGGTGCCTACGCAGCTTTCGTTCATCGTGCTAGCGGAGCGCCGCGAGGAGCAGGGCATCGCGGGCGTTACGTCTGATTGAAGACCAATGGGCGACCTAGCCGAAGAAAGGCTGCGACTTGACGAAACCTAGGAATCTCCCGGTCATCAAATTTTGTTAGTTAAGGGTCGCGCATCTGACGCCCACGTGAACAGGACACTCCAACATGGCACGCAATATCGAAATCAAGGCTCGCGCGCATCAGTTCGACCAGCTTCTGGCACGCGCAGCAGCGCGTGCCAGCGAACCGCCGATGACCTACCGCCAGCAAGATTTTTTCTACGATGTGCCGAACGGCCGCCTGAAACTACGTCAATTCGATGACAACACGCTGGCCGAACTGATTTCTATCAACGCGATGACCGCGACGGCCCGAAGGGCTCGTACCATACTACTCACGCAGCCCGGTCACCAACCCCGAAGCCATGCACGCGCTGCCCGCCCAGGCGCTGAATACGCGCGGCATTGTGAACAAGGAGCGACGTGTCACGTCGGGCGCACGCGGATTCATCTGGACCGCGTGGACGGACTGGGCGACTTCATCGAACTGGAAGTGCTGCTTGCACCGGATGACGACGAAACCAGCGGCGAAAAGGAAGCGGAGGAATTGTTCGCGAAGCTCGGCGTGGCGGCAAGCGACCTCGTGCCGGTTGCGTATGTCGACCTGCTGAGCGAGCCGGCTTGAACCCCGCCGGCTTAACCTCGCGAAGCCGGTGAATCCGGCGAACTGGCCGCGAGATGTCCCAGCGGCAGCGGTCCGTTGCACTTGAATGTGGTCAGCACGATATTGGATCGCACACTGTCTATGCCGGGAACGCGCATCAGCTTTTTCATGTCAAACGTAGACAGCGCGTTCAAATCTTGCGCGACGACTCGCAACAAATCGGCGTCGCCAACCGTTGCATGGTATTCGAGCACTTCGGGCAGCGCTTCGATCTGCTGCTAGAACTGGTCTATAACGGTATCGTCGTGATGCTTCAGCTTGAGGCTCGTGAACGCAGTCACGCCGAGCCCGAGCTTTTCGGGACGCAGCACCACGCGATACCCATCGATCACACCGGTTGCCTCCAGGCGTTGCAAACGGCGCCCGATTTGCGACGGCGACAGCGGCACTTCCTCGCCGAGTTGTTGATGTGTCGCGCGGCCGAAACGCTGAAGAACGTCGAGCAGCGCGAGATCGAAGTGATCGAGGTCGACCATGTGGATATCCTGCGTGAAGTGCCGAAAGACGCAAGCTTACCGCGTGGCGCCCCGGCCGAATGCGCCGTTCAACCGCGCGGCGCCCCACCGCTTAAGTCAAGGAGGTCCCCCATGATCAAGAAATTTGCGCCTGACGAACTCCCCGAACTTCTCGACCAGTTAACGCAATGGCAGCTCAGCGCCGATAAAAGCGCAATTCAGCGAAGTTTCAAGTTCGCCGATTTCAACGAGGCGTTCGGTTTCATGACGCGCGTTGCAATAAAAGCGCAGGAAATGAATCACCATCCAGACTGGTCGAATGCGTACAACAAAGTGGACATCGCGCTCTCCACCCACACGGCGAAGGGCCTCACGGAGCGCGATATAAAGCTCGCGAAATTCATGGATTCCATCACGCCGGCGGCCTGAGATCCGTGTTTACCATACCGCCCGCGACAAATGCGTAACAGCGATATTATAAACTATGACATTCAAAAACTGCAATAAGCGCCCCTCAAGTGGTATAAACTCGATTATTCGAAAGCAAAAACAATACTTTTTGAAAGTTTATAGCAACAAAATCTTTCGACGAAAAAGCAAATATCTAATACAGGCGTAAGCTTTAACAATGCTTCGGACGCTCTGAGGACTCCAGTTCTATTGGCGGTACAGACCGACACTGTACAATCAGCAGCGCATACGGTTTGGACTGTCCGTTCATTCCTTCCAACGACCCAACGACCGGTTTCGTCGCCACAGGGGTTGAGCGGACGTGCTGGAAACCGGCCACGGGGTGGCGTCCGCGGATCGGGGAATTTCAGCGTGTCCGGCCACAAGAGAATCGCTGCACAGCGAAGCGCTGCGCCGCGTTTGGCATAAAAGGATTGCTGATATGACTCGGACGGCGCCGCGGTGAAGAAAGGTAGGCAATTCTGGCTGACGACCCGCGCCGCACAATCGAGCCCAACCCATCGTATCGTATAAAAGAAGAGCGACTTCCATGCGAATCCTTCTAATCGAAGATGACCGCCCCATCGCGCGCGGCATTCAAAGTAGCCTTGAACAAGCCGGTTTTACCGTCGATATGGCCCACGACGGCATTTTCGCGGAGCAGGCGCTTACGCAAAATCGCCATGAACTGATGATTCTCGATCTCGGCCTGCCGGGTATCGACGGCATGACGCTGTTGTCGCGTTTCCGCCAGGGCAATCGCCATACGCCCGTGATTATCCTGACCGCACGCGACGAGCTGTATAACCGCGTCCAGGGCCTGAACAGCGGCGCGGACGACTACATGCTTAAGCCGTTCGAACCCGCCGAACTCGAAGCGCGCATTCGTGCCGTGATGCGTCGCAGCGGCCCGCATGGCGATGTACTGCGTCCGGAAGTATCGCTGGGCGGCTTGCGCCTGTCGGGCGTTGATCGCCGCATTTTCAACGACGAAAAGCCGCTTGAATTGTCACCGCGTGAATTCGCCGTGCTCGAAATGCTGCTGCTGCGCCACGGCCGTGTGGTCAGCAAAGCCCAGTTGCAGGATTACCTGACACACTTCGGTGGCGATCTGGGCGATACCGCCATCGAAGTTTACGTGCACCGGGTTCGCAAAAAACTCGAAAACTGCCGCGTGGAAATCGTGACAGTGCGAGGTTTCGGCTACTTGCTGCAGGAAATCCGGCAAGCCGCGTAAGCGATTTGTCGACGACATAACAAGCCTGACGAGCGATTACCCAGCACCTTGCGATTCCTTCCCCGGCGCACGCCCGACGAACGTTTCGACCGCGCCGACTGGCTGCATCTGGCGTACTAGACAACCATGTCTGCAAGCGTGCCGCCCAGCCTTCGGCGCTCGCTGCTGCGCCGCCTTGCCGCGCCGCTGTCCCTGCTTGCGCTAATGAGTGGACTGATGGCGTATTGGCTGGCGTGGCAATACACGCAGCATGTCGTCGACCGCTCGCTGGCGGATCTCGCCACGGCTATCTCCAAGCAAATCCAACTGGCGGGCGTCGACGCGCCGGTAACGGTGCCGCCGCTCGCCCGCGCCATGTTCTCGGACCCCGTCGAACAACTGATCTACCGGATCAGCGCCGGCGATAGCGAGATCGCCGGCGAATCCGATCTGCCGCTGACCGGCAGGAACGTGCGCCGGATTCACTATGCATACGTCTTCGAGATGTACTACCAAGGCGTGAGCGTGCGTGCGGCGCAGGTGCGCGTCGATCAGACGCATGGCAATCCGATCGTCGTGGAAGTCGCGCAGCGCGTAGGCTCGCGGTACCGGATAGCAGTCGAGTTCATGGTCGCCATCATGATGCCGCTGCTGCTCTTGCTGCTGGCGGGCTGGGTGATCGTGTGGCGCGTGGTGAACCAACAGCTCAACCCGCTGACCGATCTTGCCGATACCCTCAACCGGCAGACCCACATGTCGCTGGAGCCAGTCGACGAATCGTTCATCCCCGTCGAAATTCGTCCGCTGACAAACGCAATGAACGCGCTGCTCGACCGCCTGAAAACGGCACTGAACGACCAGCACAAATTTATCGCCGACGCCGCCCACCAGCTTCGTACACCGCTCACCGCCGTAAAACTGCATGCCGAGCAGGCAGCGACCGCCAAGGACCCCGCGAAGGTGCTGGACGCTGTCAGGGAGCTGCGGGCATCGGCGGATCGTGCTGTGCGATTGTCGAATCAGTTGCTCTCGCTCGCGCGCGCCGAGCCGGGTGAACAGGCCGCACGTTTCACTGACTTCGATTACGCTGCGCTCGCGTTTGAAACCGGCGCGGAATGGGTGCCGCGTGCACTGGCTGCGCATGTCGACCTGGGCTTCCAGCGTCTGGACGACCCCGACAACGAACATCTGCTGATGGTGCGCGGCAATCTCGCGCTGGTGCGCGAGGTGATCGCCAATCTCATCGATAACGCGTTGAAGTACGTACCCACGTTGCGGGCCGAAGGCGCACGCGTAACCGTCACGGTGACGCAAACCGTCGATGAAAAAGGCTGTAAGATGGGCGAAATCGTAGTGGAAGACAACGGTCCGGGCGTGCCGCTTGAACAACAACCGGATCTGTTCAAGCGCTTCTTTCGCGGCGACGGCCATGGCGTGGAAGGCGGGGCCGGACTGGGCCTTGCGATCATCCACGACATCATGGTCCTGCACAGTGGCAGCGTGCATTACGAGGACGCTCCAGCGCTCGAAGGCGGCGCGCGCTTCATCGTGCGAATGCCTTTGAAAACGACATAGAAAATAGAAAACGCCACGGAGGACACCTGCCGTGGCGTTTTTTTTACCCTGTACGAAAGCCTTACTTTTTCTTCTTCAACGCGAGCATGGTGCCGCGGCACTTTTTGGTGCCGCAGCGGCATTCGTATTCCTTCTTTAGCTTCTTCGTGACGCGACCGTTGATGACAAGACCGTAGTCGTAGTACAGCTCTTCATCTTCCTTGATCACACGCAGCGCGTGGATGAACACGCGCCCTTCCTTCTCCTCGGCTTCGCAATTCGGCGCGCACGAATGGTTGATGTAGCGTGCGCTGTTGCCGTCGACCTTGCCGTCGATCACTTTGCCATTTTCGAGCGCGAAATAGAACGTATGGTTCGGCTCGTCCGGGTTGTGGGGATGACGGCGCAATGCCTCTTTCCACGAAATGCGTTTGCCCTTGTACTCGATAATCCGCTCGCCCTTAGCGAGCGGCATCGCGGCATACACGCCCTTGCCGTGTATGCCCGAACGGCGGACGGCGACCCTCCGTGAACTCATCGAATGAATCCTTTAAAAGGTTTGGCTTAGCAGACGCTTCAACTTTGCCCCCGTCTCGGTTCCACGCGAACAGTGACAAACCGAAACGTACGCGGCAGCCTGAATGCGAGGCGCCGCCGCGTTGCTGTCTTTCTCATCGCATCGTGTGCATCATCTGCTTCATGTACTGCAATTCACTGTCATTCGATGTCCATGCAGAACTGAGACCACATAGGCGAACAACGGCATCGTACACGTTAGGCGCGCACGAGTTCAACCGCTCCATAAATTCATATCGCCTGTTTCAGCGTTGGCTGAACGAGATATCGCCGAACAACGCTTTTTGGTCGCGCAGCTGCGAGCGCCAGTATTACGGCGGCGCCTCCACGGTCGCACCAAGTTGGGCGGCCGCGTGCCACGGCCAACGCGGATTGTAGAGCAGCGCGCGTGCCAACGCGACCAAATCCACCTCCCCCAGACTCAATGATCTCTTCAGCATGCTGTGGGTCGGTGATCAGGCCTACGCCCATAGTGTTCACGCCCGTTGCTTCCTTAATGGCTTTTGGAACGGTAGTTGACAACCCGGTGACAGCGTAATTTTCTGCAACGGCGATACGCCACCCGACAACACATCGATCCAGTCCACCTTGTGCTTTTGCAACTCCTTCACGAACACGATGGTCTGCTTGAGATCCCAGCCGCCCTTCACCCAGTCTGATGCCGACACATGCAGACCAACGGGTTCATCCGCGGGAAAAGCGGCACGCACGGCGTCAAAGACTTCGAGCGGAAAACGCATACGGTTTTCGAGCGAACCGTCATATTCATCGGTGCGCTGGTTGGCAAGCGGTGAGAGAAACTGATGCAGCAGATAACCGTGGGCCGCGTGCACTTCAAGTGCATCCAGCCCCAGGCGCGCCGCACGTTTCGCCGTCGCCACGAAGGCTTCGCGTATGCGGATCAGACCGGCTACATCAAGTGCGAGCGGCGATGTTTCACCTTCTTTATGCGGAATCACCGAGGGCGCCGAGGGCAACCAGCCGCCTTCCGACACGGGGATCAGTTGACCGCCTTCCCAAGGCACCGCGCTCGACGCTTTACGCCCCGCGTAGCTGATCTGCATCGTGATGGCGATGTGCGAATGCTTTCGAATAGCCTCGATGACCGGCTTGAGCGCGGCTTCGGTCACGTCGTCCCAGAGGCAGAGGTCGCCGCCGTGACGCGGCCATCTGGGCCGACCAAGGTTGCTTTGAAGCAGAGCATGCCGGCACCCGAGAGCGCGAGGTTTCCGAGGTGGATCATGTGCCACGCAGTGGCCTCGCCACATTCGGCTGAGTACTGACACATCGGAGACACCACGATGCGGTTCGGAAGCGTCACGCCTCGCAGCGTGAAGGGCGAAAACAGAGAGCTCGTGAGGAATTTCCGGAGAAAGGAAAAAGGGCGTTTCAGGAATAGCACTTCGGTTTTTTCCCTGCTGAGCGCAGGCCGATCGCTTGACCAATCACACTGACGCCTTCGCCGTCTACTTCGCCTCGTCCGCAGGCGTATTCAATCTCATTGCCCAGGACTCGACCTTGCCGGTATCAAGCCGCTTTGCCGCCGTGCTTCGCCACGATGGCGTCAGCGTCGCGAACGCCGCCATCTGGTTCAAGCGCTGCCTGGTTATCGCGATCAACGTAAAACACCCTCAGCAACCGTTCGATACTCCAGGGATGCGGCCGCGTGAGCTATTCCATGAGTCGCCCGTCCCTATTTCACCGGGTTCCAGGACGCGGTAGTACCAGCCCGTACGACGCGTGTCCTGCACTCGCCGCGACATGTCATCGCGGGAAAAATGGAGGTTGAGTTTCCAGTACGGCTGGCACGGTTGCGATACCTGCACGATCACCGTGCCAAGGCGAAACACATCGCCCACGCATACATCCGCTTCATTCAAACCGTGTGTCGAAATGTTTTCACCGAATGCGCCGGGGTTTCGAAGCGACTCAAACCAGCAGACGATACCGGCCATTCACCTTGCCAGGCCGCGTAGTGGTCGCGGCTGTAGTAATGCAGTGCTTTCTCAGGGCCACCATGATGCTTGCGCTCGAACTGGTGGTCGCCCCTTCCAGCCCGATTTCACCCACGCGGGCCGGCACCGGCACTTTGTGAATCGCGCGCTGTATTTGCCATACGTGCCGAGCGGTGCAACTTCTCCGGTAAGCACGGCGTCAATCACAGGATTAATGGCGCGTTACCTTCAGTACGTTCTCCAAAACTCTTATTTGACAGGCTCGAACCGATCCAGCTATTCGCCAAACATCTTGCCTGCAGCGTTTTCGAGCGCGGGGCCATATTTGGCCGTGTTAGCGCGTAAGGCCGTCACGGTCGTCCGGCTTTCCGCGACTTCGCCCGGATACGCCACCAGCCAGCTTTCAAACCGGTCGACCAGGACTTCAGGATGCATTGCAAGCCCAAGACGTGATCGCCCCAACTGAAAGCCTGATTTTTACACAGGTCCGTGAATGCCAGCCGCGTGGCGCCATCGGGAAGATCGAAGGTATCGCCATGCCAATGGAGCACCGGTGTCGGCTCGCCATCCGCTTCGAAATGCCGCAAAGCAGAGGTTTTGCCCGCTTCGGTCAGCGTCAGCACTTTCCAGCTGAGTTCCTTCTGTGCCGCCGGATACACCTTCGCACCCAGCGTGCGGGCAATCAACTGCGCGCCCAGGCAAATCCCGATAGTTGGCAACCCCGCCACAATGCATTTTTCAAGTATGGCAAACAACGGGTTCAGGTGGGGAAACAGCGCGTCCTCGTAAGTGCCGATCAGGCCACCGAGCACGACCATCAATGAAATATCGAGTGGATTAGGAGCGTCGATGCGGGCGCGGCCCACGTCGAGATAACGCACCAGTTGGCCATGATCGCCCAGCACCCGTTCCAGACTGCCGAGATCTTCGAAGTAGACGTGGCGTATCGCCAAAACTTCACGTTTCATCGGCGGTTATCCAGAAGAGCCGGCAAGCTGAGATCAGCGCGCGGAATCAGGCGGCGCACACAAAGGAAAGGCACGGTCGAGCAGCCAGCACGCGCGCCAACGGGCGCGCGGCTCGAATAGTCTAACCGACACCGCGTGCTTCTCGCTCAACGCGCGAAGCACGAACGGCGAAAGCGGAGATTCACACAGTGACGCTTACGTGACCTGCGCGAAAATCTTCCAGTTCTTCTTCTGCTTGGAAAGATCGCCTTCTTCGTATACCGAACAATCGAGACGCAGGTCGGTATCGGCCATGTCGATGTTCAGCAACGTACAGTGATGCGGCGTCTTTTTCGGGTTCTTGTTTGCTTCCAGGTGCGCGCAGCTCAAGCACATGCGATGCGGCGGAATTTGCTGCACCGCTTCGAGCTGTCGAATGGTCTTCAGCAGGCTGCGGTACAACTGCGACTGCTCATCGGCTTTCAACGTGCCGACTGCCTTCGACAAGAACTCCGGCCATACCAGCGCCTTCTTGGCCGCTGTTTTTCCGCGTGCCGTCAGGCGCACGGCCAGCGCGCGCCCGTCGTCCAGCGCGTGGCGCTTTTCGACCAGACTCTTGCCTTCCAGTGTGCCGACGACATCGCTGGTGGTAGCGGCGGTCAACGCCGTTTCCCGTGCAATCTCGCCAAGCCGCATTGGACTGCGCCGCTGCATCAGCAACACGAGAATTTCACCCTGGGTTGGCGTCAAGCCCACACCCTCAGCCCATTCCCATGCCTGGCTACGCATCGCCGTGCTCAACCGCAGCAAGCCGTGGGTCACCCGTCCTGTGGCCTGCTCTCCGTATACGCCTTCGCTCATAGTCATTCGCTTCGTCTTTCTTGATGCTTATCAGATGGTTTGGCAATGGCTTGAAACCGGCAAACGTCAGACCCCGCTCGTTTTACCCAAGCCGCTGTAGGCTTAATCACCGACGTGTCCGGCCGGCGAATCCTTTCGTATCAACTACCGTCTCAAAATTCGGGCGATCAAACCGATGCAGCTAGTTCGTCGTCCGGATCAGGACATCTATGTTTCTCCGTGGCGCCTGTTCTAGACCTTCCAGCGCTTCATTTGTTTCACCGGCTTTGCATCCCCCTATCAGCAAAACCGACATTCTAAGCGACTGGAACCGAACGTATACCTTAGTTATTCACAAAACCGTGTGGATAAGGACGTAGATAACCACATTATTCGCTGTGCGCCAATTCTTGATAATCCCGGGCATACAAAACCGCCACCTTGTTATCCCACGTTGCCCCTCCTGATGCAAGGCTTCATCCCAGGGTTGTGCGCACTCCAAACTGTTGAGTTTGTGGTGATTCTATCAGTTGTCCACAGAATTGCGCGATGTTTATTAACTACTATTACGTATGTATACGAACTCGTAATAGAGTAAACCTTGGAGGCAAATTATCGGCATCAGCCTGAAAGAAAATGACGAAAAAACCGCCGGTAGGCAGGTTTCTTTTTTCTAGAGGCGGTCAAATCGCTGAAGCCAAGGCCGATCTGTCACTCACGCCACTGCAAGCACTGCTGGCGCACAGCTTCATTCAGCGAACCCTCGCGATCAAAAACACCGCGTAGCCAGGTCGCGTCGTTCATGTTGCTGCACGCGATATCGCGGACCTGGCGCAGCGCTTCGTTGGAACTCAGCGCGTCGGCATGAGGCGCAATCACGTCAAGCGTTGCCAGGATGTCTTCCGTGATCGTGCGGCGCTCGCCCGTTTGAGGATCGATGCAACTACCTTCCAAGCCGAAGCGGCAAGCTTCGAAACGGTTAAACGTATAGACAAGGTAGTCGTCTTCTTTCAACGTCAGGGGTTTGTCGAGCAACAGGTAACGCGCAAGCGTCTGGATGTAGCAGGCAATGGCCGCTGCGCGATCAACCGACAGCGGCGTGTCCATCACCCGTACTTCGATCGTGCCGAAACCCGGCTTCGGTCGGATGTCCCAGTAGAAGTCTTTCATGCTGTTCACCACGCCGGTGCTGACCATCTTCGAGAAATATTCCTCGAAGCTGTACCACGTGAGGGTGAACGGCGCCCGGCCGGACAGCGGAAATGCAAAGACAGAATTGAGGCGCGCGGAATGAAAGCCAGTATCCACACCTTGCACGTACGGTGACGAAGCCGACAGCGCGATGAAGTGCGGAATGAAACGCGACATGGAATGCAGCAGGAACAACGCGCTGTCCGGGTTCGGGCAGCCAATGTGCACGTGTTGGCCGAACACCGTGAACTGCTTGGCGAGGTAACCGTAGAGTTCGGAAAGGTACTGAAAGCGCGGCGTATCGAAGATCTGACGGTCGCTCCACTGCTGGAAGGCATGCGTGCCACCGCCACACAGCCCGACATTGAGGTGGTCAGCGACGGACACTAAGATATCGCGGATGGCACGGAGGTCCGTTACGGCTTGTTCGTGCGTCGTACAGATGCCGGCGGACAACTCGATCATGCTTTCGGTGATCTCCGGCGTGATGCTGCCAGGGATCTTTTCGTCCTTGACGAGCCGCATGAGATCGGAGGCCGCCTTGGTCAAGTCGTAGTCGTGCGTATTGACGACCTGGATCTCGAGTTCGACGCCAAAGGTGAACGGCTCCGAGTTGATGAAAGGTTCGAGTGACATGGTGCCTCTGCCTCTTGATTGACAAAGCCTGGGTCGCCGGCCAACACCTTGCCGGCATGACGCGCCGGGTAGTGAGCTCAAGCGCTCAGTGACAGATTCAATGAAACGCCCGGCAACCCGCTAAAAACGATAAAAAAACAGGATACGACGTTACTCGCGGCATTCACTGATCGCCGATAAACTGCGATACACGAGGAACGGCGTGATAATCTGCAGCACGATGATCGAGCACATCACGATTGCACGCAGCGTGGGGTCGTAATCTGGGTACAGCATGTACATATCGTCAACGAGCAAGCAGGCAAGCGCGGACATTGGCGTCAACGCCACCCCGAGCGCCGCACCCTGTTTCCAGTTGAGACCGCTCGGTTTGGCGAAGATCATCACGCCAGCCAGTTTGCCGACGAAACGCGCCACGATCAGCGCCAGTGCAGCCACGCCGCCCAGCGCGATATAGTGCCATCCGAACGACGTCAATGTCAGCGTGAACAAAATTACTGTCAGCAACCAGCCCGCCGTGCCGAAATGCGTTGGCCATAGCTGCGGCCGCTCGTTCGAATTCTTCACAATGATGCCAGCCGCCAACAAGGCAAGAATGGTCGACAGCTTGAACACATGTGTGATTGCGATGGCGAGCAGCACGAGCCCGAACAATGCGATGAACGAATGCTCGTCGTTGGTATTTAGCCGCCGGTACAGCAGATTGCAGGCCAGCGCGAGGGCTAGCGCCAGGACGAGCGAACCGAGCAGCAGATAAAGCGGTTGAACGATAGTCGCGAGCGTGTTGCCGTAGATCTCCTGATGCAGCACGCCGACCGCGAGTTTTTCCACGATCACCGCGTACATACTGTTGAGCGCGGTTAGCGTGAGCAGGCGCTGCGTGACCTGGCCTTCTGCACGCAATTCGGTACGCAGTTGAATGACCATGGCCGGCGACGTTGCCATCGCGATTGCGGCAATCATGATCGACGGCATGGTCGGCACTTTGCACAGCGTCAACGCGATCAGCACAAAGCCGAACGTAAGCGTGCTTTCAGCAATGCTCGACAAGATCAGATAAGGATTGCGGCGAATCCAGCGCAAGTCGAGCCGGCTGCCGAGCTCGAACAGGAACAGGCCCAGCGCGACGTCGAGCAAGGGCCGCGAGATCCCAGCGGAACTGACATCTATAACACCAAAACCCGCATTGCCCGCGATCAGGCCAATAACGGCATAGCCGGTGATACGCGGCAGACGCCAGGCATGCCAGAGCAGTTCACCGCAGAGACCCGCAGCGACCAACGCAAGGCCGGCCCAAAAAATGGCGTCGGGTACGAGCGGCCAGACTGGTAAGAATGAAAAGGCCGACTTCATCGTGAGGACTTCTCCTTCGCAGCTAGTGCAGACAGTCAGTGAATGGGCAGGTAGTGCCGTGGCAACGGTGCGGGTTGCCGGAAAGATTCGTTGCCTGATGATTCTTCAGGTTCCGTCAAGCCCCGTTGGGACTGGTTGGCCAATCGACAGCCGTTCGCTGCTTGGCCGGTTGGGCCGTCACGACAAGGGATACAGCGTTTTTTTCAATTCACGCGCTCGCACAGAGCCCGGTTTGAAGCGATAAGCCAGGCGGCTATACGAAAGAACGGCGATTGTGCCATGGCTCCCGACGACCCTTCTTCAATCCCATAAACGCTTAAACCAAGCGGTAACAAGCTTCCAGCGTTTTTTGGGAAACGGAAAAATCTACCTTTAAGGGGGGATCTCGTTGTCATTTTGTCTGAAATAACGTGGGTTTTTCACTTTAAGCGCTACTGATGACGTTGGTTTTAAGATTTACAAGTTTTCTTTGTATGTACGTAGTTGTTAATAACAAGGCCGGACGATTTCTGTGGATAACTCTGTTTTCATCAACGTTTACAGAAGCTTGAAGGACGCGTAAGCAGATAGTGAATGTGTGGACGCCGGAGGGTGAACCCAGAACAACTTCGACCGGATTCACGGCGTAATCGAGTTGTCCCGTTTACGCCCACAGCGAGTACACAGGTCATTCATGCCAAATTCGGATGGTTATCCACAGGCTGCGGTGGATAGTTTTCCAGCCAGGGTTTTTAGGTGAATTCGCCTTGTCTTAACGTGCGCAGAAGGAAGCGTGCGGGGTCGATGGCTTCGCCAATTCACGCTCGACGGGCCACGGTTCCCCTTCGATTTGTGCCGTGATCAGCTCGGCGGCGAGCGTCGACCACACCAGGCCGCGCGAACTGAAAGCAAACGCGCCTTACAAGCCGGGCGCTTGCAGCAAATCAAGCGGCCATGCGCCGGAAAGACGGGTGGCATTGGCACGTGCGGCGGTTTCGTCGGCGAGGGCGCGCCGATCATCGGCATGCGGTCGCTCGTCACCGACCAGAAAGCCACGCGGCCTTCCAGTGTTTCTGATCGAGGTAATCCGGCCATGGCGAGCAGCATCATCGCGACACGTTCGAGGTTTTTGGTATGACCGGTGGGCTGGATCTGCGTATTGATATCGTCAATGTCGTAGGTCGCGCCGGTCAGTGTGCGATGAGCGCCGAGCGGCACAGCGTAGCCATCGCCGATGATCGGCACGCGCAGGCCATCCAGGAGACTCGCGTCCAGTAGCGTGAGCTGGCCGCGTATGCCGCGCGTTGGAAGTCCGTGAAGCTCCGCGATGCGTTGCGCATCGCCGGCGTTGGCCAGAATCACGACGGGGGCTTGGGCAAGGGCACGGCCGGTGGAGTCGAAGGCGGTCCATGCGCCGTTTTCCCGTTTGATACGCGCGACTTCCCTGCCGAAGCGGGTCGTCAGTAAATTGCCCGCAGCTGCGCATTGCGCCGCACATATTGCAGCGGGGAAAATCCAGCCGCCGTGAGGGAAAAACCATCCAGCACACCCGACGGGCTGACCGGCCAGGTGGGAGGCTTCGTGTTCATCGACGGCTATGACATAGGATGTAAGACGGCGACATAGGACAGCCGCAGGCCGAATCGCTTGATTGCCGATGCGATTGCGCGCGCATCGTCGGTGGAATCCGCGATTTGCAGCAAGCCCTGGTAGCTGCGTCCCAGATTGTAGCCGGCGCGTTCGAGTTCCGACCATCGGTGCAGTGCGTAGAGAAATCTTGCACGTGTCAGGCGGGCAGCAATGCTGTCGTCACACGCCAGATGATCGGGTAGAAGACGCCCGCAGGGTTACCGGACGCATCGTGGGCGAGATCGTCGTGGCGTTCGATCAGGTTGACTCGCCATCCCCGCGATGCAAGGCGCTCCGTGATCGCACAGCCGGCAAGGCCAGCCCCGATGACGATTGCATGACGCAACGTTTGAACTTGGGAGTCCTCTATTGCCAACGCAAGCGGTGGTTCATGGCAGCGTACACGCCAGAGTGGAGCGAAGCGGGCGCTCACATAAGAGGCATCCCGGGTTTCATCGCAGATAAAACCTGCATCTTCCAGGGCGCGGGGAAGCTGGGGATGTGTTCGGCACACAGCGTCGCCTGATCTCCGGCGACACCCGCCAGCACTTTCGCGACGTAGGTCAGCTTTGCATCGACATGCGATAACCGCAAATAAAACGCATCGGCGCGCAGCTAGATCTTCTGCAGCATGCTCTCCAACTCACCGATAGCCAGCGTCAGCACCACGCGCCCGTTTTCAAACTCGAGCCGGTGCTGCCCGGCAACCCGCATCGGCCACGCATTGATCGGTAATTGGGAAAGTGGGAAAGCGTGGGCCGATTATCAAGTATATCGGGGAAATCCATTGTCGCCAGCCGGCCAACCGCGACAAAATGCCGGCGCTCGCAGCGCTGCGGATCAGCGCGCCACGCGGCCCATGTTTCGATAAACAGCCGCCCAGTGTCAAGTTCCGCCTGCAAAATCGTGAAATTTCGCCGTTGGGCCCAACGCGCGCGACTGCCAAGCACGTTTGCGAAAAAAAGAATGGGTCATACGGTTTGAAAGCAAACTCATGATATGACCTTCGCTGTGCATTTCCGAGGCTGCGCCGGATTGTCCGTCAACCGTTGGCAAAAACCAACGGAGAGTGAAACGTACAGTACGAAAGGATTGCTTGCATGAAAGGGCGTCGACAAGGGATTTCACTTGCGTCCAGTCATGCGTAAATCTTCGAAACCCTTATCCCGCTTGGGTTTGCGCTGCTTTATGATAACAACCGCCGAGTAAGGAGGAGGCCCGGTGACCGGGGTGTGAGGGTTTGCCGGAATAGTGGGCCAGGGGGGCTGGACCCGCGCCAGTACTCGACTGCAAGGCCCGCGCACGTATAATCGGCGCGTTCGCGCTGTTCGTGTCAACCTAAACCGATAAAGGAACCTTAATGAATAAACAGGAACTGATTGACGCCGTGGCCGCTCAGACCGGCGCCAGCAAGGCTCAAACCGGCGAAACGCTGGACACGTTGCTCGAAGTGGTCAAGAAGGCCGTCTCGAAGGGTGACGCCGTGCAGTTGATTGGCTTCGGAAGCTTTGGTTCGGGTAAGCGCGCAGCGCGCACCGGCCGTAACCCGAAGACCGGCGAATCCATTAAGATTCCGGCCGCCAAGACCGTCAAGTTCACGGCTGGCAAGGCATTCAAGGACGCAGTGAACAAGCGGTGAATTGTAGCCGATTGTCGGTATATAACCCGCCTCTGGCGGGTTTTTTCGCTCGCGGGTTGTTCACTGGGCGGTGACAAGCTAGTGCCCGTGAGCGCGCAATCACAATCATCGCCGTGGTCGTGATGATCGTGGTCATCTTCGTCCATCTCCCACGACGGAAACGGATCGGCCAGCAATCCATTCGACGCTTGCGACCATTCCTCATCGGTGACGAGACAAGCGTCGAAAGCCGCGCGCCAATGTGATTCGTCCAGGCCGGTTCCGATCATCGCCAGTTCCTGCCGCCGGTCGCCGATAATCATATGGTCCGCATCGCCGAACCAGTCCGCGGCAATTTCAGCTTCCAGTTCCGCATCGCCGGTCGGCCATTCGCTGCGTTCCTGCGCCGTCCACCACATGCCCGCGGGACCATGCCGCAGCGCGCCTCCCGCTTGCGATAGCGAACCGCCAATATCGGTTCGCGTTGCCAGCCAGAAAAAGCCCTTGCAACGCAACACGCCCGGCCATTCCTGATGCACCAGCGCCCATAGCCGCTCGGGATGAAACGACCGGCGCGCACGATAAACAAATCCGCTGACATCCACACCGTCGGCCAGCACTGGCTCTGAATTCGGATCAGCGTTCAGCATCGCCAGTCAGCCGGGCGCGCTCGAGGTTGCATCGAAGTCGAAGCGGTCCGTGTTTACCAACTCGCTCACGGCCACCGCGCCTTGACGGGCGTCGATCAGCTCGGCGCGCGGATTGAGGACGTGCAGGATGCGCCAGAGTTTGGCGAGCGCGGCAGTATCGACGAGATCCGTCTTGTTGATCACGATCACATCGCAGAATTCGATCTGCGTAATCAGCACTTCGACGACCGTGTGATCGTCGTCCGCCAACTCGTGCTCGCTCAGCGCATCCGTCGACCCGTAATCCCGCGAAAAGCTGTCTGCGTCGACAACGGTCACGATCATGTCGAGGTGCGCGACGTTGTTATCAAAAACCAAGTTTTCGGCAATAACCTGCGGATCCTCGGTACCGGACGCTTCCACCACGATCATGTCGAAGCGAGCTTCAGCGGCGGCGCGGAGGTCGTCGATCCGGCCGCGAACAACCGCGATGGACGTGCCGGCATGATGCGCGAGCAAATGGTCGAGCAGGGTGGCCTTACCTTACCTACGCCTAGCAAACCGGCAAGCACGGTAACGGGCAGCAGGGGCTGATTCATTGCGTTTGGCATCTAAAGAGGGCGCGTAGTCACGCAAGCGACCGCTGAAAGCGGTGGCGCTTTCAAGAAGACCCGCCTGGAATAGCGGCGTGCTGGAACGCGGAATTGTGCATCAAACGCAGCTGGAATGCCGCGCCATGCGATGAAAAACAGCAGACGCCAAACAAAACGAAGTGAACCTGACTCAGCGCGATGCCGTTAGCAACTTCCACTTGCTCAGGATATTATTGATGATCTGCCGAGTACTGATCCCGCAGCGACGGTGTTTCGGAGTGGTACGCGCCGACCGCCTGCCACGTGTTGCCATACTTGTTCATTTTCTGACGCAGATGCCACACGGCGATATAGACCGACTTGCGCGGCTGCATCAGCGTGGTGGTCGAGATGCCGTACTGTGCGAGCTGCGTCAGGTGGACGGAATTGATCTGCACCAGACCATGATAGAACCGAACCGTTCGCGTTCTTGTTCATTGCGTCCAGCTGGTTGTGCGACTCTTGCCACGCGATCATCCGCAGGATCAGCGGATTGACCTTTTGATACCTGGCGGCTTCGTCGAAACAGTCGTCGTGCGCAGACGTGGCTGCCAGCAAGGCGCCGAAACCGATCACAAAGAGTCGCAAAAACATTTTCATCATGTTGGGTACCACCTGATCGACAGCGTGCCCGGCATCCGAGGACTGCTGCGGTGACGGCGTTGCTTCATCGGTAAGACCGGGTAACGCCCGGTAAAACTTGATAAATACGGGAAAACCCACCCGCACTTTGCGCACATCCAGCGCGCCGAAGCGCTCCTCCTCTCCTCCTCGTATCGTACCAGTAAAGCGTTCTATGCTATGGCGTTTTAAATCTGACCATCCGACACAGCCAAGGCGTGTGACGCCAATTAATCCGAAAGACGTTCGAAAGCAGAGGCAACCGGTCGCCCCTGTCTTTATAGGCGCATGAGAATCCGAATGAGTTCCCTGCACAGGCGAAGCAAACAGATATGACAATTTCAACCTTTTCTACATAGCGAAAGGGCCGAGTAAGGGTCAAGACGCCAATAGTTTTATCAGAAGATTTTTTGAGATTTCTGGCGTTTATTTGGGAATCGTCGACCAAAGATTAGTAGTTTTGTGACAAACTTGACACGAAAAGCTGCTGTGGTTCACGTTTTTTGAGATATGGCATTGTCCGGGCATCGGACCTGGAAACATTTGTTTTAAGCCTTCGTGGTGCTAAAAGCGTCGAAAGACACGCAACATGATCGGTTTTCAGCGACGTGATCAGCAAGTCTTGACATCACACTCCATGAGAAGAAAACGTATAGCATTGCGTCGCGCCTCGACGGCTTTACTGGTGGCTGGTCTTGTCGCCACGCAAATAGCGTACGCACAGGTGACACTGAATTTTGTCAATGCGGATATCGATCAGGTTGCGAAGACAATCATCGTCGACCCGCGGGTCAAAGGACAGTTGAATCTTGTATCGGAAAATCCGGTGCCGGAGGATCAGGCTTTGAAAACGCTGCAGTCGGCATTGAGGATGCAGGGCTTCGCACTCATGCAAGATCATGGTGTGCTCAAAGTCGTGCCGGAAGCCGACGCCAAGCTGCAGGGCATGCCGACCTATGTCGGCAATACGCCTACCGCGAGAGGTGATCAGGTCATCACCCAGGTGTTCGAGTTCCACAACGAATCGGCCAACAACGTGTTGCCGGTCCTGCGTCCGCTGATCTTGCCGAACAACATGATCGCCACGTACTCGGCCAACAACACGCTGGTCGTCACCGACTATGCCGACAACGTACGGCGCATCGCGAGCATCATCATGGCAACAGCGGGCCGGTAGGTCGAAATGGTGCCGTTGAAAAACACGAATGCGCTCGACGTTGCCGAACAGCTCAACAAGCTGCTCGATCCAGGCTCAATCGGCAGCACCGACGCCACGCTGAAAGTCACCGTCACCGCCGATCCACGCACGAATTCGCTGTTGCTGCGCGCCTCCAGCAGCGCACGGCTCGCCGCGGCCAAGCAGCTTGCGCGCAGTCTCGATGCGGCCACTCGCTGATCATTAACGCGTCAGATCCCGTGTACCGCAACTTGCGTGCGGTGATCGACCAGCTCGACGCACGCCGTGCGCAGGTTTATATCGAAGCGCTGATCGTGGAGCTCTTCGCTACAACCGGCGCGAATCTCGGCATTCAGTGGCAGGGTGCGCTGCTGTCGCAAAGCGGCAACAACGGCATTTATGACGGTACCAACCTGGGCACGGTCACGTCGAGCATTGTCGACCTGACCGCGGTCGGTTATGCGGCCGGCGCCAATCCGTCGTCGCTCGCGGGCCAGACGGGTCTTCTCGCGCAGGGCTTGAACATTGGCCTGCTGCGAGTTCGGCAATTTCTTCGGCCTGGAGGGGTTGCTGCAGGCGCTGTCGACATCGTCAGATGCGAACATCCTGTCGACGCTTAACCTCATCACGCTGGACAACGAGGAAGCGAAGATCGTGGTTGGTCAAAACGTGCCGGTGGTCAGCGGTTCGTACATCACGTCGACCGCCAATATGGGTACGTCGGTCCCCGCGTTCAATATGTTCGACCGGCGCGACGTGGGTGTGACGCTGCATGTGAAACCGCAGATCACGACGGGCGGCATTCTTCTGAAGCTCCAGCTCTATCAGAAAGACTCCAAGAAAGACTCCAGCGTTGACACCACCACGACCAACAATCCTGGCGGCGTGATGATCGACACGTGCTCGATCTAGTCGACCATCCTGGCGGACGACGGTGAAATCGTCGTGCTCGGCGGCTTGATGCAGGACCAGTATTCGCCGAGCAACAGCAAAGTGCCGCTGCTCGGCGATATCCCCTGGATTGGCCAGTTGTTCCGCAGCGAAGCGAAGACGCGGACGAAGACCAACCTGATGATGTTCCTGCACCCGGTGATCGTGCGTGATCAAGCGACCGCCTCGCAGATCCCCAATGATCGCTACGATTACCTGCGCCAGCAGCAATACACAGCAATACACAACTCGATCTCCGATAACCGTGTCGAGAAGGATAAGGACGTGCTAGTTCTGCTGCCGGCGCTGATCGGCCCGAGCCAGTGTGCCGGCGCAGAATCTGTTCGACTGAAACAACATGACACGCTCGCCGTCGCAGGGTGGCAGCGCGACGTTGCCGCAAGCGACGCCGCCGAAGGTGCAGGAGCAAGGGCAGTATCAAGGCCAGCAGCATTACCAGACGGCGCAGCCGCCGGGCCAATATCAAGGCCAGCCGACGAACGTGAACAACTACGCTGTGCCGAATAACTCGGCACCGGTCGCGTACCGCTTAACAACGGCGATACGGGAGCGAAGCCGTGAGCACGCTGAGCGCGTCGGTAGCCAACGTTGCCACGAGCACGCTGTCGCCTCTCGCGGCACGGCTGATCCCGTACGCGTTCGCGCGGACCGGACAGATCCTGGTGGCGCACCAGCACGCGGACAACATCGAAGTGTGGATCAACGATAAAACCAGCGACGCTGCGCTCGCCGAAGTTGCTCGCAACTTTGGCGCACTTTCCCATTGTGCGTTTGTCGGTGGCCGAACTCTCGACCGCGATCAATTCGGCCTACTCGCGTAATAACGGCAGCGCGGCGCAGGTCGTGGGCGAAGTGGAAAGCGAAATCGATCTGTCGCGGCTTATGCAGGACATTCCCGAAATAGAGGATTTGCTCGAATCGGAAGACGACGCGCCGATCATCCGCATGATTAACGCGCTGCTGACGCAGGCGTCGCGCGAGCAGGCGTCGGATATTCATATCGAACCGTTCGAGACGTCTTCGGTGGTGCGCTTTCGTGTCGATGGCACCTTGCGCGACGTCGTGCGCCCGAAGAAGGCGCTGCATGGCGCGCTGATCTCGCGTATCAAGATCATGGCGCAACTGGATATTGCGGAAAAACGGCTGCCGCAGGATGGCCGCATTACGCTGCGCGTAGGCGACCGGCCGGTGGACGTGCGCGTGTCCACGTTGCCAACTGGTCATGGCGAACACGCGGTGCTGCGTCTGCTGGAAAAAGATGCGCAGCGGTTGAACCTCGAAACGCTGAGCATGGCCCGCGACACGCTGATTCATTTCGACAAGCTGATCGACCGTCCGCACGGCATCTTGCTGGTGACCGGTCCGACGGGCTCGGGTAAAACGACCACGCTTTATGCGGCGATGTCGCGGCTCGAAACCGCCACCACCAACATCATGACGGTGGAAGATCTGATCGAATATGACCTGGACGGGATTGGCCAGACGCAGGTGAACGAGCGTATTGGCATGACCTTCGCGCGCGCGTTGCGATCAATCCTGCGGCAGGACCCGGACATTATCATGATCGGGGAAATCCGCGATTTGGAAACGGCGCAGATCGCGGTGCAGGCATCGCTGACCGGTCACCTCGTGCTGGCTACGCTGCACACGAACGACGCCGCATCCGCCGTCACGCGTCTTACCGACATGGGCGTCGAACCATATCTGCTGGCCTCATCATTGCTTGGCGTGCTGGCGCAGCGGCTGGTGCGGCAAAATTGTGTCCCGTGTGCAAGGAAGAGAAGAGCGCTCCGAATACGGCCATATTCCATTGGCATGCAGTCGGCTGCGACAAGTGCGGTCACTCGGGTTATGCGAAACGTCGCGGCGTATACGAACTGCTATTGCTCGACGATCCGATTCGCGCGCTGCGCGAAAATGCAAACCGGTGGCTCGCGACCGGCGCAACGTCGCTGGAAGAAGTGCTGCGCGTAACGGGCGGAGGTTAAACATCCATGCCGGCGTTTCGTTTCGAGGCAATCGATCAGGCGGGCAAGTCGCAGACAGGCGTACTCGATACCGACAGTGCTCGTGCCGCCCGCAGCCAGCTCAGGACTCAGGGGCTGACGCCGCTGGTGGCCGAGGCGGCGGGTAGCCGCACGCATGGCGAGCGCAAACAGCGATTATCGCTGGGAAAACGCTTGTCGCAACGCGAGCAGGCCATTCTCACGCGACAACTCGCCAGTTTGCTGATCGCCGGGCTGCCGCTGGGCGAAACGCTTTCTGTGCCGACCGAGCAATCGGAGCGTGATTACATTCGCGAACTGATGGTCGCGATCCGTGCCGAAGTGCTGGGCGGCCACTCGTTCGAGAATGCGCTGGCGCAACATCCGCGCGATTTCCCCGAGATTTATCGCGCGCTGATGGCGGCCGGGGAACATACCGGCAAGCTTGGACTGGTGCTCGTGGATTACATCGAACAACGCAATGCGTTGAAGCAGAAGATCGTGCTCGCGTTCACCTATCCCGTGATCGTCACGCTGATCGCGTTCGGGATTGTCATGTTCCTGCTGAGTTACGTGGTGCCGCAAATGGTGAATGTATTCGCCAGCACGAATCAGGCGCTGCCGTTCCTCACCATCGCGATGATGGCGCTCTCCGGCTTCGTGCGAACTGGTGGTAGGCCGGGCTGATCGGCGTGGCGCTGCTGAGCTGGTTCATCAAGAGCCTGCTCGCGCGGCCCAGTCCGCGCATGGCGTTCGACAGGTGGCGGCTCACCGCGCCGTTGCTCGGCGAACTCGTGCGCGGCTACAACACCGTGCGTTTTGCCAGCACGCTTGCGATCCCGGCGGCCGGCGTGCCTATCCTGTGCGCGCTGCAAGCCGCAGGCGAGACCTTGAGCAACCGCGCGATGAACGCGAACGTTGAAGACGTGATCGTCCGCGTGCGCGAAGGTACGTCGCTGTCACGCGCGCTCGGTAACACGCGGACGTTTCCGCCCGTACTGGTCCACCTGATCCGCTCGGGCGAAGCCACCAGCGACGTTACTACCATGCTCGACCGCGCGTCCGAAGGCGAAGCGCGCGAACTCGAACGTCGCGCGATGTTTCTCACGAGCCTGCTGGAACCGCTGCTGATCCTCGCGATGGGCGTCGTCGTGCTGGTGATCGTGCTAGCGGTGATGCTGCCGATCATCGAATTGAATAATCTGGTGCAGTGAAGAAGCCCATCCTGAATGCATTTCAGACCCGCCTGCTATCGCTCATCGCGTTCGCTATTTTCTGCGCGACGCTGACGTGGTGGGTCATCACCCTGACCACGTACCAGAGGGCGTCGTTGCCCGCGGCGGCAAGGCGCGCGCTGTCGGTGGAACAGGCCACCACATTGTTCGGCGGGCAACTGCAACATCAGGAAAACCAGGACGTGCACCTGTTCGGGATCCTCGCGTTGCAACACGGCACGGCGGCGATCGTGAGCTACGGCGGTGAACCGGCGAAGGCTATCTCGTTGGACAGCCCGCTGACACCGGGCGTGACCATCAAGGAAGTGCAGGCGCGCTCGATCATCATCGATAGAAACGGTAAACGCTCCGAAATATTCCTGCCGCCGAGCGCTGTCGGTCCGACCATTTATGTGCGCTAAAACCGCTCAGGATCAAGCGGACCGAACGGGCGAAGCTTACGAAGTAAAATGCGCCCAAACGGACCTATAGAATGCTTGCCTGTCCGCAACGACCATTAATTGTTCCGATGAATGATCTGGCGAGAGCGGCGGACGGGCATCGAACATCATGTCTGGCCTGAGCGCTGTAACGACATCAATTGGAAAGGAAGATCAAATCATGCAAATGTGGATGAAGCGCCGCTACGAACTACAGACGGCGCAAGGTAGCCAGCAAACGCGTCGCCAGCGTGGTTTCACGCTGATCGAAATCATGGTTGTGATCGCGATTCTCGGCATTCTCGCCTCGTTGATCGTGCCCAAGATCATGAGTCGCCCGGACGAGGAGGCACGGCGCGACGCGGCGAAGGCGGATATTGGCTCGATCATGCAGTCACTGAATCTTTATCGACTGGATAACAGCCGCTATCCGACCCAGGAGCAGGGGCTGCGCGCACTGGTCAAAAAGCCGACCACCGAACCGGTCCCGAACAACTGGAAGGGCGGTGGTTATATGGATCGTGTTCCAGTCGACGCGTGGGGTAAGGAATATCAATACCTGAACCCGGGCGTACACAGCGAAATGGACGTATTCAGCTACGGCGCCGACGGCAAAGCGGGCGGCGAGGGCAACGACGCGGACATCGGCTCGTGGCAATAAAATAGGCTTTTTAGCCTCTCCTTGCGCCCTTAAAAGAAGCCAATTGACGTGAACATGCAGCACAAGCAGGACTGTTCAGCACCCGAGGCGCCGCACTGCACGAAGGTGCGGCCGCAGGCCGGCTTTACGCTACTGGAAATGCTGGTGGTGCTGGCTTCGGTGAAGCTCACGCGCAATCCGCGCACGGATCTAAACGAGGAAGCGCAGCGTCTCGCGCTCCTGTTCGAATCCGCCGGCGACGAAGCGCAGGTGCGAGCAAGACCTATTGCGTGGTTACCGGTCGACGGCGGTTTTCGCTTCTATATCCGTACGGAAGACGGCTGGCGTCCATTACGCGACGACCTGCTGCGCCCGTGCCGCTGGGACGGCGGCGTGACCGGTGTGACGATCCAGTACGCCGGTTCCGACCAGACAGCGGGGCGGGTGGTGTTCGGCACAGAAGCTATTGATACCCCGATGGAAGTGACGCTCGCGTCGGCGGTCGGCAGCGTAACGATTGTCGGCACCGGCAACGCGACGGTCGTTATCAGGTGCGCTGATGCCAACGCTCACGTCCGGCTCTCGTTACGGCCTCACATCCAAGCTCAAACGCACGCGCGGTTTCACCATGATCGAAGTGCCGTCGCACTGGCGATCATCGCAGTGGCGCTGGCGGCGTCGCTCCGGGCGGTGGGCGCGCTTGCCACCGGCGAGGCGGATTTGCACGCCTGCTGGCCGGCTGGAGCGCCGACAACGAACTCGCGCGATTGCGGCTCACGCATACGTGGCCGGATATTGGCATCCATATGTTCGATTGCTCGCAGGGCAATCTCAAGCTGACTTGCACCGACCGTGTGTCGGCCACGCCGAATCCGATTTTCTGGCAGGTGGAGGTCATCGTGGAGTCGCCCGGACTGGCAGACAATCTCGCGCAAATGGTCATGGTGGTGGCAAATGAAACCAGTCGTTCGCTTTAGGCGGGACGTTCGCGGCGCGCGTGGCACTCGCGGCTTTACGCTGATCGAGATGCTGGTCGTGATCGCGACCCTCGCGGTGCTGTCGTGGCGTGGCCTCGACCAGATCATGCGCGGCCGCACGACCATTACGAACGCGATGGAAGATAAACTAAACGCGTGGTCGCGCAGTTGTTCGACCAGATGCGTATCGACGCCCGCCAGGCTGCTACCGACGACGAAGCCGGCCAGGCCGCAGTGGCTATCGGCGGGAACGCGCTGCAGATCGTGCGCTACCGGCTGGTGGCGGGCGCGTGGTGCGCTTTGCGTCGCCGCTGCTCGGGAATGTGGGTGAGGTGCGCAGGGCGTTATCGGCGTCGGACAACTCGGACGGCTGGACCGCGATCCCGCTGATTGGCCGCGTCTCGACCTTCGCCACGCGCGCCTACGTGCCCAAGGTCGGCTGGACGATGAGCATGGGCGACGTGACTGCGCAAATCACGCAGAACGACAACAACCGGAAGGTGCCGCAACTTGGCAATGCGCCGTTGCCGCGCGCCGTGACGGGTATTCAGATCGCGGTTGGCGCGCACAATCTGGCGCCGCCGATCACGCGCGTGTTTCTGATTGGAGAATGACCATGCGTTCTTCATCGGTTCAGGCGAAACGGCACAGGTCATCCATTCCTATATGAACGCTTCCCGTTTGCGAAGGGTTTTTCGTGTGTTCTGGTGGACAGGATGGGCTGCAGTACTATATATCG
>CALNPU010000022.1 GCA_940588625.1 uncultured Caballeronia sp.
CCGCCTGCTGCGCTTCAGTCTTTATCGCTACAGCCTTGCCTGGCTGCTGCACTGCCAGCCAGATCGCCCGGGCGTCCGCCGAATCGTTCTTGTTGCGGATGTCGAACGCCTTGACGAACTCGGCTGGCATCAACTTCACCCGATGCCCCATCTTTGTCAGCTCCCGCGCCCAGTGCTGCGCACCGCCGCAGGCTTCCATCCCGATCGGACAGGGCTCCCGGTTCGCACACAAAGTGTTCGAGAAACCTGGCTCGCTTGATCGGCTTGTTCACGATTTCCCCTGTCTCAGCGCCGACGTAATAAAGCTGAAAGACGCTCTTTGCAATATCGATCCCGACTGGCGTAAGCTTCATTCCGGACCCTCCGGTTTGCCTGTGAAGACCTTTATGATCTTCCATCCGGGGCACTCCGATGCCGTCGGCCCGCGAAGGTCCGCTTAACCTTTCTTGTTCCCACAACTCACGGGGGGAGACGTTCATTCCATTCCAACACGCACCTCAGCGCCACCTTCGTCTTCATCGATGAAATCCGCGTCTTCCGGATCGAGATCTGTCACTTTATCGCGGCCCAGGCCCAGCTCTGCCGCGAGCACTTCAATATCCTCCGGCACGTCCGCGCGCCAGCTGATCTCACAGCCCGTAGTGGGATGAATCAGCCCGAGCCGCCACGCATGCAGCGCCTGCCGGTTGAAACCATCCGGTAGCGGCCGCACCGAACGCTTGCCGCGTGCGTGGCCGTAGATCGGATCGCCCAGCAACGGATGGCGGATATGCGCGCAGTGCACGCGGATTTGGTGCATGCGGCCAGTGTCGAGATCGCAGTGAACTGCGGAAACGGGCTGGTTGTTCCACATCGCGCGGTCGATGGTGCGGTAATGCGTGCGGGCATATTTCCCCGATGCGCTCTCCACCACCGCCATGCGCGTGCGATCACGTGGATCGCGGCCGATCGGGGCGTCAATAGTCCCTTCGTCCGGCATCGTCCCCAACACCAGCGCAACGTAGCGACGCTTCACCATGCGCGCCTGCAACTGACGGGTCAGGACCGTCTGTGCTTCGAGCATGCGTGCAACCACCATCAGCCCAGACGTCTCCTTGTCCAGCCGATGCACAATACCCGCGCGCAGCAAGCCGGCAGCGGCATCGCCGTATCGGTACAGCAGGCCGTTGAGCAGCGTGCCGCTCCAGTTGCCTGCTGCCGGATGCACGACCATGCCCGCGGGCTTGTTGATGACCACGAGCGCATCGTCTTCATAGACGATGTCCAGCGGCACCGGTTCCGGTGTAAACGCGAGCTGTTCCGGGAGCAGATTAGGAATCAGCGCGATGGTCGCGCCCGGCGGCACAGGCTGCCGGATCTTCGCGGTCACACCGTTCACCACCACGCGTTGCGCATCGATCCAGGTCTGCAGGCGGCTGCGCGAAAACTCCGGGAATAACCGCGCCATGACCTTGTCGAGGCGCTCACCGGCATACTCGTCGGGTACGAGGATGGTGCGCGGCGTTTCGGCGTCGGCGCGGTGCTCGTGCAGGTTGGTGGGCAAGGGTTTACCGTGAATCTCCTCTGCCGCGTCCGGCGCAGCGGTCGGTTTGGTCAAATCGTCCGGACGTGCGTCGTCGGCCGATACGCTTGGGCTATAATTTTTGCTGCGATCTTTGGTACGACTTGTACTTGAGCGTGTCATTTAGTTTAGACTGAAAGCTGGGAATTAGCCAGAAAGGCATGAGCTAGAAAATACAAACCCTGATGCGAGACGTGAATCAAGCTTTGAGAACCGTTTTGAACCCTGTCCGTCAACTGGTCCGGCTATCGTCGAACTCTTCCGTCAAGGTCATGGTGCTGGCTGCGAGTGCCGTTATCGTAGCGGGCTGTCATGGTTTGCCCGAGAAAACCGACGAAACAGCAACGTGGCATAACGGCAAATTATACTCGGAGGCGCAAGATGCGCTGACCGGCGGCGACTTCGGCAAATGTGCGAAGTATTTCGAAAATCTCGAAGGTCGCGATCCGTTCGGTCATTTTGCGCAACAAGCGCAGATCAATGTTGCGTACTGCAACTGGAAGGACGGTGAAACCGCTTCCGCAGACTCGGCTATCGACCGCTTCGTCAAGCTGCATCCGGATCACCCGGACATTGCCTACGCGTATTACCTGAAAGGCATGATCCACTTCAACGACGACCTCGGTCTGTTCGGTCGCTTCTCTGGCCAGGACATGAGCGAGCGCGATCCGAAGTCGCTGCGCGAATCGTACGACGCGTTCAAGCTCGTGGTCGACAAATATCCGCAAAGCAAGTATGCGCCGGATGCTGCGCAACGCATGCGCTACATTGTGAACGCGTTGGCTTCACACGAAGTCCACACTGCGGATTATTACTATCGGCGTGGCGCGTATGTGGCGGCCATCAACCGTGCGCAGCTCGCCATTCGTGAATACCGGAATGCGCCTGCAACCGAAGATGCGTTGCATATCATGATGCTGTCGTACGCCAAGCTTGATCAGCCGCAACTGGAAGGTGACACGAAGCGTGTGCTGGCGGCTACGTTCCCAGATAGCCCTTATGTCACCGGCAAGTCGCGTCCGGGTAAGGAAAACAAATCGTGGTGGCAGATCTGGTAAGCGGTTTTTCACTCGGACTGCTCAACAAAAACCCGGCTTCGCCGTAATGCGGTTCAGTTGAGGTTCATTTAAAAAAGCCGCGCTCTTACGAGCGCGGCTTTTTGCGTTTCTGGCGACTCGAACTTCTCCCTCTAGGAGGCACCCACAAGCCTAAAACTTCTTGTACAGTTCCTGGAATATCCGGGATATCCGGGCGGCCTGCACTCATTGCCAGGGCGCGGCCGTCTGCGGTTGTCGCTGGTCGACACCTTTGGGCCGATCAGCGCAGCAAATGATACGCAGTACTCGGTATCTCGATCTCTTCGGCCCTGATCGCCTTACTGGGACAGAGCCGTTCCACCTCACTTGCGCTTGAGTTGCGAGAGATCCCGCACCGCGCCACGGTCGGCCGAGGTCGCCAGCGCGGCATAGGCCTGCAACGCTTGCGACACCACGCGTTCACGATTCACCGGCATCCAGGCCTTGTCGCCACGTGCCTCCATGGCTTCTCGACGGCCTGCCAATTCCTCGTCCGACACCACCAGGTGCATCTTGCGCGTAGGAATGTCGATCTCGATCACATCGCCGTCTTCCACCAGACTGATCGCGCCGCCTTCGGCTGCTTCCGGCGACGCATGCCCGATCACCAGCCCTGACGAACCGCCCGAGAAACGGCCGTCATAAACAGCGCACAAGACTTACCCAAGCCCTTGGATTTCAGATACGACGTGGGGTAAAGCATTTCCTGCATGCCCGGGCCGCCCTTGGGGCCTTCGTAGCGGATCGACCACGTCGCCCGCGACCACCTTGTCACCCAGAATAGCTTCGACAGCGTCGTCCTGGCTCTCGAAGACGCGCGCACGCCCGGAGAAAATCCATTGCGATTCGTCGACACCCGCGGTCTTGACGATACAACCCTTCTCCGCGAGGTTGCCGTAGAGCACGGCGAGGCCGCCGTCTTTCGAATACGCGTCCTGCTTGCTGCGGATACAGCCGCTCTTGCGGTCGGTATCGAGCGACGCGAACGTGGCTTCCGGCTGAACGCAACGATGGTCGGAATGCCGCCCGGGGCCGCGCGAAAGAACTTCTGCGCTTCTTCGCCCGCGCCGCCGGCGACGTCCCACTTGGCGATGGCGTTGCCAAGCGTGCCGCTATGCACGTTGCCGCACGACAGATCGAGCAGATCCGCGCGGGCCAGTTAGTCGAGAATGCCGAAGATGCCTCCAGCACGATGCACATCTTCGATATGGTTATGGTATTTGTCGGTGACGGGCGCCGCTTTGCACAGGCACGGCACTTTGCGCGAGATGCAATCAATGTCTGACATCGTAAAATCGACGCCGGCTTCCTGCGCCGCTGCCAGCAGATGCAACACAGTATTGGTCGAACCGCCCATGGCCACGTCGAGCGCCATGGCGTTCTCGAAGGCCTGCTTGCTGGCAATGCTGCGCGGCAGGACCGACGCGTCTTCTTCCCGATAATAGCGGCGGCACAGGTCCACCACCAAGCGGCCGGTCTGTTCGAACAGGCCCTTGCGCCATGCATGCGTGGCAATGATCGTGCCGTTGCCCGGTAACGCGAGACCGATCGCCTCGGTCAGGCAGTTCATCGAGTTCGCGGTAAACATGCCCGAGCAGGAACCGCACGTCGGGCAGGCACTGCGCTCGACTTCCGCCACTTCCGCATCGCTGATCCTGGAGTCGGCCGCCTTGATCATGGCGTCGATCAGGTCAATCTTGGCGATCACCTGCTGCCCGTCCGCCGGCGACTTGACCTTGCCCGCTTCCATCGGACCGCCGGAAACGAACACGACGGGGATGTTCAGGCGCATGGCGGCCATCAGCATGCCCGGAGTGATCTTGTCGCAATTGGAAATGCAGACCATGGCGTCGGCACAATGCGCGTTGACCATGTATTCTACCGAATCGGCGATCAGTTCGCGCGAAGGCAGCGAATACAGCATGCCGCCGTGGCCCATGGCAATGCCGTCGTCCACTGCGATGGTGTTGAATTCCTTGGCTACACCACCGGCTGCTTCGATTTCCTTCGCGACCAGCGCGCCCAGATCGCGCAAATGCACATGGCCCGGCACGAACTGGGTGAACGAGTTCACCACCGCAATAATGGGCTTGCCGAAATCGCCGTCCTTCATTCCGGTGGCGCGCCACAAGGCACGGGCGCCGGCCATGTTGCGGCCATGAGTCGATGTGCGTGATCGATAGTCAGGCATCTGTATCCTCGGGGATTGTGGTTGTCAAAATTGGAATTGCGCCCAGGCCAGCTAATGTGCCGTCGCTGACGGTGATGGGCTCGCGGTAGCGCGCACTGTGTGCGCTGGGAATGTACGAATAGCGAGAGCGCCGATAAGACGTCCAATATATTTTCTCGACCTAATTAGGTCGAGAAAATAGACAAGGAAGGGGCGGTGATGCTGTCCTTGAATGAAATACGGGCTGCAGGTTGATAGCAGTGAAACGCCACGCTCATTCGTCTTCCTGAGCCACCGCCGTTTCCGGATCGGAGAAGAAAGCGCGCACCACTTCCAGTTCTCGCGTGCGCTTGAACGGCGGCAGGCTTTGCCAGATACGCCGTCCATAGGGTTTATCGACGAGACGGGTGTCGCAGATCATCAGCACGCCCCGATCCGTTTCCGCGCGAATCAACCGGCCGGCGCCCTGCTTCAGCGTGATCACCGCCTGCGGCAACTGATGCACGGCGAACGGACTCAGCCCCTTTTTGGTCAACGCATCCAGCCTGGCCGACAACACGGGGTCATCGGGCGGCGCAAACGGCAGCTTGTCGATAACCACCAGCGACAGCGCATCGCCACGCACATCCACGCCTTCCCAGAAGCTCTGGCTACCCACCAGGATCGCGTTGCCATAGGAACGGAAACGGTCGAGCAATTCGGTGCGGCTGGCGTTGCCCTGTACGAGCAGCGGGTAGTCCCAGCCGCGCTGCTCGATCGTGTCACGCAAACGCATTGCGATCCGGTCGACCGCGCGCAACGTCGTGCACAGGAAAAACACACCGCCCTTCGATGCCTCGATCACAGGCAACGCGCCGTCGAACAAAGCGTCGGTGAAATTCGGCGACGACGGTTGCGGCAAGTTACGCGGCACGTATAACAGGCCTTGCGCCGGGTAATCGAAGGGACTGGGCAGCGTCATTGAACGACGCGCGTTCAGGCCCATTTGCGCGGCGTAATGCGTGAAATCCCCCCGCACCGACAACGTCGCCGACGTGAAAATCCACGCCCGTGGCACACCGGCGCGCTGCTTCGAAAAAATAGGCGCGACGGAAAGCGGCGTCTCGTGCAACTGCACCGTATGCGAGAACACTTCGATCCAACGCACCATCTCGTTCAGATCCGCTTTCGCCGTCGCCTCCGCTTTCTCGGCGACCACCTTTTCGACGGAAGTCGGCGGCGCGGTCCAGCCACCCAGCAAGTCCTGCAATTCGCGCGCACGGTGCACCAGCGCGCCAAGCGACTCAGCCCGTTCGGCGTGCTCGCCAAGCGCCTTGGTAAGCGCGTCCAGATGCTCTTCCAGCGTATCGAGTGCATCGAATAGCGGATGGTCGTCGGCGAGCTGGCCAAGCGACATGCGTACGGAATCTTCTTTGAACGCCAGCCGCACGTCGCGCGCCGCACGCTCCAGCGCCGCACCAAGTTTCGTCCAGTCGGAGAAATCGCGGGCGTGGCTCAAGCCTTCTGCTACAGTGTCGCGGGCCAGTTCGAGAAACTGCGTGGTCGATACCGTCTCGCCGAAAAACAACGTCGCGGTCTCGGGCAACTGATGCGCTTCGTCGAAGATGATGGTGTTTGCGGTCGGCAGCAATTCGACCATGCCGGTGTCGCGCAGCATGAGGTCGGCGAAGAACAAATGGTGGTTCACCACCACGATATCCGCCTGCTGCGCTTCGCGCCGCGCCTGCATCACGAAACACTCTTTGTACTGCTGGCATTCCTGGCCGAGGCAGTTGTCGCGCGTAGACGTGACTATTGGCCAGACGGGGGAGTTTTCCGGCACGCTCGCGAGCTCGGCCTTGTCGCCAGTACGCGTGATCTTGGCGAAACGGATGATTTCCTGCAGATGCGCCGTGTCCTGCCGCGTGGGCAAACGGCCGTTATCGGCAGTGCGTTGCAGGTAGTAGTGACACAGGTAATTCGCACGTCCTTTGAGCATGGCGACCGACACCGGTACGGCAAGCGCGTCGCGCACGGTGGGAATGTCGCGCTGGAATAGCTGGTCCTGCAAGTGCTTCGTGCCAGTCGAAACAATCACCTTGCCGCCCCACAGCATGGCCGGCACGAGGTAGGCGAAGGTCTTGCCGGTGCCCGTACCCGCTTCCACGATCAGCGTGTTCGCGCCACCATCGATCCCCGTCGATGCCGTCGCTACGCCCAGTTCGTCCGCGCCCTCTTCATGAACGACCGGCGCATCCGATGGCCCGAGCTTGCGCGCGGGACGGCGTTGCGTGTCGAACATCGCAGGTTCGGGCATGGCGCGCCCGGACGCTTCCATGGCGGCCGCAACAGCACGCGCCATGTCGACCTGGGAGGCACGCGAACGATAACCGTCGATTTGCCGCGACAACAGGCCCTCGGCGGCAAAAATCGCGTCGAGTTCAGTGCGGCGCTTCGAAGCGAGCGTGAGCGAAAGCGTCGTGTCGACGACACCCGCCTTCGCGGCCGGCTTCAGCACGGATTCCGCGTTCTCTGTGAGGGCATTGTCAGGCGAATTCAAAGGGGCGTTCCTGCTCGTGTTCCGGCCGATGACGGGTGTCGGTCAACCAGCCTCCCTTGCCGGCTAGGCGTCAAGGGAGGCTGACGTGAAGTTCTTCCGGGCCACGCGTATGTTACGTCTGCGTCACGTGCCCATCACGTGTTTGAGCGCGTGTCCGGTTCCAACTGCAATTGCAGCAGGATGATCGTGTCCTTGACCTTGAGTTTACGCTTCTTCAGGCGCCTGATCTCGAAGTCGTTGATGCCGGGAACCTCAGCCATCTTGCCGATAAGACTATCCAGGCCGTGATGCTCCGCTTCCAGTTGCCCGATACGTTCGCGGATCGTGCCTGTGTCGACTGCTGCTGCAGGATATGGCATGCATACTCGCTTCCCCTGGTCGCGGCGAGCCGCTTCACGTCACTGACAGCGTCGCCCGAGGTTGCTGTCCGGTCCCGACTTACTTCGGTTGCTGTTGTTGCTGTTGCTGCTGCTTGAGTTGTTCCTGGTGCGCCTGGTCTGCGGCTTCCTGCTGCACACGCTGTTGCTGCTTGACGGCTGTTTCCTTCTGCCGAGACTGGACTTCCGTCTGATGCTCAGCAGCATCACGTTGCTTGGCCGCAAAGCGTTCCGCCTTGTCCTCGCGTTCCTTTGAGTCCTGCACGCCGCGCGCTGCGGCATTGGCAAGTTTCTTCTGGTAATCCGCCTGCTTGCGGTCGTAATCGGCCTGGTTCGCCGCGCGCTGCGACGCTTCCGCCGTTCGCTGCGCCTCCGACAATGCGTTCTGGCGCTGCTTCTCGGCGAACGATTCTTCGCTTGCCTTCTCGTTCGCCGCGCGCTGCGGTGCTTCGGACGCGTACTGCGCGCTCTTAATCGCGGCTTGCTGGTCCCGCTGCTGTGCGTGCTGCAGACGTTGTTCGTCGTCAAGCGCCAGCTGCTCCTTGCGAATCTGCGCGCCTACTTCACGCTTGGCATCGTGCACCTTGTCCAGGCAGTGATTCACGAAGAAAGTGCTGTAGCAATCGTGCTGCTTGACCGCATAAAGATAGTTATTCTCCGCGGTGCGAGCATCGAGTGCCTTCTGACGCGTGGTGAAATCGTTTGCATCGGCAGTGGCTTGCACTGCGCTGGCACTGATCGCGCCGCTTGCACCGACCGCACCCGCTACATGGCTTGCCGGGACGCCCGATGCCGTTTGCGCGGCATTGCCTTGCGCGCCTGTTTCGTAGAGCGGCGTTTGCACAACCGACGTCCCCGGGTTGATGGGCTTCGGTGTCTGCGCCATGGCGGTCGTGCCGGCACCCGCACAGGCTAGCGCGAACAATATTGCCGTGACGGACCGGGCGAGCGGCAAAACCTGCTGCGACATTTCAGGCAGCAGAACGACCGACCGCACGATGGTGGCAACATCGCCTCCCGATACGGCGGCCGGACCGGGCGAGGGGAACGAATCGACTGGAGCAGTCGGCAAAGCAGGCGAAAGGCGGAAAGTCGGTAACGTGATAGACAAGGAGACGGACAAGGTAGTGAAGAAAAAGCAGCCTCTACGATCCCGAAATTCTATCACCGCGCGCCGGAGCCCTCCGGCATTTATGGCAAAATGCCCCGCTTCACCAACCCGGCAAACGTGTTCGCGCGGCTTAACGTGAAATGCGCCGCACGAAAAACCCTTGATGAGCCAGCAGGCTGACCGCAGACCCCCATGACGGAAACCGTAGCACTTGAGATTGTCCAGCGCATCGCCACCGAGTTGAATGTGCTGCCGCGGCAGGTCGCCGCCACGGTGCAACTTCTCGATGAAGGCTCCACAGTTCCGTTCATCGCCCGATATAGAAAGGAAGTGACGGGCAATCTCGACGACACGCAATTGCGCAATCTCGAGGAACGGCTCATCTATCTTCGCGAGCTGGAAGACCGGCGCGCAACGATTATCCAGAGCATCGACGAACAGGGCAAGCTCGCGCCCGAGCTGCGCGCGGCCATTGAAGGCGCCGACAGCAAGCAGGTGCTCGAAGATCTGTATCTTCCCTACAAACCGAAGCGCCGGCTTCGCGCGCAGATTGCCCGCGAAGCCGGCCTGCAACCGCTTGCGGATGGTCTCCTCGCCGACCCGACACTCGATCCGCAGACAGAAGCGGCGCGTTACGTGGACGCAGAAAAAGACGTCGCCGACATCAAGGCCGCGCTCGATGGCGCCCGCGACATTCTCTCAGAGCAGTTCGGCGAAACAGCGGAAATTCTCGGTAAGGTTCGCGATTACCTGTTCAAGCAAGGCAGCGTGATTTCGACCGTCGTCGAAGGGCAAGAAACCGAAGAAGGCGAGAAATTCCGCGACTACTACGACTATTCTGAAACCATCCGCACCGTCCCGTCGCACCGGGCGCTTGCGCTATTTCGCGGACACAACGCCGGCGTATTGATGGTCAAGCTGGGCCTAGGCGAAGAGCTCGACGCGCAAGTGCCGCATCTGGGCGAAGCGCTGATCGCGCGTCACGTGGGCATCAAGAATCAGGGCCGGCCGGCCGATAAATGGCTCTCCGACGTGTGCCACTGGTGCTGGCGCGTGAAGGTGCAACCAAATATCGAAAATGATCTACTGACGAATTTACGCGAGGAAGCCGAAGCTGAGGCTATTCGCGTGTTTGCACGCAACCTGAAGGACCTTTTGCTCGCCGCTCCGGCAGGTCCGAAAGCCGTAATCGGTCTCGATCCCGGTATGCGTACCGGCGTGAAAGTGGCCGTGGTCGATCGGACCGGCAAGCTGCTCGCCACCGACGTGATCTATCCGCACGAACCACGTCGCGACTGGGATGGCTCGCTCGCCAAGCTCGCGCGGATCGCCGCGCAAACGCAGGCTGAGCTGATCAGTATCGGCAACGGCACGGCCTCGCGCGAGACCGACAAGCTCGCGAGCGAACTGATCGCGAAACATCCGGAACTGAAGCTTCAGAAGATCGTCGTGTCCGAAGCGGGCGCATCGATTTATTCGGCATCCGAACTGGCATCGAAGGAATTTCCTGACCTCGACGTCACGCTGCGCGGCGCGGTGTCGATTGCCCGCCGGCTGCAGGATCCGCTCGCGGAACTCGTCAAGATCGATCCGAAAGCAATCGGCGTCGGCCAGTATCAGCATGACGTCAATCAACGCGACCTCGCCCGCTCGCTCGACGCGGTGGTCGAGGATTGCGTGAACGCGGTCGGCGTGGACGCCAATACCGCGTCGGTTGCGCTGCTTGCGCGCGTGTCGGGATTGAACGCTACGCTGGCGCGCAATATCGTCGATTTCCGCGATGCCAACGGCCCGTTTGCATCGCGTGATCAATTAAAGAAAGTGCCCCGTCTCGGCGATAAAACCTTTGAACAAGCCGCCGGATTCTTGCGCATCAACAACGGTGTGAATCCGCTGGACCGCTCGTCGGTGCACCCGGAGGCGTATCCGGTGGTTGAACGGATACTGGCCAAAATCAAGAAGCACGCCGCCGATGTCATGGGCAAGCGCGAAGCCTTGGCGGGCTTGTCGCCGGCAGAATTCGTCGACGACGAACGGTTCGGTCTGCCGACGGTGCGCGACATCCTCGCGGAGCTGGAAAAACCGGGCCGCGATCCGCGCCCTGAATTCAAGACGGCTAAGTTCCGCGACGGTGTCGAGAAACTCTCCGATCTCACGCCTGGCATGATTCTGGAAGGCGTGGTCGCGAACGTGGCCGCGTTTGGTGCGTTCGTTGATATCGGCGTACATCAGGACGGATTGGTGCACGTATCGGCGATGTCGACGAAGTTCATCAAGGATCCGCACGAGGTAGTGAAAGCCGGTCAGGTGGTGAAGGTGAAAGTGCTGGAGACGGATGTGAAGCGCCAGCGGATTGCGCTGACCATGCGTCTGGACGATGACTTCACCGCGGACGGCGGACAGGCCCAACAACAACGGGGCGTGCAAGACCGCCGTGGTGGCGCGGGCGGCGGAGGTAGTGCCCGCGATGTCCGGGGCAATAACAGCGGTAACAACGGCGGCAAGCGCGAACCGGAAGCGGCTAGCACGATGGCAGCAGCATTTGCCAAGCTGAAAAAGTAAACGAGCGACACGGCTCGATAGAAACGAAAACGGCCCGTCGCGAGACGGGCCGTTTTCTATTTAGCTACCTTAACAATTGTGTATTGGTCTGAGACACACGGCCATCAAATCTCGATCTTCGTCCCTAGCTCGACCACCCGGTTCGCGGGAATACTGAAGAAGTCAGTCGGCTTCGCAGCATTCTGATGCATCCACGCAAACACTCGTTCGCGCCACACAGACATACCCGGCAACTGCGTCGGCACGACCGTTTCCCGTGCCATAAAAAATGACGTATCCATGAGTTCGAACGTCATGTCGTGGGTTCGGCCGATATCGAGCAACACCGCCTTCACGTCGGGCGTTTCATTAAAACCATACTGCGCCTTCACGAGAAAGAGCCCGCCGCCCGCATCCTTCACTTCCACGCGCGTGGCGTCGTCAACATACGGCACATCGCGAGTGATGAAATTCAGGAAGATGGTCCGTTCATGCAGGACCTTGTTGTGCTTCAGGTTGTGCAACAGGCTGACCGGCACGAGCGAGTCGTTACCGGTCAGGTAGATTGCAGTGCCCGACACCCGATGCGGCGGATGCGCGAGCAGTCCCTGCAGGAACGGCATCAACGGAATACCATCGGCAGCGGTCCTGTCCTTCACGATCATGCGGCCCTTGAACCACGTCATCAGCAGGAAAAACAGCACGCCGCCAATACCCAGCGGCAGCCAGCCGCCCTGCTCGATCTTCAGAAGGCTGGCGCCGAAGAAGCCGACATCGACGATAAAAAACACGCTGATGATCGCGCCTACCAGAAACTTGTTCCAGCCCCACAGCTTGGTCATCACGACCGACGCGAGAATGGTGGTGACGAGCATGGTCGCGGTGACGGCAAGCCCGTATGCGGCCGCGAGATTCTCGGAGCTTTTGAAGCCGATCACAATGCACAGGATGACGAACAACAGCATCCAGTTCACGACCGGAATATAGATCTGCCCGATCGCCAGATCCGACGTATGCAGGATCTTCATGCGTGGCACGTAGCCAAGCTGGATTGCCTGGCTCGTCAGCGAATACGCCCCTGAGATGACGGCCTGGGATGCGATCACTGTGGCTACAGTCGACAGGATCACCAGGGGCAAGAGAGCCCATTCCGGCGCCAGGAGAAAGAACGGACTTTCGGCAGCTTCCGGCGAGTGCATCAGCAACGCACCCTGGCCGAAATAATTAAGCACCAGCGACGGCATGACGAGGCCATACCACGCGTAGCGAATGGGCTTGGCGCCGAAGTGCCCCATATCGGCATACAGCGCTTCTGCGCCGGTCAGCACCAGCACAACCGACCCGAGCACGATATACGCCTGCAACACGTGGGCAGCCATGAACGAAAACGCGTAATACGGATTCAACGCTATCAGCACGCGCGGCACTTGCACGATGTGATACACGCCAAGCACGGCCAGCGTCAGGAACCACAGCCCCATGATCGGGCCGAAAAGCTTGCCGACCACCGACGTACCACGACGCTGGATCCAGAACAGCATCACGAGGATGACAATGGTAATCGGGATCACGTACTCCGAAAGCGCCGGTGAGACGATCTCCAGCCCTTCCACCGCGGAGATCACGGACATGGCCGGGGTAATCACCGCATCGCCGTAGAACATGCACGCGCCGAAAATGCCAAGCATCATCAGCACGCCGGTCGCGCGCGCTGGCCCCTTCAACGTACGCAATGCAAGCGTCATCAACGCGAGCACCCCGCCTTCGCCGTTGTTGTCGGCGCGCATCACGAAAAGCACGTACTTGATGGAGACCACGATCATGATCGCCCAGAACAACAGCGAGATGACCCCGAGGATGGAAGCTTCGCTCAGCTCAATACCGTGCGACTTGCTGAATGCCTCTTTCAGCGCGTATAGCGGGCTGGTGCCGATATCGCCGAACACTACGCCGATTGCGGCAAGCGCCAAGGCAGGTAGCGGCTGTTTGCGCTCGTGCGCGTGAGTCGTATTGTTCATAAACGCGGGAAGCCGTCCGAAGCGGAAAAAAACGAACGCCATTCCATTCTAACGTTGCGGGCAACGCCCGACCGGCCTGTTGCGATACCGCAACGACCGGAGCGAAGCGGCAGTTTAGCATTGCGGCAGAGCCCCGAAGGTGCATGGGCGACGCTTTCCGGCGTTAACCGCCAATGCGCAAAAAATACCGTTCGATTGCACCCGATAGGCGAATCGAACGGTATTTTGTTTCAGTTTCGTTGTGCTACGTGAGCGCGGCATGAACGTTACGTGAACGCTGTGTGACCAGGTGTGTGACCACTACCACCTGCACAGCTTGCACACTCCCGGGACTTGAATCAGCCCTGCTCGTCCTGGACACCGCGCTTGAGCCACGCACCGAGGTTATGCGGGCGGACCGTGTCCCATTCTTCGAATGGTTGATGAATCCACGGGTTCGTTTCGAGAAACTGCACAAAATAATCAGGCTTCACTTTGGAGCAGCCCTTGTACCAAAGCACGGCGGAGCGCACAGCCGTGACCGCCGGATAACAGTCTTTCAGATGCTGCTGCACACGCGAAAGTGTCACGCCGGAGTCAACCAGATCATCCACAAGCAGCACGTTGCCGGACAGCTCGCCGCGCGTCATGGTGATGTATTGCCCGATATCGAGCGCGCCCTGCTCCGTGCCAGCCGCCTCGCGGTACGAACTCGTTGCCAGGATGGCGAGCGGCAGGTCATAGATGCGCGAAAGCTGGTCACCGACCCGCAGGCCGCCACGTGCGAGGCACAGGATATTGTCGAACTTCCAGCCCGAGTCATGCACGCTGCGAGCAGTTCGATCAGCCGGTGATATTCATCCCAGCCGACCCACAGATTCCGGTCGTCGTTGCGCGGATCTTTCATTGCGATCATGGTGAAACTCTTTTCAATATGTACAGCTTGTACGTCTGTTGAATATGCAAAAGTGGCCGCTGATTCGCGGCCACTTCGGTCGTTGCTACACGTGGCTACTTAAACCTTGAACGGATGACGCAGGAGGATGGTTTCGTCGCGGTCCGGACCGGTCGACACCATGTCGATAGGCACGCCCGCTACTTCCTGGATACGCGAGAGATAGTCACGCGCATTGGCCGGCAAGCTGTCCCATTGCGTAATGCCAATGGTGCTTTCCTTCCAGCCGCCGAACGTCTCGTACACCGGCTCGCAACGCGCCACTTCCGACGCACCGCGCGGCAGGATGTCGACATCCTTGCCGTCGAGCTTGTAGCCCACGCAAAGCTTCACTTCGTCCAGACCGTCGAGCACGTCGATCTTCGTCATGCACAAGCCCGAGATGCCGTTGATCTGGATCGAACGGCGCAGCGCGGCGGCGTCAAGCCAGCCGGTGCGGCGCGGGCGGCCGGTCACCGAACCGAATTCCTTGCCGACGGTCGCAAGCGTCAGGCCAACCTGCTCCTGGCGATTCGCGTTGTCGGCATCATACAGTTCGCTCGGGAATGGGCCTGCGCCCACGCGCGTGCAATACGCTTTCGTGATGCCGAGGATGTAGTTGAGCTTTTGCGGACCCACGCCCGCGCCGACCGTTGCCGCGCCCGCCACGCAATTGCTCGACGTGACATACGGGTACGTGCCGTGATCGATGTCGAGCAGCGTGCCTTGTGCACCTTCGAACAACAGGTTACGGCCAGCGTGGTTTTCGTCGTAGAGACGGCGTGAAACGTCGGTCACCATGGGCGCGAGGCGCTCGGCGTAGCCGAACATGGTGTCGAGCGTTTCCTGGTAATCCACCGCAGCGGCGCCCAGATAACCGGTCAGTACGAAATTGTGGAAATCGAGGGTTTCGCGCAGGCGCTCGGCAAATACGGCCTGGTCGTACAGATCCTGCACGCGCAAACCGCGACGGCCGACCTTGTCTTCATACGCCGGGCCAATGCCGCGTCCGGTCGTGCCGATCTTCGCCACGCCGCGCCGCGCTTCGCGCGCCTGGTCAATAGCGATGTGATACGGAAGAATCAGGTTGGCAGCTTCGGAGATGAAAAGACGCTTCTGGACGTCGACACCCACCGACTCCAGCTCGCCGATTTCCTTGAAGAGCGCTTCCGGCGACAACACAACCCCGTTGCCGATGTAACAGGCGGTGCCGGCGCGCATGATGCCCGAGGGAATCAGTCGAAGGATGGTTTTCTTGCCGCCGATAATCAGCGTATGGCCGGCATTATGGCCGCCCTGGAAGCGCACGACACCCTGGGCGTGGTCCGTCACCCAGTCAACGATCTTGCCCTTGCCCTCATCGCCCCACTGGGTGCCGACCACGACGACGTTGCGCCCCGGGTTCACATTCACTGCGCTGGCAGACATGTCAATTTGATAGCTGGTTAATAAAGCATTTTACCTATGTTCGCGAAAGGTTCCGAGTTTTTCCCGGTATTTGCGAACGCGTATTGATTTTGCATAAATCGGATCTGGCAAAAGGTTTTGTCTGCGGTTTGCCGCTGTGTGCCTCTAAAAGGCCCGCCGGTAAACCGCAAAACCGCTAGGAACAGGCCTCTACAACCCACTTTCCATCGCGCTCGACCAGCACGCGGTCGAACGCGAACTCGTCGAGATCATGGTCGTGTCCTGGCAACGCCTGGATCACCACTTCGCCCGCATCGCGCAATTGCGCAACCGCCGCGAGCAGCGGTTCGCCATGCTTCCATGGTGCGAGGACCGCGCTGCCGCGGGCATCGACGGGAGAAACACGGGCGACTTCACGCAGATCGAGCGAAAAACCCGTCGCCGGGCGCGCACGGCCGTAGGCCTGGCCAACGTCGTCGTAACGGCCGCCCCGCGCCACCGCGTTCGGTACGCCGTCAATGTACGCCGAGAACATCACGCCGCTGTGGTACGCGTAACCGCGCAGATCGGCAAGATCGATCATCAGCTCGGTTCCATTCGCCTGGGCCGCGAGGAACGCGAGGTCGTCCAGTGCGCGGCCAATCACCGGAAGATTCGGCAGCCGGGCCCGCGCTTCGTCGAGCACGGAAGCGTCGCCATACAGCGACGGCAACGCGCGCAACGCGTCCCGGGTCACATCACCGAGCTTGGCCGTGAGTTCGTTCAGGCGCGGCACATCCTTCGCGCTGAGCGCGTCGAACAGCGCCTCGCCGAGCGTGACCGCAGCCGGTTCCAGGTCCAGCAATGCCGACAAAACACCCGCGTGACACAGGTCGAGGCGCACTTTATCGAGACCGCTCAGGCGCAGCGAATCCAACATCAGTTGCTGGATCTCGAGATCCGCTTCCAGTCCGGCATGCCCGTAAATTTCCGCGCCGATCTGGATCTGCTCGCGCGTCGCGTGCAAACCGCGCGGACGCGTATGCAGCACGTTGCCCGCGTAGCAAAGGCGCGTCACGCCCTGCCGATTCAGCAGATGCGCGTCGATACGCGAAACCTGCGGCGTAATGTCCGCGCGCAGGCCGAGCGTGCGGCCGGACAGTTGGTCGACGAGCTTGAAGGTGCGCAGGTTCAGGTCGCTGCCGCCGCTGGTGAGCAGCGACTCGAGATACTCGAGCATGGGCGGCATCACAAGTTCGTAGCCATACGAACGAAAGCGGTCGAGCAGCCGACGGCGCAATTCTTCAATCTTGCGAGCCTCGGACGGCAAGACGTCGGCGATATTCTCGGGAAGTAACCAGGTGGACATCAGTGCGTTTCCTACGGAGCGTTTGAGCGCGGCGGTGATGATTGCCGCGGGTCAGCATAAGCTTTGAATCTCTATGGGCGACCAGGTGCTGCAGGTCAACCCGCATTGAATTTACAGGCCGCGAATCATAGTGCAACAAACGCGTTGCAAGAGTCGTGTTGCAAGCATCACGTCGCGATAATCAGCAGGATCACGCCGAGCACCATGGCGATCAGGCCACCAATACGAATCTGGTGCGGCGGCCGTTGTGCGATCCGGCGGAACGTGTCGCGCTAGGAGTTAGGGAAGACGAACGGAAACATCCCCTCAATAATCAGCATCAACGCAATCGCGAGCAGTAACGATGCGACCTATATCCATTCGATTGAAGGCATTGCGGCGCGCGCCGCGATGCTTGGACGTTCAGCGCTTATGCGCGAGCGCCGGGGTGGTAGCATCGGTTCCGCTCGGCGCAGTACTATTGGGGCTGCGCATGAAGCGGAAGAAATCGCTGCTCGGATCGACAACCATCACGTCGCCGGCATTGAAGGTCTTTTTATACGCTTCGAGGCTTTGATAGAACTGGTAGAACTGCGGATCGACGCTGTATGCATCGGCAGCAATGGACGCAGCTCGACCGTCGCCCTCACCCTTGATGGTCTGCGCTTCCTTGTAGGCATCGGCGAGAATGGCTTCCTGCTGGCGCTCAGCGCTCGCCTTCAGCGCATCGGCATCAGCCGTTCCCTTCGCGCGTTCCTGGGCCGCCGCTTGCTGGCGCGCCGCGATCATGCGTTTGTAGACAGAGTCGGCCACCGCCGGCGGAAAGTCGATGCGCGTCAGTTGCAAATCGACAAGCTCTACGCCGAATGCGGCTGCCGGCTGCTCGATTTCCTTCTGCGCTTCGCTCGCAATAGCCTGCTGCTCACCCAGCACGTCCGTCAGCGAACGCTTCGTGAACGACGACGTCAACGCCGTGCGCGTGAGCACGGCGAGCCAGTCCTGAGCCGTCTGCGTGTTCTTCTCGTTGCTTTCAAACAGCTTCAACGGATCGGCCACCCGATACTTGATGACCGTATTCACGATCACCTCGTTCTTGTCCGACGTATTGAAACGGTCCGAGCCTGCTTCGTCGAGCGTGAGCGTACGCGTGTCGATCAGCGTCAGCGTCTGGAACGGCAGCAGCAGCTTGAAATGGAGGCCGGGCGTGACCAGCGTGGGCGTACCGCCGCCATGCGCGGAGACCACGCCGGCGTGACGTTCGTCGACCACGAACATCATGGACGAGCCGATGAACAGCACGGCGACCAAAGCAACTACAAGCGCAATACTTTGATTCATGTTCGCGCTCCTCATTGCGTGTCGTCTTCGCGTGAACGCGAACGGAACGCATCGCGCGAGCACAATGGGTCATCCGACAACTGCGAGGCTGCGCTCGACGCGGCAGCGGAAGCGGCGGACTGGGCTGTCACGGCCGAAGCCACCGACGCACTTTCGGCGCGTGCATCCTGCGTGATAGTGCCACCGACGGGCCCTCCAATCACGCCGGCAGGCGCGACGCCGACCGGTCGATTCGCACCCGAAGGCGCCGTCCCTGCAGCGGCTACGTTCGCGTTCTGGTGGTTTGCGTCGACAAGCTTGTCGAGCGGCAAATACACAACGTTGTTCGAACTCTTGCTGTCGACGAACACCTTCGTCGCACGCGAATAGATTTGCTGCATTGTGTCCAGATACATGCGTTGACGAACCACTGCCGGCGCTTTCGAATATTCTGCGTAGACCTGCTTGAAGCGCTCGGCATTGCCTTGCGCCTGCGAAACGACCCGGTTGCTATAGCCCTTCGCTTCATCGATCATGCGCGCGACGTCGGTCTTCGCGCGCGGCAACAGCTGATCGGCATAGGCTTTCGCGGTGTCGACCGCGCGCTCGTTGTCCTGGTGAACCTTCGCGGCATCTTCAAACGCCGGTTGAACCTGCGCCGGCACCTGCACGCTCTGGATAGTCACGCCCGTGACCTGCAAACCGGTCTTGTACAAATCGAGCGATGCCTGGATGGTGTCAACGAGCTTCGCGCGCAATGCTTCGCGGTCCTTGAAAAGCAGGTCGTCGGTACTGTGCGTACCGGCAATCTCGCGAATGGCAGCCTGCGCCGATTCCGTCACGTTCTGCTCGGGATCGACATTGCGGAAGAGGTAGTCGGTAGCTGACTTGATCTGGTACTGCACGGCAAACCGCACGTCGACGATATCCGCGTCATGCGTGAGCAGAGACGCGTCACGCACATTGGCCTGGGTCACAGTGTTGTTGCGGCCGGCTTCGACCGAACGGATCTGTGACGTATTGACGATCTCGTGGGACTCGAACGGATACGGAAGACACCAGTGGATGCCCGGGTCGGCCGACTCTTCATACTTTCCGAAGCGCGACACGACACCCACATTGCCGTCCTGTACGACGAATAAGCCGCTGCCCAGATAGATCGCGATCAATACGCCGACAACAATGCCCATGCCGATCCTAGCACCGCGGCCGTTGTCGGTACGCGGACCGCCGCCTGCGGGTTTCTTGCCGAACAACCCCGCAAGCTTCTTGTTGAAGTCGCGCCACATTTCGTCGAGATCCGGCGGGCCTTCACCATCCTTGTCCTTCGATGGGCGCTTTTGTTCCTGCGGACGCTTCTGGTCCTGGCTTTTGCCGTCACCATTGCTGTCGCCCCGCCCCCAGCGCGGGTCGTTGATCGAAAAGACGGCATGCGAAAGCTGCCGGTTACTCCACTCGTTGTAGTCGTTCACTCGGTGATTCACCATCATTAGACAGCCGGGTCAATGCAAATCGGAACAGATCAGTGCCCGTGCTCGGGGACCTTGCGGTCGTCACTTTCCTCTGCTGACCGGTGATCTTTCGGTAGCGTGGTTCCGTCGTCGGATGTGCTATCCATGGACTCCGGCACGATTTTGCCGTCCGGAAGTTCCGTGTACTCGTTGTTATCTTTGGGTTCGGAAGCCGCAAATTCGGCGATGGCCGCGCGCAGCGCGTCAAGTCCCTGACCGGTTCGCGCGCTTAAAAAGACGCGCAAAATATTACCATACTCGTCCCTTTCAACCGCATTGCCACGGGCCGCCAGCTCAGGCACCGCGTCGATCTTGTTGAAAACGATAATCTGCGGAATGCCGTCGGCGCCAATACTGCTTAGCACCTTGTTTACCTCATCGATCTGATCGAGCCGCACCATGCTCGACGCATCCACCACCTGCAGCAGCAAGTCAGCCTGAACGGTTTCTTCAAGCGTCGCACGAAAAGCCGCGACCAACTGGTGAGGCAGGTCGCGAATAAACCCGACCGTATCCGACACCACGGCCTGACCCGCTTCCTCGCCGAGATAAACCCGGCGGGAGGTGGTATGGAGCGTGGCGAACAACTGGTCTGCCGCGTACGCCTGCGCCTTCGTCAACGCATTGAACAACGTCGACTTGCCCGCGTTCGTATAACCGACGAGCGACACCGACGTAGTCCGGTTGCGCTCGCGCTGACGCCGCTGCGTGCCATGCTGGCGCCGCAACTTCATCAAGCGCGCCTTCAGCGCCTTGATTCGCTCGCCGATCAACCGGCGGTCAGTTTCAAGCTGCGTTTCACCCGGGCCGCGCAAGCCAATACCACCCTTCTGCCGTTCAAGGTGAATCCATGCGCGAATCAAGCGCGTGGACAAGTATTGGAGCTGTGCGAGTTCGACCTGCAGCTTGCCTTCATGACTACGGGCACGCTGCGCGAAAATGTCGAGGATGAGGCTGGTCCGATCGATCACACGCCGGTCAAGTGCCGTTTCCAGATTGCGCTGCTGCGCGGGCGCGAGCGCGTGATTAAAAATGACAAGTTCCACGTCGTTGGCTTCGCACGCGAGGCGCAGCTCTTCGACTTTGCCGCTGCCGACGAACATCTTGGCATCGGGCCTGGAACGGCGACCGGTCAGGGTGACGGCGGGATGGGCACCCGCACTTTGTGCGAGCAGACCCAGTTCTTCGAGACTGGCATCGAAATCGATTTTTCCGAAGTCGACACCGACAAGCGCTGCGTTGATCAAATTAATGTTTTCATTTTGAAGCGACCGGTGAATTAGCATGTTCATTCATGCGCTTACACTGGACGCAACGAGGTTTAGGGCGTCTCTGCATCCGGGTGGAAATTCACCGGACGCGCCGGCACAACCGTCGAAATGGCGTGCTTATAGACCATCTGGGTAACCGTATTCCGGAGCAACACGACGTACTGGTCGAATGATTCAATATTGCCTTGCAGCTTGATACCGTTGACCAGGTAGATCGACACTGGCACATGCTCTTTTCGCAGTGCGTTCAAAAACGGGTCTTGTAACAATTGCCCTTTGTTGCTCATAGCAAACTCCGTATTATTTTCCGTATTATTTTTGCAGGTTAATCGTGATTGCGACGAAGAAAAAGAGATCCGCCGTCAATCGCTATACTATAGCCGATTTTCATTTTCGCACCAGCGCGCCACGACCGCCTGAAACCCGGCGAAACGCTTGGTGCACGCGGGGTTCAGCCTTTGTCCGCGTAAGGGTTCGCGCTTGAACGGAACTCTATGCGCAATGGAGTCCCTACCAGCCCGAAAGTTTCCCTGAAGCACCCTTCGAGGTAACGTTTATAGCTGTCGGTGATCGCATCGAGGGCATTTCCGTGCACGACGATGATCGGTGGATTCTGTCCGCCCTGGTGCGCATAACGCAGCTTCGGACGAATCGGCCCGCGACGCCGCGGCTGCTGAAATTCCACCGCGTCAATCAGCGCGCGCGTGAGCTTCGGCGTGGGCAACTTGGCCATGGCGGCGGCGTAGGCGTCATCCACTGATTTCATCAACTGGCTGATGCCCGTCTTTTCCAGCGCGGACACGTAATGGTATTTAGCAAAGTCCAGAAACTTAAGCTTGCGCGTCAGGTCGGCCTTGGTGCGCTCGCGCACATGCGAGTCCAGTCCATCCCATTTATTGACCCCTACCACCAGCGCCCGTCCCTGCTCGACCACGAAGCCCGCGATATGCGCGTCCTGGTCCGAGATGTCCTGCTGCGCATCGAGCAGTAGGATCACCACGTTAGCGTCGGAAATAGACTGTAACGTCTTCACCACCGAAAACTTTTCCACGGCCTCGAACACCTTGCCGCGGCGGCGCAATCCCGCCGTATCGATCAAGGTGTATTTGCGGCCGCTTTGCTCGAAATCAACATAGATGGAGTCGCGCGTGGTACCAGGCATATCGAACGCGATCACGCGCTCCTCGCCGACCAACGCATTGATCAGCGTCGACTTGCCGACATTCGGACGTCCCACGATGGCGATTTTCACGCCACGCGCAGCCTTTTCCTCCGGGTCTTCTTCCGACTGGCCGGCATACGCGATCTCGAGCGCGTCACCGATCATTTCGGTCACGCCGTCGCTGTGCGCCGCGGAAATGGCGCGCGGATCGCCTAAGCCCAGTTCGTAGAAGTCGGCAGCCACCGCGCTGTATTTCATGCCCTCGGCCTTGTTGACCACGAGGAACAGCGGCCGGCCCGTCTTGCGCAGGTAGTCCGCGATCACCTTGTCCTGCGGCGCGAGTCCATTACGACCGTCGGTGATGAAGACGACCACGTCGGCTTCTTCCACCGCCTGGCTGGTCTGGCGAGCCATTTCGTGTAGGATTCCGTCTTTCGCTACCGGTTCGAAACCACCGGTGTCGACCACCAGGTAGGGATGATCGCCGACCCGGCCTTCGCCATAGTGACGATCACGGCTAAGGCCGGGCAAGTCGGCGACGAGTGCGTCGCGCGAGCGCGTCAGGCGGTTGAAAAGCGTCGATTTCCCCACATTGGGGCGCCCCACGAGGGCAATTACGGGTTTCATCAGATGGTGTTCAAGTTGATGATTCCGGCCCAGCGCGCGCCGGATAAAAGTCCGGAGGAAACGGCGAGTCGCGAGTGTGCGTGGCCCGGCGATGTGTCGAAAATTAGCACGGTTCCAGCGGAGCGACCGCGGCGTGCAGCGATGTTCCACGTTCATGGCATTTGAAGCGCATGTGGAACGCACCGAACGCTCCGCCAAACGACATGATTGATCGAGCAACGTCACCAGAAGCTGCGGACCCGCTTGCACAATCCTGCTGCCGGAATCCCGATGCCTGGTGTTGCCTTTTGTTACTGTACCGTTGCCTGACCTGCTTATATGCTGCTTGTGCGCTTATTTGCCGCACGATGATCCTTCACGCGCAGCCTTGATGAATCGATTCTATTTGCACGGCGCGGACTCAAAAAACAAAAAAGTCCGAAAAAACACGAACGCCCGGTAAAGCCAGCACGTTCGTCAGAACGTTAGATCAACTCAAACCTTCGCATCAGCGCGGACGGAAACCGTACAGGCCGCCGTCGTGCGTCTGGATAACCAGGGTATCGCCTGCCAGCAGCGGCGCAGCCGTGATCGCGCTGCCATCGGTCTTGGCTCGGCCGACGAATTCGCCATTTGCCGTGGAAAGGAAATGCACATAACCCTGATAGTCGCCGAGTACGACCGCGTGGCCCAGAATAAACGGCACGCTGACCATGCGATTCTTCAGCTTGTCGTTTTTCCAGAGCGGCGCACCGTCGATTCCGCTGAACGCGTTGACGATCGACCAGTCGTCACCGGCCGCGACTATTTCATTGTCCTGCGCCAGGCCACTGTCGCTCGAGAACGACTTTTCCCATTGCGGACGGCCCGAATTCGCGTCGAAACACGCAATGCGTCCCTGGAACGTCACCGCGCACGTCTCCGATCCCACCAGCGTAGGTGCGCCGGTGACGTCGTTGATGCGCTCGACTTCAGTCACGCCCTTCGGGAATGACACCGGCGTCTGCCAGTAGGCGTCGCCAGTCTGCAGATTGATTGCTGCGAAGGTGCCACCCGGGAAGCCCGCCAGGACCACCTGGGACGCGGCAAACGTCATGCCGGCAGCCACACGCAGGTTGAGCGGCACGGCGCGCGCCTGGAAAATCCACTTCTGTTCGCCGCCGGTTTGCGCGTTGAACGCGACGACCTTGCCGTTAATCGTCCGGACGATGACCAGATCATTGCCGACCAGCGGCGGCGAGATGATTTCGCCCGGCGCTACTGCCGTCCAGAGTTGCTTGCCGTCCGGTGCGAGCACGTAGACGTTGCCTTTCAGGCCACCGACCGCGGTCAGGTTGCCGTCGCTGCCCACGCCCGCCGACAGATCGTCTTTAAGCTTGATGCGCCATACGTCCTGACCGGTCTTGGCATCGATCTTCGCCACCGTGCCGTTGGTGCCTGCCGCGTACACGAAGTCGCCGACTACCACCGGCGAGAACAGGTAACGCCCGGCCTTGCCGACGCTCGCCTTCCAGGCCTGCTCCACATTTAGAACCGGCTTGATGTCTACAAGCGGAGTCGGTACGCGGCGTTCGTCCTTGGTGGCGCAGGCGGTGAGCATAACCGTCATCGCGCAAGCGAGCAGGAGAGCGTAGCGTTTCAGAAAGGTCATCGGTGGACGCAACATGAATAAGAAGTGAAATTGGTTGATCGGTGTGCGGCGTGGTGCTCGCCCAAGTTTTAAAAAATATTCACCGCTTTCACTGCTGCTTCACTGCTGCAAATCAGCGATTTTAAATTTTAACACATAGTGAGCAACGCGCCTGCATAAGGACGAGGAGGTCGGCTGACAGATCTCGAGACCAGCCGTCAGCGCTAGTCGCCGAGTGCGTCCAGCTTGAACTGGACCAATTGACGGGCGGACGTGTCGGACTTCGGCAGCGTGTCGAGCGCAACCTTGTAAGCCGCACGCGCGTCATCGCGTTTGCCTTCGGCCGCCAGCAGGTCACCGCGGCGATCCGACACCACGCCTTTGAACGCGTCGAGCGGTGCATCGTCGAGCACCTTCAGGCCAGCGTCATAGGCTTTTTCGTCAAGCAGCAACAAAGACAGCCGCAGTTTCGCGATCTGTTTGTATTCAGCGTCTTTCGCGTGATCGGCGGCCCATTGCAGTTGCGCTTTAGCCCCTGCACTGTCCCCGGCAGTGTACAGCGATTTGGCAGCAGCCAACGCCGTCATCTGCGCGTAAGCGATGCCGCCGAACTTGTTTTCCATGTCCGTGGACACGCGCGTAACCAGCGCCTTGTCACTCGATGCCACCGCCTGCTGCACCTGGTCGTAGAGCACGGCGGCTTCCGCAGCCTGCTTCCGTTGCCAGAAATTCCAGCCATTCCAGGCCGCTGCAGCGACAAGCACCGCCAGCACGATCCAGGTCGTGGAGTTGCCACATCGGGCCCACCAGGCTTTCAGGTTTTCTAGTGACTCTTGTTCTTCGTGATAGCTCATGCCATGCGTATTCCTTGATTGCTTTTGTGTTCGTGCGCAACGCTGCGCGCCTTTGTTTCAGGCCGCCGCGCGGCTCGCGCGCGCGTGGCGCCGCCTGACAATCAGTCAGTCGGCCCCGGCGGCGGTTGCCACCATCGCATTGATTAGAAATTCGGTCAAGTCTTCCACCGGCACCGTGGCCTGCTCGTTCTTTTGACCTGTCGACTCAACCGATGCACTGCGCAGCGGCTTCACGCCCACCATGCCCTGAGCCAATTCGTTCTCGCCCAGCACCACGGCAAAAGCCGCGCCGCTTGCATCAGCCTTTTTCATTTGCGACTTGAAGCTCGCCGGCGTGCCGTCAGGGCTGCAATGCAAAATGACGTCCAGGCCAGTATCGCGCAGGCGCTCGGCGATGACAAACGCCTGCTCCGCCGCCTCACCCTGGTGAACGACGTAGATGTCGGTTCCTTCCGGCGCCGGCACCAGATCTTCTTCTTTCAGCAGTTCAAGAATGCGCTCGACACCCATCGCCCAGCCGCATGCCGCCGTCGCCTTGCCGCCTAGTTGCTCTATCAGCGGATCGTAGCGGCCACCGCCGGCTACTGTACCCTGCGCACCCAGCTTGTCGGTCACCCATTCGAATACGGTGAGGTTGTAGTAATCAAGGCCACGAACGAGACGCGGATTGATCTTGAACGGAATGTTGTTCGCCTTCAGCAAACGCTGAACACCGTCGAAGTGCGCGAGCGATTCGGGCCCGAGGAAATCGACGAGCTTCGGTGCGTTCTGCGCAATCTCTTGCATGGCGGAATTCTTGGTATCCAGCACGCGCAACGGATTGGTGTAGAGACGGCGCGTCGATTCTTCGTCGAGGACATCAACATGCTGCTCGAGATACGCGATCAATTCCTTGCGATGCGCCGCACGCTCTTTAGGCTGGCCAAGCGAGTTGAGCTCAAGCCGGATGCCCGACAGACCGAGGTCATCCCACAGCCGCTGGCACATCATGATGATCTCGGCGTCGGTATCCGGACCGGTAAACCCGAGCGCTTCCACGCCGACCTGGTAAAACTGCCGGTAGCGTCCGCGCTGCGGACGCTCGTGACGGAACATGGGACCGATGTACCACAGCCGCTTGGGGCTGTCGTAAAGCAAATTGTGTTCGATCGACGCACGCACCACGGCAGCGGTATTCTCCGGGCGCAGCGTGAGGTGCTCGCCGTTGAGCGCGTCGGTGAAACTGTACATTTCCTTCTCGACGATATCCGTCACTTCCCCAATACCACGCGTGAACAACTGCGTGGGCTCGACGATGGGCGTGCGGATCTGCTGGTAGCCGTATGCGCGCAGCATCGACTTGACGGTGCTTTCGAAGAATTCCCACAACGCGGCATCCTGCGGAAGGATGTCGTTCATGCCCTTCACGCCGCTCAGTTTCTCGAGCTTTTTCTTCTGTTCAGTCATCTGTCTTTAAAGTTTTTCTGCTTGCGTGGTTTCGCGCTTGCTGTAAGTGCGCGTCACGTAATCGCTGACGATTTGCTGGAAATCCTGGGCGATATGCTCGCCGCGCAGCGTCTTGACTTTCACGCCGTCGATAAACACCGGCGCCGCTGGATTCTCGCCCGACCCCGGCAAGCTGATGCCGATGTTCGCTTGCTTCGATTCACCCGGCCCGTTCACGATGCAACCCATCACCGCGACGTGCATTTTCTCGACGCCCGGGAATTGATCGCGCCACACGGGCATTTCATTGCGCAGATAAGTCTGGATCTGCGACGCCAGTTCCTGGAACAACGTGCTGGTGGTGCGTCCGCAGCCCGGGCACGCGATTACCATCGACGTCAACGAGCGCAGGCCCATGGTCTGCAGAATTTCCTGGCCGACAATCACTTCGCCGGTCCGCGCACCGCCGGGTTCCGGCGTGAGCGAGATGCGAATGGTGTCGCCGATTCCTTCCTGCAACAGCACCGACAACGCCGCCGTCGACGCCACGATGCCCTTCGATCCCATGCCCGCTTCGGTCAGGCCGAGGTGCAGCGCAAAGCTGCAACGCTTGGCCAGTTCGCGATACACCGCGATCAGGTCCTGCACGCCGCTGACCTTGCACGACAGGATGATCTTGTCGCGCCCGAGGCCGAGTTCGACCGCGCGTTCCGCCGACCCAATCGCCGATTGAATCAGCGCTTCATACATCACGCTTTGCGCTTCCCACGGGGTGGAGCGGGCCGCGTTCTCGTCCATCATCCGTGCGAGCAGATCCTGGTCGAGGCTGCCCCAGTTCACGCCGATCCGCACCGGCTTGTCGTAGCGCGCAGCCGCTTCGATCATCTGGGCGAACTGCGTGTCGCGTTTGGCTCCTGCGCCAACGTTGCCCGGATTGATCCGGTATTTCGACAGCGCCTCGGCGCAAGCCGGATAGTCGCGCAATAGCGTATGACCGTTGTAATGAAAGTCGCCGACCAGCGGCACGGTCACACCCATCCGGTCGAGCTGCTCGCGTACCGCGGGAACCGCCGCCGCTGCTTCAGGCTTGTTCACCGTGATCCGCACCAGTTCCGAACCGGCTTGCGCCAGTTCCTTGACCTGGATGGCAGTGCCGATGGCATCGGCGGTATCGGTGTTCGTCATTGACTGGACGCGCACGGGCGCATCGCCGCCAATTGTGACGAGCTGGCCGCCCCAGCGTACGTCCACGGCGTGCGACGCCCGCCGTTTCCACGATCCGCCGAAGACTGGCTCCGACGAACAAATCTTGCTTTCATCAATAAGGGGTTGGTGAGCTTCGGATTGCATCGAAAGACCCTTTGCGCCGCCGGCTATCACACGGTGACGCGTATCTGGACATGAATGAGACTCGAGGACATAAAACGGCGCCGCCACTTTTGCGACGCCTTGATGAAATCTTCGCACAACTCCGTGTCAGGGCTGAGAAGCCGCATCAAGACTCCTCCAGCGGTGTGGTGTATGGCTTTCGAGCCCGCTTCCAAAACCGGCGCGGGCTCAACCACGCACCAACACGCAGCGCCTGGCGATCAGGGCAGCGAGAAGCGAGCGACGTTGCCCTTCGCAGGGCCGAATTTGGCTGGATCGACGGGTTGTCCGTTGAACGTCAACGAATCGAGACCCGCCCGATTTCCAACCGTGATCTTGAACGGCGCGTCGCCAGTTACTCGCTGCACGCTGCCGGCCTTGACCAAGCCTGAAAACACTTCCTTATCGTCCTTCTGGCGTACACTGAACCAGCTATCGCTCGCCACCTTCAATTCAAGTTCGTTCGCGCCCGCTCCGACTGAAGCAGTGGCTGATGCCGTAACAGCCGCATCAGCCGACGGCGCGGCTTTCACTGCATTCGCCAACGGCGCGCTCGCGCTTTGCGCGCGCGCGGCTGCGCCTTGAATGGCCGTAATAGTGGACGACGACGCTGGAAGCGCATTCGTACCTAGCGGGCTGGGCATTGGCTGCGCACCTGGCTGTGTTTCAGCCTGAGCACCGACCGCAGGCGCTTCAGTAGCAGCGTTGCCCGATGCGACCGAACCCGTGTTGGCCGTCGCCTCCTCAGTGGCCGCCACCGATGAACTCGCACTTGTGTCGCCACTCGTTGCCTGGGTTGCGCCGTTGGCGCTGGCCTTCAGCCGGGCAAACCACGCGGCGGAATCCCCGCCGGTGTGCCACATTGCTAGTGCGATCACGGCAACGACAACCGCAGCGACACCCCATAGCCATGACCGGCGCTTCGGTGAACCGCCGAACGGGACCGAAACTCGACCGCGCGGCAAACCCGCACCGGACGACGCCGGCAACGACAAATTCTGTTCGACCGAACCATTCGCGTGACGCAGCGCTGCCGTAAAGGGAGTGGGATCGGTCCCCATGATTTTCGCGTAGCTGCGCACAATGCCAGTCGCGAAGTTCCGGTCAGGGAAAAGGCTGAGATCGCCGCTCTCAAGCGCACGCAATTTCTGCGGCGACACTTTCAGCCGCGCGGATACGTCATCCAGGGACCAGTTTTTCGCTTCGCGAAGCTGCGTAAGACGCGCACCGACTGCGGCCACCGAATCAAGACTCGCTGCCTGCTGGATGCCACCCGGCGCGGTACTGGCGGCGCTCACGGTTTTTTCGGGTTGACTTCCGGGCAAAGCTCGGGCCTGACTGCCCGATTGGTAACCTTTATGAGCGCCGAAAGGCGTCGGGTGCCGCGGCTCACTCATCCCAATTTCCTCGCATCGATTCTTTTTTGTCGCTGTTCAGCTTCGTTGTTGACCGTAGCGCCACCGCAGACACAACCGAGTCGGCGTTGCAGAAGGCTTTATAACAAAATGCGCGGCATTGCATGCCGCCTTCTAGCATTTATTGCCGGATTTTCCGGTCCTTCCGCGAATGAGGCGCCGTAGGTCGGCAGCGCACGCATCCCGCTCCAGGCTTAGACCGCGCGAACCTCGATGACCTTTGCCGTCTTGCCCATGCGCTGGGCAAGACGCGTACGGTCCTGAACGGCGCCGGCCAACTGCCCGCATGCCGCGTCAATGTCGTCACCGCGCGTCTTGCGCACCGTTGTCACAACACCAACGTCCATCAGCACCTGGGCGAACCGCTTGATCTGTTCGTTGCTCGCGCACGTCAACCCGGACTCGGGGAACGGATTGAACGGGATCAGGTTGAATTTGCACGGCACGTCACGCGTGAGCGCAACCAGTTCGCGCGCGTGAGCTTCAGTGTCGTTCACGCCGTCGAGCATGCAATATTCGAATGTGATGAAATCGCGCGGCGCAACCAACAAGTAACGCTGGCACGCCGCCATCAATTCCCGCAGCGGATATTTCTTGTTAAGCGGCACAAGCATGTCGCGAAGCGAATCGATTGGCGCATGCAGCGACACCGCAAGCGCAACCGGCAGGTCGGCGCCGAGGCGGTCCATCATGGGCACGACGCCCGAAGTGGACAACGTCACGCGGCGGCGCGACAGCCCGTACGCGTTGTCGTCGAGCATCAGTCGCATGGCCGGCACGACGGCGTCGTAGTTGAGCAGGGGTTCGCCCATGCCCATCATCACGACGTTGGTCACCACGCGGTCGGCCTTACCGTTATCCGGCGCGCCGTCACTGCCGCTTTTCGATGCACGCAGTGCAAATTCGACCATGCGCAACTGGCCGATGATCTCGCCCGTGCTCAGATTGCGAGAAAAGCCCTGTTTGCCGGTAGAGCAAAAACGGCAATTCACCGCGCAGCCCGCTTGCGACGAAACGCACAGCGTGCCGCGATTTTCTTCTGGAATGTAGACGGTCTCGACCGCGTTGCTGTTACCCACGTCGATCAGCCACTTACGCGTGCCGTCGGTGGATACGTGATCGCGGACGATGGCGGGCATGTCCAGGCTGGCCCGCCCTTTCAATTTTTCACGCAGCGATTTCGCCAGGTCCGTCATGCCGTCGAAGGCGTCGACACCGAACTGGTGAATCCAGCGTTGCAATTGCTTGGCGCGAAACGGCTTTTCGCCCAGGCTGTCGCAATAAGCGACGAGTCCTGCCGCATCGAGGTCCAGAAGGTTGACTGTTGCAGCTGTCATTTCGATTCTGACATTTCCTTGCTGAGCGAAGGCTGGAACACGTTTTGAGCCGCATTCCAGCTATTTCGCGCCAATTCCCGCGATAAAGCTACTCCCGAATCAACGCGAATAGACGTTCACTTCGGGGAAGAAGAAAGCGATTTCCTGACGGGCAGTTTCAGCCGCGTCCGAACCGTGTACCGCGTTAGCGTCAATGCTGTCGGCGAAATCCGCACGAATCGTGCCCTTGTCGGCCTTCTTCGGGTCGGTTGCGCCCATCAGGTCACGATTCGTCAGGATGGCGTTCTCGCCTTCCAGTGCCTGGATCATCACGGGGCCCGAGATCATGAATTCGACCAGGTCCTTGAAGAACGGGCGTGCAGCGTGAACCGCGTAGAACTTTTCCGCGTCAGCGCGCGACAGGTAGACCATGCGAGCCGCGATGATCTTGAGGCCAGCTTGCTCAAAACGGCTGTAGATCTGGCCGATCACATTCTTTGCCACTGCATCCGGTTTAATAATCGACAGGGTGCGCTCGATCGCCATGAAAAGTTACGAATATAAATTAATCGATAATTGTGTGTAGCACGAAGCGATGTATGATTGCGAGTATAACCTTACGACTTCCGTAAGCATAGGTGAAACGTAGTTCGGAATTGCGGTGCGCGCAGTGCGAATCACAGTGTGGGTATGAAACGCGCGGTAATTTTAGCGGTCTTTTATTACTTACTGCACAGCAGCATTGTTGATTTCGGCGCAAGATAGACTCATATGTCGTGTTGGAAGGCCCGTCGGACCGAAGCGTACAATGCAACCAAAGGGGTTTCGCGGCAAATCGTCCAACGAAGCGGCCTGACCGATAAAAGCCGTGTTTGCTCGCGGCAGTGTCGGCGTTTTTTTACGGCAAATTAAGCCGGTGTTTTTGACCCAGATGGCTTTACACAAGTTTAGGCAAGGAGAAACCATGAACGAATCCCCTTACAGTTTTGGCCGTAGCGGTAGCGTAACGTCGACCGAAACCCGCAACCGCGTGCTACGGAACACGTACTGGCTGCTCGCGCTGTCCATGGTCCCAACCGTGTTGGGCGCGTGGGTTGGCATAGCAACGGGCTTCTCCCTGTTCGCGGCCACCAGCCCTACCATGAGCTTCATCGCCTTCATGGCCACTGCGTTCGGCTTCATGTTCGCAATCGAGCGCACCAAGAACAGCGGCCTCGGCGTATTCGTGCTGCTAGGCTTCACGTTATTCATGGGCCTGATGCTGTCGCGTTTGCTGAGCTTCATTCTCGGCTACACGAACGGGCCGCAGCTCATCATACTGGCGTTTGGTGGCACTGGTGTGATCTTCGCCGCCATGGCGACTATCGCAACCGTCAGCAAGCGTGATTTTTCGGGCCTCGGCAAGTGGCTCTTCATGGGCGTACTGGTGCTGCTGCTGGCCGCGTTTGCGAACGTCTTCCTGCACCTGCCGGCCTTGATGCTGACGGTGTCGGTGCTGGCCATCGTGATCTTCTCGGCGTACATGCTGTTCGACGTCCAGCGCGTCGTGAATGGCGGTGAAACGAATTACATCAGCGCTGCACTCGCGATCTATCTGGACCTGTACAACGTGTTCACGAACCTGTTGATGCTGCTCGGCATCTTCGGCGGCAACCGGAACTGATTGCACGTTAGTCTGACGTTACTCGTGCAAAACCGGCCCTTCGAGGGCCGGTTTTTTTATGTCTGCAGCGGGCGGGGATTCAGTCGCGCTCGAACAGCGCAATCGATTCGACGTGCGATGTATGCGGAAACATGTTCGCCACGCCCGCTCCCTTCATCCGGTAACCGGCCTCGCGCCCGAAAATCGTCCGCGGTAATCTCGAAGAGATTTCGGCAGGCAAACGACGTATGCTCATGGACGCCATTTACCCTGGCATTTTCCAGCGCGCGTTCCGTTAGCCCTGCACTACCCTCGATGCCCACGACCTCACGCGCCATCCGCTCGAGCGGCAGCGTGAAATTGCCGATGCCGCAAAAGAGATTCAGCACCCGATCCGTGCGCTGCGCGCCCAGCAGCCGCAAAGCCCGGCTGACGAGCACCCGGTTGATCTAATGATTGACCTGGGTGAAATCGGTTGGTTTGAACGGCATGCGAATACCGAATTCAGGCAGCGTGTAAGCCAGTTCCTGCCCGAGGGGATAAAACGGATAAGCCGTCTCCGGCCCTTTCGGCTGCAGCCAGAATTGCACGCCATGAGTGTCGACAAAAGTACGCAGCAGCGCTTCATCCGCTTGCGTCAACGGCTCGAGAATATGCAGCACAAGCGCGATTATCTCGGCCCCAACGGCCATTTCGATCTGCGGCAGGCGATCGCGAATGGACAGATCGCGTACAAGCAACCGCAGCGGCATCAACAGTGCAGACACTTTCGGGTGCAGGACTTCGCACGTTTCCATATCGGCGGCAAAACGGCTCTTTTTCTCGTGGAATCCCACCAGCGCGCCGCCCTTGCCCGCGATCAACCGCACAGTCAGCCGCGCCCGATACCGGTAGCCCCACGACGGCCCATGAATAGGCCGGTAGATCGTTTCCGCGTGAAGCTTGCCGATATGCTGAAGGTTGCCCTCAAGCACGCGTTGCTTGACGGCAATCTGCTGTTGACGGCTGCGTAAAAGACCGCGGCATAAACGGCGACAGGAGCCCGAGCGAATCGGTCAACAACAAAGGGGCTC